>CAIOST010000381.1 GCA_903861045.1 uncultured bacterium | reverse complement strand
CGCCCTACCACAATCTGTCGGTTCCACGGTCGTTCTGGTAGGGCGGGGCCGCCGGACCCGCCGCCACACGTCCACTGAGAATTACTGCTCCTAATGCGTCATCGCATACATCGCGATATTCATGCCCAGTTGCGTGCCGGAGGGGGGATCATAGGCCCGCGCCAGCGGGTAGTCCGCCCCGAGCCAGGCCGCCTCGAGGTCGTACGGACTGTAGATCACGCGCAGGTCGCCGTCGATCTCGATTCCTTCCAGCACCGGCGTCTTGAGCTCCGGCTGCTCCTTCTGCAAAGCTGGCGTGTAACCGCAGGCGCGGATCTGGTGGAGCGCGCTGTAGATCGGGTGCGTAGGCGGAATTTTAACCAGGTGTGCCTCCGGCAGCAACTGGCGCAGCTCCCGCCGCGCCACAGCGTCAAAGCTCTGCAGGCCCAGCCCGTTATTGATGAAGATCGTCCCCGCGCTGCGCAGAAACGCGCGCAGCGCGGCGCGGGCCTGCTCGGTAAACTTGAAATCGTCCAGCCCGGTCAGATACAGGAAGCCATAGCCCGAGAGATCGTCCTGGCCGGGCTGCACCGTGACGCGCTTCAGGCTCACCTTCAGGGCGGAATGCTGCCGCAACTGTCCGAGCAGGGCCGCCGCCGCGCCGGGATGGACGTTCCACGCGCCCTCATGTTGGATCTGGGCGAAGGTGAATTCATCGGTCGGATGGCGCTCGTCCAGCGCGCCAAAGAACTCCGGCTTGGCCTCTTCGCGGCCGGCGTTGCGGTAGCCGATCACGTAGGCCAGCAGGTTCGCGCCGATCTTGTTGCCCGAATCCACATCGTAGTAGATCGCGTCCTTCAGGATCGGCACCTCATGATCGTCCCAGGCGCAGCCCAAGCCGTATTTCGAAATGATGATCCCGGCGCGACTCCCCACATAGCAGGCCTCGAGGCACGGCTCGGTTGCATCGAGATTGCGCGGATACTTAACCCGCTCCACATCCGCCACCATATGATAGAGCGGATGGTCCGCCGGGATCGTACGCAGCTTGCACTCCGGCAGCAGGCGCGCCGCGATCTGCTTCGCCGACGCATAGAAGTACGGCGAGCCGGCGATCGAATCGAACAGGATGGTGCCGCCGCGCAGCACATACCCGCGCAGGTCTGCCACCTGCTTGTCGTCGAGTTTCAGCGTGCGGCTGCCATTGAACAGGACCAGGGCCGTCTTGTCGGGATCGCCGCTAAATTCCGCAAGCGGCAACATGTCATAGGAGTAGCTCAGGTCCAGCCGCCGCTGGAGCTTGCCGAGCAACTGCTGGAGATCCGCCGGACACTGGTTGTAGTCGGAGACCTGCGTCTGGTTGCCATCCTCGTAGGTGAACAGCGCGCTCTCGCCCCAGATGATCTTCGCCACCAGCGTCGGCGGCTTGGGCTCGCGCTTGCGCTCGGTGCGCCGCAGCGGCGTGGCCGGCAGCGGCAGTGGCGGCACCCCTTCGCCGCCCGCGATCCGGCGCGGTGAGGCTTTGGGCGGCGGCCCGAGCGGCTTCAGCCAATCCTGCTCATCGGCCCACGACGACCACGCGCCGAGCACCACCCAACCTGCGAGCAGAATAGCGGCGCGCTTCATATCATTTCCCCGTTTTCAGTGGGGCGGGCGCGCCCCATTTTTCGCGGGCCCGCGCCGCGGCCTCACTGTACGGAAACTCCTGGTGCAAGCGTTGCAAGGCGGCGGTCGCCTCCGCTTTCTCCTTCATCCGAAATGCGGCCTCGGCCAGCTTGTAGAGCAGCGTGGGCAGATGCGAGCCGGGCTCGCAGTTCTGGTAGAGTCTCCGGCTGAGATAGTAAGCCCGCGTGAAATCGTTCCGTCCGAGGCAGGCGTCCAGCAGAATCAACCCAACTTCCGCGTCCATGCGCTGCAGCGGCTCATCCTGCCGCAGATTCGCCACCACCCGTTCGGCGGCGTTGAACTCATTGCGCCGGATATAATCACGCGCCGTTTCCAGTTTGGCCAGCCGCGCGAGCGCAGCCCCCACGCGGTTCTGCGGGTCCGGCGGCGCCCGTGTGCCGGCCTCGCGGTAGCGCCCCGCCGCTAGCTCCGGCTGGCCCAGCGCGAAAAACAGATCGCCCTCGCAGATGCGTTGCCACCGCCGGTCATCCGTCGCGAGGGCCGCCGCATCGATCGCTGACAGCAGTTCCTGCACCTTCGCTAGATCATTACTTACCGGCAGCAGGCTGGCCACCAGCGCCACTTGTGCGGCGGTCTGCACCGGCCGGTTCGTGCCGCAGGTGCGGATTGCGTCCTCGTAAGCGCGGCGTGCTGACCCATAGTCGCGCACCTCAATCGTTTGAAAGTAATTCCCGAGCTCCATCGCCACGTCGGCCTCGGACGCCCCCCACTCCGCCAACCGGTTGAGGCCGATGGCGGCGATCCCTTTGGCCAACGCATGATCATCCATCTTGGACGTCAACCGCAGCATGCTCAACAGGTCCGCACAGGCCGCATTGGTGAAATCACGGGACACGAGCCACGGGCGGCACTGCCCCCAGTAATCCTGATCCGTCTCGTCCAGTTGCCGCCAGAGCGGATGCACATCGATCGTTTGCCTGGTCTCCGCCTGTTCGCCCGCGCGCGTCGCAGTCAACTGCACCGTACGCAGCCCCGGCGTCAGAAAGAGATTCGTCACCGTACGCCCCTGCAGTACCGATCCGTCGTCCATGGTCCAGCGGTATGCCGCCGCGTCGCATAGCGCGTGGAGTTTAACAAACACCAGATAGTGCCCCCAGGCCGAAAGGTGCCGCGTGAGCTCCCAGGCGAAGCGCGGTGCCAGCTTTTGGGAGGCGGCATACTCCGCGCGCACCACCTGGAAGGGGGCCGGTTGCGGGAACGCTGCGGGTGGCACCACGGCGAACTCCGTCTGGCCCGGCGGCTGCCAGCCCAGCACCACGGTATAGGCGAGTCCTTGCGCGACGTTGTAGTATTCGAGCCAGTGGTGGCCACCGGCCAGCTCCACGGCGGCTTGGAACTTGCCATGCCGCCCCGGCCCGCGCACCGGATGCCGCCCCGGCCACGCCACCACGTGCTGCCCGTCGATGAACAGCGCGGACGGGCCGTCGCTGACCACGGTGAAGGTGTATTTGCCCGGCTTGGGAATCGCGAGGTTGCCGCGGAAAATTGAGATGAAGTCCTCTGTCGGCGCGTGCGGATTCACCCCGAGAAAAACATTGGGTACCAGGCTGCGCCCTTGCACCGGCGCGGCGCCCTCGCAGAGCTGCTTGATCGCCTGGCCGCTCTGCACCGGGCCATCGCGGTAGGCGCGGGTCTCAAGCTGAAGCCCGGCCGGCGCCGCCCAAGCGGGGCCGGACGCGCTCGCGGCGGTGCCTTCGACGACATGGAATATCGTATCGCCGGATGAACAGTCGAAGAGCACCTGCGCCGACTCACCGGGTGCCGCCCAAAAGAGCTGCTGCCCCACCTCAACGCCATTCGTGCGCAGGACACGGAAGACGGGCTGGGCGCCCTGCGCTACCCACGGCTGGAAGCTGAAAGAGCCCGTGCCGGACGTGGTAGCGCCCCCCGCAACCGGCGCCAGCACATAGCGCAGCTCCTCGGGCACCTCATTCGTCACCGACTGCCCGGCGGCCAGTCCAGCGCCGACAAGGATCACCCCACCGGCCAGCAGTCGCGCCAGGAGCCGTTTGCTATGGACGATTCGTCGCATCTGTTCCTACCACGTTTTCCGGTGCCGATTTATTATACCGCACCGCCGCTGGCCGATAGCGGCACAGGCGTCACGAAGGTAGACGAACCTTGCGGCTGGCTCAAGGAATATCGCAGCGGCAACAGGGCGGATCCACGCTGGTGGAAAGAAGAAGCGTAAACGGCCCTCTCGCCGCGATTCGCAACTATGCCGGCGTTTGGCCGGGGCGGAACCGCGAATGAACGCCAATGGCCGCGGATGGGAGAGTTTCCGCCGCGAGGAGCGCGAAGGAAAGGTGAAAGGTGGTAGGTGTTAGGTGTCGCAGCACTTCGTCGATCAGGCTTCGGCAGGCGCGCCGGGTTTCGGCGCTTTGGGCATTGGAGTTTTAGATTTGTTTCGCATTGCGTGCTTCCGCTTATGTGCCCTTTGTGGCCAATTCTCTGGTGCTTGAATTGCCCTATCCCATTCGATGCCGTCTGAAGCGGATAAATTTGCGAGCAGGTGTTTTATGGGGCACACGCAGGCCTTGCCCACCGGACGCCAGAGTTTCGGCGCCAGTCATGCAAGCAAAGCGAAGGTCTCCGGCGCGAGGGATCGTCAGGCTGGCCCCCCCTCGCACCCTTACACGCTACCCTTATACGCTACCCTTATACGCTACCCTTACACGCGCACCCTTACACGCGCACCCTTACACGCCACGCTTACACGCCACCCTTACACGGCACGCTTACTCGACTCCCTTACACGCTAGTCCCTCTCCGAGCAAGCGGCTCGTATAAGTGAACCGTGTAAGTGTGCGCGTGTAAGTGTGGCCGTGTAAGGGTTTGCGGCCCTTTCACCCGCCCCGCTCCAGCGCATCCAGTGGACTGACGGCGGTGGGGGAGAGGGTGCGAATGACGTGCGTGTAGATCATGGTTGTTTCCAGACTTCTGTGGCCAAGATACTCCTGCACTTCCCGGATATTCACCCCGCGCATCAGCAGATGCGTGGCAAAGGAGTGCCGTTTATGGCGAGCTCGGCATAAGCGCCACTGCTTCGCCATCCACCTCATGGAAGATGGCGTCGCTCTACCGGTGATCCAGCGGTTACTGGGGCATCGCAACCTGAGCACGACCAGTGTGTACTGCCATGTCTCCCGTGCCCATCTGCGGCTAAGAACGCCATGTCCAAGAGCTTCCAGGCCCGTTTCATCGGCCGTCTCGAAAGCCTCCTAAACGCGGCAATTTGCGCTTCGACGGCGAAGGCACCGCCGCACTGGCTGAAGACGCCGCCTGGGACCTGCAGATCCGCCGATTGTGGCAGTCGCAGTGGGTCGTTTACCCCAAGGCCACAGCCAAGAACCCAGAGCAGGCGCTCGACTATCTCGGACGTTATACCCATCGCGTTGCCATTTCTGACAATCGCATCCTGAACGTGCAGGACGGTGCTCAACCACGCGGTTCCGTTCACCGGCATTATATCCCCCCGTGCCGCGTTCGCCTCTTGCCGCCTCTTCCCCGCAACCCCGCAACGTGGTAATCTTGCCGGCACGAGGGATAAAACGGCGCTTCCGGGTTTGTGGGGGGATTTTTCATTGAAGGTGAAGCGAGGCCATGCTCAAGCCGCCGAACTGGCAGAGCCGACAAAGTGTGCGACGAAGCGTAAACGACAAAGTGTGCGACGAAGTGTGGGACGAAGTGCCTGCTGCTCCTATCCATGCCACGCCACACTTCGTCGCTTTCTTCGTCCCACACGTTGTCGTCT
>CAIOST010000380.1 GCA_903861045.1 uncultured bacterium | reverse complement strand
TCTAGTCTTTTTTGCTTTCATCCCACCCTGTGATAGCAAAACCGGCGAGGTGTGTCTAGCCAAAACTGGAATATTGACGCTCGCATAGCGGTTGGCGGGCCAAAGGGAAAGACCATGGGGTTATTCCCCCGGGGCTGCCTTCGCGCTTGTTCCATACTTCCGCTTCTGGCATCCTACCGGCATGCATGCCAGTACAGAAACACCGGGTGGGGCGCGTACCCTGCTCCTGCCGATCCTGCGGGTCTTGATCCGTTGCATCTACCGCATCCGGGCGTTGGGGCTCGAGCAACTGCCGACCGGCGGGGCCCTGCTGGTCTGTAATCATGTCTCCTATGTGGACGCGCTGATTCTAATGGCTGCTTGCCCGCGGCCGATCCGGTTTATTGCGTACGAGGCGTTTCACAAAAAGTGGTGGCTCGGTTGGGCGTTGCGGCGCCTGGGCGTCATCCCCATTTCGCCGCGGCATGCCAAGGATGCCATTCAGCGCGCGAGCGCCCAGATGAGCCAAGGTGCCTTGGTCTGCGTTTTTCCCGAAGGGGAGATGACGCGCACTGGCACGGTCTTGACGATTCACAAGGGGTTTGAGCTGATGGCGCGGCGTGCCGGGGTGCCGGTGGTGCCGGTCTTCTTGGGCTCGCTGTGGGGCTCGATCTTCTCCTATGCCGAGCGGCGCTTCTTTTGGAAGCTGCCGCGGCGCTTGCCGTATGCCGTCACGGTGAGTTTTGGCCAGCCGATTCCTGCGGCCGAGGCCACGAGTGCCTGCATCCGGCAACAGTTGCTGGATGAAGGGGAGCGCACGTTCCAGCTACGGCCGGAGTTGCAGCAGCATCTGGGGGCGATGGCGGTGCGGGCGTTGACGCGCCGCCCTTGGCAGACCCTGGTGGTGGATTACTTTCCCACACGCCATGCGCTCTCCCGCGGCATGGTGCTGGCGCTGGCCATCGTGCTGGCCCGGCGTTGGCGGCGCACCATGCCCGGCCGGCGCATCGGCATCGTGCTGCCGCCAGGCATCGGGGGGACGCTGGCCAACCTCGGCGTGGTGCTGGCCGACAAGATCCCCGTCAACCTGAACTTCACCATGGGGCGTGCCGCAGCCGAGGCCTGTTTGCGCCTGGGCGAAGTGGACAGCGTGCTGAGCGCGCCCGCCCTTCAGGCCAAGTGCAAGGAGTTCCCATGGCCGGCGCAAACCATGGATTTGAGCGCGGAAATCCAGGCGTGTGACAAGGTCGCGCTGTTGGGGTGGTTGGCGCTGAGCGTGCTGTGGCCGTCGTCCTGGCTGGTCCGTTTGCTGGGGTTGAATAAGGCGGGGGACCGGCAGGAGGCGGCCCTGCTCTTTACCAGCGGTTCTTCCGGCGATCCCAAGGGTGTGCCGCTGAGTCATCGCAATATCATCAGCAACGTCCTGCAGGTGGCGGAGGTCGATATCATCGGCGCCGGCGACGCCGTGCTCTCCTGTTTGCCGTTGTTTCACAGTTTTGGGTTTACCACCAACCTCTGGTTCCCGATCCTGCACGGTAACCGGTTCATCACGGTGCCTTCGCCGCTGGATACCAAGCGGACCGCGGAAGCCATTCAGCGGGAGCGGGCCGCTATTTTGATGAGCGCACCGACCTTCTTGCGTCCGTACCTGAAGCGTGTGGAGCCGGCGCAACTGCGTGCGCTGCGCGGCATCATGGCGGGCGCGGAGAAGTTGCCGCCGGAGTTGGCGCAGGCCTTCCAGGAACGGTTCGGCGTGCCGATCTTTGAAGGGTACGGACTCACGGAGACCTCGCCGGTGGTCTCGGTCAACCTGCCGGATCCGGCGATCCCGACCCGCACGGCCGGCCCCCAGCATGGCAACCGGCCGGGGAGTGTGGGTCGGTTGATGCCCGGTATGACCGCCCGGATCGTACAGGCCGAGACGGGCGCCGCGCTTACACTCTTTGATACGGGGCTCCTGTTGTTACGGGGCCCGAATGTCTTTGGTGGCTACCTCAATAACCCGGCAAAGACGGCCGCCGTGTTGCAGGATGGCTGGTTCAATACGGGCGACTTGGCGCGCTTTGATGAGGAGGGGTTCCTGTTTATTGAGGGGCGGCTTTCACGGTTTTCCAAGATTGGCGGGGAAATGGTGCCGCATGGCACGGTGGAGCAGCTCATCATCGAGGCCTTCCACCTGCCGGTCGAGGAGGGACAACCGCTGGTCGTGGTGGGGGTGGCAGATCCGGTTAAAGGCGAGGGGTTGGTGCTGCTGACGACGGCGGCGATCACGGCCGAGGAGTTGCACCATAAGCTGGCGCTGGCCGGTGTTTCCAACCTCTGGATTCCGCGTGCGATTCATCAGGTGGAAAAGATCCCGACGCTGGCCACGGGTAAGGTGGACCAGCGCGCCTGCCAGTTATTGGCGCAGGAGCGCTGAGGGGGCAAGGATTAGGGTTCAGTGTTCGGGGTGGGGCGGGGCCGCCGGACCCGTCGCCGCCAAAGGCGTGCGCATGAAGCTGCCGCAAGGCTTGGGAGCGCGTGGTAGCCGCCGAGCCGGACACGTCTCCGTTCGCTGCGCTCCGGCGCGTTTGTCTCCTTCAGAGGGCTGTAGGGCGGTGGCGCTTTCTATCGCCAGACGCCCACAAAGCGGCGTCGCGCGGCATACCCTGAGCCTGCCGAAGGGCCGCCGCACTCCACACCTACCGCGCGGTTGATATCGTCATCTACACCCCTGCTACCATCCTGAACCCTGAACCCTAAACACTCTCAGCGCGGCACAAAGGTGCGCCACGGGATGTTGTTGTCGCTATCGCGGGCGCGGATGAGCAGTACGGTTTCGTCGTACCCTTTGGGGGATTTGCCGCTGGCGGCGGCGGGTGTGCCGGCTGTGCTGGTGGCAGGTGTGTGTGTGGTTGGGGGGGCGGCGTGCGGGGCGGTGGCAGGTGTGGCGGGGGGCGCGGCGTGCGGGGCGGTGGCAGGTGTGGCGGGGGGCGCGGCGCGCGGGGCGATGGTGGCGACGGCCGGCGGCGGTGCTTTGCGCGCGGCTTCCGCCGCCAGCTTGGGCAGATCCGTGCGCAGGCTGGCATTCTCTTTCTGCAGGGCGGTGAAGGCTTCGCGCAGTTTGGCGACTTCCGCATTCTGGGCATCCACCTTGCTGTCCAGACGCGTGGCGACCTCGCCCACGGTCGCCAGTTGGCTTGTGAGGTTGGTCTGTAGCGCCTGGGCGGTGGCCTGGAACTCCTTGGCGAGTTGCTGCGTCACGTTTTCCTTAGCCACGGCAGGCGACGGTGCCGGTTCCGGGGGCTTGCGTTGTTGCAGCACCTCTTCGAGGAGACGGTCCTGCCTGGCCTGTTGCTGGTCTTCGCGCTTCGACTGATTGCCCAGCAGGAAGATAAACGCCATAATGAAGCCGGCCACGACCAGGGTCATTAGCGAAACGAAGAAAGCGGTCAGTGTCACCAGTCGTTTGCGAGCCTGTTGGCGTTCCGTCTCCAAGTAGTCTTGGAAGGCCTTGAGGACCGGAAAGGCGTTGGCGTCGCCGTGCAGGGAGGGATCATGCATGATCAGGCTTCCCGGCGGCGGCAAGCCGCCCAGCCGCGGCTCGGCATGCTGGTGAGCCGCGTATTCGGACTGGTCCACCGGTGTGGTTTCGGCCCTACCGCTGAGTGTTTGCTTGGGGGGAATATTATTGACCATAGCGCACCTTCCGCAATGAACCATAGAGTAGCGGAAAAGGGGCTGCACCGGAAAGGGGAGATTTTTTTGGGGGGTGTTGTTCCGTGTTCAGGGCGGCAGAAGAGGGGTATGGGACGATATCCACTGCGCGGCAGATCCGGGAGAAGCACGATACCGCGCCGTATCGCGACGCCCCGTGCAAGGTCACGCTTGTGGGTGCCGCCTTCGACCCGGCCGAACGCAATCTGGGCCGGTGGCTGATCGAGCCGGCGTAGCGGAAAGCTGCGGCTTGCCTGGATCACCCTCCCGCCGCTTTGACGATCGGGCTGGGTAGCGGCGGGCAGTCCCGTGCCCGCCGCACGACACGCGACCAGCGCCGGGGCTGATGACACGCGCCGCCGGCAAGGGACTGCCGGCGGCTACGCGCCCTAGCATGCAGATGTCCCGTTGTCGGGCGGGGGCAGGGTACCCACATCCGGCTCGGCGGGAGCCTCGCCCACCGTCGACCCTAATCGTCGCCGTAGTCGTCCACCGGCAGTTGATGTGCGGCCGAAGAGGATCGCCTGGGGCGTTGTCACGTCCCCATGGCCTTGGCCCAGAGCGTGTCCAGGCGCTTGGCGGAGACGGGGAGTGCGGTGCGGAGTTCCTGCGCGAAGAGGGAGATGCGGAACTCTTCGGTCAGCCAGCGGTATTCCTGCAGGGCGGCGCGATCGTGTACTGGTTTCTGCTCGAGTTCAGTGAATGTTTCGTAGCGCTGCCAGTGCGGGGCGAACTCTGCTTGCTTGCGGGCATCGCCGGCTGGATTCAGGCGGGCGCGCTCCAAGCGGATGCGTATGGCTTCGAGGTAGCGCGGATAGTTGGTCAGCGTCTCCCACGGCACGGCCGTCACAAAGCCGGGGAAGATCAGCCAGGCCAGTTGCGAGGCGAGTTCGTTACGTGTGGCAGGTGGCGCGGGCGGGGTGGACTGCCGCATAGCCGTCTGTAGGGCCGCCGTCTCCTCGAGGATGGCGCGGATGCGCCGGGTGAGCTCGGTCTGCGCGGGGGAGAGCGTGGCCTGGCACCCCTCGAGCCGCTGCTGGAAGGTGGCGGCATCGCGCACGGCTGGCAGACCGTCGAGGCAGGTGTGGGCAATGGCAGCGCGCGTGATCTCCTCGGAGAGCTGCGCTTCGGTGATTTCTGCTTCGCGCAGCAAGGCCTGTACCGAACGGGGCCAGACGCCCGGATGCGTGAGCATCTTGCCGAGACGCCCGAGCGCCAGCAGGAGCAGCCGGACCACCCCCGCCTCGTGGTTGACGTGGGCTGCGGCCGGGTCGGCAAAAAGGCGCAGGCTGACACGGTTGCCGTCATCCACTAGCGCCGGGTAGTTGATGATGGGCCAGCCGGCGCGGCCGAAGTCCACTTGTTCCGGAAGATCCGCGAAATCCCAGCATAGGAGGTTGTCGCGCTGCCAGCGGTCGGTCGGCGTGGCGGGTTGCGGCGCGGTGGTTTTCGCCCCCGTGGCAGGTGTCAGGAGGCGGGCCAGCGTGTCGAGGTCGCGCCCCTGGCCCAACTCCTGCCCCTCGGGGTTGACGACGCGGAAGAGCACGCGCAGGTAATTGGGGGCATCTGCCTCGCGCCAGGTATCGGGCGGGATGCGGATGCCGCGGGCCTCGCCGAGGGCGCGGGCGAGGGCTGTGGCCAGTGGTTCGCGGCCGGGCGACATGCGCGAGAGGCACATGGCTACGGTTTCGTCGAGCGGGGCGAGCAGTCGCCGGGTCTTGCCGGGGAGGGTGGAGAGCATCCAGTGCACTTTGTCCGGCAAGGCGCCGGGGACGAGCCATTCGGCGCGCCAGGCGCGGAGGCTCTCGAGCAGCGTGGCAGGCAGGGTGCAGACGATGCCGTCGTCGGACTCGCCCGGGTTGTGGTTGTAGGTGAGTGCCAGGCGTTGGCCGGCGACGGTGATCGTGTCCGGGTAGCCGGTGGCGATATCGGCCGTGGGGAGATCGTCGGGGCCGAACTCCAGCGCGGCCACGTCCAGCGCGGCGGCCTGGCGGGCCCAGCGGCGCAGGGCGTCGGCATTACAGATGTCGGGCGGCAGGCGGCGGTCGTAGAAGGCGACGATGGCTTCCTCGTCGAGCAGTTGGCCATGCCGGCGCGTCTTCTGTTCCGCCAGGCGCAGGGCTTCGAGCCGCGCGAAGTTATTCGCCAGGAAGGGGGGCGGGCGGGGGAATTCGCCGGCCACGAGGGCGTGGCGGATGAAGATCGCGCGTGACTCGGCCGGGGCGATACGGGAGTAGTCGCGCAGGCGGTTTTCGACCAGCACCAGGCCGTAGAGCGTCACGCGTTCCCGCACGCGCACAAACCCCTTTTCAGCGTCCCACTCCGGGGAGTGGTAGGAGTATTTGCAGAGGTGGCGCGCCAGCGGTTCGATCCAGGAGGGGTCAATGCTGGCGGCCTGGCGGGCGTAGAGGCGGGAGGTCTCGACCATTTCGCCGGCCATCAGCCAGGTAAGCGGTGCGGCGCGGGGGGGCGGTGGGTGGCGATCGGATGCTGCTGGCCGCTGCGGCTGCTCGTGCTTGCGCTTTTTCAGCAGGCCAGAGCCGGGGAAGAGGGCGAAGCGCAGGCCGTGCGGGCCGCGGTAGTCGTTAGTCTCGGGGTCGCGCTGGCCGATGGAGCCGAGCAGGCCGGTCAGCAGGGCGCGGTGGAGGCCGGCGTCGCCGCCGGTGGCGGATTGCGGATCGAGCTGGAGTTCGCGGCAGAGGCGCTCGAGCTGGTCGCGCAGATCGCGCCACTCCTTCATGCGGGGGAAGGAGAGGAAGTGCTCACGGCAGAGGCGCCGGGCGATCCCTTGCGAGGACTGGCGGGTCTGATCGTCGTACCAGCGCCAGAGTTGCAGCAGGGCGGCAAAGTCGGAGTGCGGGGTCAGGAAGCGCGCGTGGCAGGTGTCGGCTTCGGTTTGCTTGTCGATGGGGCGGCGGCGCGGGTCATCGCACTCCAGGGCGGCCACCACGATGAGGGCGTCGCGCAGCGCCTTTTCCTCGTGCGCAGCCAGGAGGATGCGGCCGAGGCGCGGTTCCACGGGGAGGTGGGCGAGACGCGTGCCGATCGGGGAGAGGGTTGGTGGTAGATGTGGTGCGGCGGGCGCGCCGGGTGGCGCGGCGGGGCGCTCGGCCAGCGCCCCCAACTCGAGCAGTTCGCGGTAACCCTCCTTGATCATGTTGGGGGAGGGCGCATCGATAAACGGGAAGCGGGCAATGTCACCTAGCCGCAGGTCGAGCATGGTGAGAATCACGCCGGCCAGACTGGCGCGCAGGATTTCGGGGTCGGTATAAGCGTCGCGCTTACGGAAATCCTCCTCCGCATAGAGGCGGATGCAGATGCCCGGGCCGAGGCGGCCGCAGCGCCCCATGCGCTGGTTGGCACTGGCCTGCGAGATCGGCTCGATGTGCAGGCGCTGGACGCGCGTGCGGTGATGGTAGCGGCTGATGCGCGCGAGGCCGGAGTCGATCACGTAGCGGATGCCGGGGATGGTGACGGAGGTCTCGGCGACGTTGGTGGCCAGGACGATGCGACGGTTGGAGGAGACGCGGAAAGCGCGCTGCTGTTCGCCGGCCGGGAGTGAAGCCAGTAGCGGGATGATCTCGGTGTTGGGCAGGTGTCGCCCCTGGAGGGTGTCGGCGGCTTCGCGGATGTCGCGTTCGCCGGGGAGGAAAACGAGGATGTCGCCGGCGGCTTCGCCATCCAGTTCATCCACGGCATTGGCAATGAGGCGCGGCAGGTCGGCGTCGTCCTCCTCCGGCGGGCGGTAGCGCAGGTCAATCGGGTGCAGTCGGCCGGGAATGCGTAGCACGGGGGCGCCGCCAAAGAAATCGGCGAAGCGTTCGCCGTCCAGCGTGGCGGAGCTGATGATGAGCTTCAGGTCCGGCCGGCGCGGCAGGATCCCCTGCAGGATGCCGAGCAGGAAGTCGATGTTGAGTGAGCGCTCGTGGGCTTCGTCAATAATCAGGGTGTCGTAGGCGCGCAGCAGCCGGTCGCGGCGCGTTTCGGCCAGCAGGATGCCGTCGGTCTTGAACACGATGCGGGATGCGGCGCAGAGGCGCTGTTCAAAGCGGTGATGGTAGCCGATAAACTGGCCGGGGAGCTGGCCAAATTCCTCGGCGACGCGGGTGGCGACAGTGACCGCAGCCAGGCGGCGCGGTTGGGTACAGCCGATGCGGGCCTGCCGGCCACGCCCCATCTCCAGGGCGATCTTGGGGATCTGCGTGGTCTTGCCGGAGCCAGTATCGCCACAGATGATCACGACTTGATGCTGGCGCAGCGCGTCGGCGATGGCGGCACGATGGGTGGTGATCGGCAGGTCCGGCGGGTAGTGGATGGGCGGTGCCGCGTTGGTCGCCGGGAGCGCTGGAGAGGATGAGTCGGTCATGGTTTGACTGGCGCGGTGTGGTGGGCCGGGGTGTCAGGTGTGCTTGGTAGGCTGCTGGTGCAGGGATTCACGGGCAAGGTAGGCTCAGGGCCGCTGCCTGTCAAGGTGAACTCAGTAATTCACATGATGGCGGGCGCATCCCCGTTCCCCTTGCTTTGCGTTGTAGTGTTGTAGGCCGCAACTCCGGTTGCGGCCCATTCTATGGCCGGAACCGGAGTTCCGGCCTACTGAACGCAACTCTGTAATGAAACAGGGATGCGACCCATGCTGGCCTCCGGCGGGGCCGCCGGATCAGCCGCCACAAGTCCATCATGCGAATTGCTTAGGTGAACTGCTATTGCAGATCGCGCGTCAGCAGGTCATCCTCGTCCAGTCCCAGGTAGTGGCCGATCTCATGTAGGAGGGTGGTGCGCACCTCTTGCCGAAAACGGGTGGGGTCGTCCCCGGTTTCGGCGCGCAGGTTCTTGAGGAAAAGGGTAATCGTGGGGGCTAGGGTGTCGAACGGCTGGGAAGATTCCCCGTAACAGGGGCCTTCGAAGAGGCCGAGCAGGTCGTCGGGTTCGCCGTCCGCTGGTAGTGCGGTACCGGGGAGGTCTTGCAGCAGAATGGGGAGATCCCGCAGTCGTTCCCGCAGCGGTGCCGGCAAGTCGCGCAGGGTGTTTTGTATTTCCGCCTCGGCCAGACGGGTCCAGAAAGCTGGCGGCAGGTTTTGCGGGGTTGCCATGGGGCAGAACGTAGCAAGTCGGGGGTGTTTTGGCAACGGGGTTGGTTTTCGGCAAAAAAAAGCGCCACCGGGCATGGGGGTGCCCGGTGGCGCGGAGGTGTATGGATATATTTATTTGTGTGGGGTGTGAGATTCTAAAAAACGTTGTGGTTCCGTCGGGCGCGCTGCGGCTACCAGTTCTCTCCTTGTCCGCCCAACGAGATAAAATATATCGTTAACCGGCCGATAACGCAACCACAAAAACATAAAATTCTCGGCATCTGCGCTAGCGCTAGCTCGATACGTTGCATATTGTTGCGCTGGAGCGTGTTAGGTACTGATTGCTGGCTGTCGTATTTTTTGCGACCGGGGGGTGGTGCGCAGATTTTTGGCGACGAAGCGGGACGTTACTGGGCGGGTTTGTGACGGCTTGGGGAGCCTGGTCGGTGGGTAAAGGGGTTGGTTGGGGGGGGGATTTGAGCCGGCGCCGGGGCTATTTTGGGATAACGTTAGTCCGTCGCGCGGCTGCTTGTTTCCTCGCTGCGGAGGTAGCGTCTCCCCGCCAGGAGTGTGCCGAGGAGGAGTAGTAATAACAATCCGCCCAGCAGAAAGTAAAATTTTGGTTCCGGGTGACGCATCAGCTTGCCGCAGCAGGCGTAGAAGAGCGTGGATGGGATCATGCCAAGAAAGGAGGCGGGTAGGTAGATCCGGCCGCGCATGCGTAGCGCACCGGCGAGGATGTTGGTGGCTGTGAAGTTGGAGAGCGGAAAGGCGCGCAGCAGAAAGAGCGCTAGAAAGGCGGTGCGTTGATTAGCCAGGGCCTGTCGCCAGCGTTCGGCCACCGGATGCTGCCGACCGAGGCGCCCCAAGGCGTGCCGCGCCAAACGGAAGTGCAACCAGGCGCCGATCAGGGAGGCGGTATTGGCCAGCAGGCTACCCAGTGCGACCCCGTAGAGCAGGCCGCAGACCATCGCGATCGGTGCGCGCGGCAGGAAGGCCAGCGGCGAGAGCATCGCCACCAGTGCAATCGCCAGGATGGCCCAGCCACCCAACTCCCGGGCCCAGCGCGCCAGCGCCTCCGGTTGCAGATGTTCGCGCACGGACGGTATCAGCCCCAGCGCGAGCATGGCCAGGGAGATGGTGATAAAGGGGACGAGACGGCGCCAGAGGCGTTTCTCCGGCGGAGCTGAATCAGGGTGGGTCGCATCCATGGGCGCAGAGTGTAGAATTACCGGGGTCGGAAATCTATGGTTTTTGTTGGCGGAGTCACGTCCCCCCCCCGAGTCTGAATCCAGCCGCGAGCATGAGTAAGACCCGCAATACGATGATTCTAACGCCAAGGCGCCAAGGCTGTGGACGCCAAAGCGAAAGTGTAGTGAAAGTGGCGGTTTGAAATTGTAGGATCCTCTTCGCGCCATTTTCTTCACTTCCAAACAAAAACCATGTTCTTCAACCTTCATGCTGTCCAGGCAGGTTGTTTGAGTATCTTAGAGATCCCTTTTTTTTGACTGGATTAACAGGATTTTCAGGATTTCCTGCTGGCGCAATCCCGTGGTTATTAGGCACGCCTATTCACCCACCAACAATCCTGCAAAATCCTGTTAATCCTGTCCAAAAGAAGAATACCTCACGAATTCTAAAATGCGTGTATTTCGCTTAATTCGCCCACATTACGAGCGCAGCATGGCGCATTTTCAAAAGGCCACTTCCACTACACTTTCACGCCGCCGTCCACAAAGGCGCAAGGGCGCGAGGTGGGAGGTGTCGGGGAGGGCGCACCGGGAAGGGCGTAGCGCCCGGGGCGGGGCCGCCGGACCCGCCGCAGTCAAAGGAATGTGACGGGAAGGGGCGCGATGCGCCTGTTGGAACCGCGAATGAACGCGAATGGACGCGAATGAAGCATGCCTTCCGGCCGGTAGGGCGGGGCCGCCGGACCCGCCGCCGCCAAAGGCGTGCGCCTGAATCTGCCGCAAGGCTTGGGCGGACTCGTCTCTGTTGGCCGCCCTGGAGAGGGGAATCGCACCGCCCCCGGCGGCCTTGTGCCGTCGGCGCGGTGAGTTTCGCGCCTGCGAGAAGAAAGGCTTAAGTTATAGATGATGTAT
>CAIOST010000379.1 GCA_903861045.1 uncultured bacterium | reverse complement strand
TCGGGTCGGATTCCACCACCACCTGCCGCGGCGCCTTCAGCACCCAGCGCTCCGCCTCTTCGACCAGCATCTCGGCCGCGCCCGGCGCATCAAAGGAGTCGGCCTTGGGATCAAAGGGGACGCAGACCAGATCGAACCCCAGCCCCTTGGATTGATGGATGGTCATAACGCGAATGGCGGTATCGGCTGCGGTGTCGTGGCGGGTGTACCCTTCAATAAAGCGCGCAAAGCGGTCGCAATCGCGATCGCCGGTGGCATCGAAGACCGCAGCCGCATCGAGCAGGTCGTCCTGCCGCAAGCGGGTAAAGGTATCGAAGGGGTGCGCCGCAGCCAGTCGCGCCGACCAGTCACGCAGCGTGGCTTGGAAACCGAGGTGGTGAATGGCGCCGAGCAGGGCGAGCGAAAGCGCGGCGCGGGTGGCGTCGTCCGTCGCGGTCGCCGCGCCGTCGGCGCCCGCGTACGTGCGGAGCGCGGCCGCCAGCGGGCTCATGCTGAGGTGCTGCCAGGCCAGTTGATCACCGGGGTGTGCGGCAAAGCGCACCAGCGAAAGCAGCAACGGCACCAGCGGATTATCGAGCAGGGCTGCGGTCCCCTCGAGTGCCACGGCCATATCTGGCAGATGGGTGCGCAGCAGATTGGCGCACTGGCGGGCGTGACGATTGTTGCGCAACAGCACCGCCACCTGCCAGCCGCGCGCCGTCGGCTGCAGCTCCGCCAGACGCGTGGCGATGGCGCGGTAGCAGGCTTCGTTGGCGCTCTCGTCTTCGCCGGGCGCGGCTTCGATCAGTTCCACCGCGCCAGGGAGTGCCTGCCGCGCGGCCGTATGGCGCCGCCAAACAGCCTGCCAGTCGGCCAGCGTTTTGGCTGGCAGATGATCGTCCGGCGAGAGCGTATCAAAGACGTCATTGATGGCCTGGATCACCACCGGCGCGGAACGGAAAGAGGTGGTGCGATGCACCTCGTCGATGGCGTCGCCGTAGTGATCCTTGACCTGACGGAAGAGGCGGTGGTTGCCGCCGCGCCAGCCGTAGATGGCCTGTTTGACGTCACCGACGTAGAAGAAGCTGCGCGTGCCGCTATCATCCTGCACAGTCTCGTCAATCAGGTTGCCGAGCACCTGCCACTGCAGATCAGAGGTGTCCTGGAATTCGTCGAGCATCCAGTGATCGAGCGTGGCGTCGAGGCGGTAGTTAATGAAGAGGTGGTCGGGCTTGCCGGGCGTGCGGGAGGGCGGGAGCCCCACGCCGCCGGCCACCAGGCGCGCCAGATCATCAAAACCAAGCTGGCGCGAGCGGCGCAGATGCTCAGCATACAGCGCCTCGTAACACTCCAGGAGCGTGGCCACGCCCCGGGTCTGGCGCAAGGTACGGTCAAGTTCCACGGCCATGGCGTGGCAGACCAGTTGCCGCAGGGCATCCGCCGCTACGGCCGGCACCAGCAACTCCTCGCGGCTGAACTTGATCGCGAGCGGTGCGCCAGGCGGCGCGACCACCACCTGCCAGAGGCGCGCAAAGAGCGTGGTCTGCTGCAACTTGGCCGACCACTCCCGGCAATCGTCGTATTCGCTGAGAAAACTCACCATGCCCTGAAACTGTGCCGCCGCAGCCGCAGGCCAGGTGGCCACGCCCGCAGCGGCCTGCGCGGCGCAATCACGGCGCTGCGGCGGCATCAGGCGTATCCACGGCAGCGCCCCGCCCCAGATCGTGGCCGGTGCCCCCCAGGCCGCCGGCGCCGGGATGCGGCGGTGAATACCGGACAAGGTGGTGATGTACTCCTCCAGCGACTGGTGCAACAGCTTCTGTTCCTGGCCAAAGGTGGCGAGCTGGAATGATTCGAGGAAAGCCTGTTGCACGGCCTCGGAGGTGAAGGCCGGATCAAAGAGCCGGCCGTAAAGCGAGCGGCGCAGCTCTTCGCCGGCCGGACCAGCGTTGTCGCCCAGGCAGAAGTCTGGCGGGATCCCCAGCTCCAGCGGGAAGGCCCGCACGACACCGACCACAAAGCTGTCAATCGTGCCGATGTGCAGGCGGTGGATGTGGGTGACGAGCTGACGCAGGGTCGCCGCGAAATCTGCCGGTTGCAGCGGCACGCCAATCTCGCGGGCGGAATCGTGCGCCCGGTCCGGGTTGGTGGCGCTGGCGCAGAGGTGGCGGATGATTTCGTCGAAGATCTCGCCAGCCGCCTTGCGCGAGAAGGTCAGCGCGCAGATGCGCTCTGGCGGCACACCGCGCTGCACCAGGCCAATATAGCGATGGGTCAGGGCATAGGTCTTCCCGGTCCCCGCGGCGGCGGAGATGGCTTGGTGACCGAAACCGGCGCGCGACACGCCGTCAGGCTGGAGGGCGTGGTCGTTCATGGCGGGGTGGCAGGTGGTTCAAAACAGTGGGTGGGGTCGCCCGGGAAGAGCGCGGCAAAGTCGTCCCAGTCGGGGTTGACCTCGCGCGGCGGCCAGAAGCTCCCGGCGCTC
>CAIOST010000378.1 GCA_903861045.1 uncultured bacterium | reverse complement strand
CGTTCCACGCGCCCTTTATGATTCTGACCTTGAAATTTGGTGATTTGCGGTTCGTTTAGGCCAAAATTTCACAGTCTGCTCGGCCCTCATTTGTCCAGCGATATTTGTGTGTAAAGGGCAGGTCGAGCCCGCCGGGGTGGGGCGCGCGGGGCGCTGGATAGGTAACACGCTGCCCTCGGCCCGGGGCGGGCCGGGGCTACTGTCTGCGGGGCGAGCCCGCCGGGGCGGTGCGCGCGGGGCGCTGGATAGGTGACATGCTGCCCACGGCCCGGGGCGCGCCAAAGATAAAGCCCCCCCCCGCGATAATGACCCGAGATTAAGACTGGAGATTAAGACCTGCCGACGATGCGCGAACAGGACTCGACTGTGGACGCTGCCGGTTGACGCGTACGGTCGACGATTACGGTCGACGCGTGGGACTACGCAATTCTCATTAAGGATTTGTGGCGCTATCGCATTCGACCGGATATCGTTTAAGCAGGGCGTGTAAGGGTGGACGTGTAAGGGTGGCGTGTAAGGGTGGCGTGCGGGTAAGTGTTCCATTGGCCATCGCGGATGACGACACTTACACCCACACGTACACCCACTCTTACACGGCTACACATACACCAGCCGCTTACACGTGGCCGAACCGCGTAGTCGAAATTGCTGCCTTAATGGGGCTCTGCCGGACACGGCCGTGCTACTCCTGCCCTTCCGCCGCGCCGTCCGCTGCGGTCTCATCATCATCCGCGGGCTTCCGCTCCTGGTAGATGTTGAAATCCAGCGAGCGCAGGACGCCTAGCGGCAGGGTGATATCACCGAAGTTCTCGCTCTTGCCCTTGATCTCATCCTTCTCGATGCGCAGCAACTGCAGCGTCAGCACCCCCTTCTCCGTGAAGGTGGCCCGGATATCCTCCTTGTTCTTGCGCGCCCGCTCGGACTTCTCGGTGGCGGTCACGATTTCGGCGACGCGCGCCAGCGGGACATCCATGGTGGCATAGGAGGTCTCTAACTTCGCCACGCCATTGGCAATGCTCTTGAGCTGGCCAGAGACCTTGTCGTTGTTCACAAAGCGCACCAGGTCCTCCTTGGTGCCCTTGTCGCTGCTGCCGCCGCCGGCCTCCGGCAGCCGGCCGTCCCACTGCGAAATCCGGATGCGGCTGATCCGCAGATCGCCATGATTGTTGGGCCGGAATGAGATGCCATTCCCCTTGCCAGCGAAGTTGGCGGTTTCCGTCCACTGCTTAACCAGGCTGCCATTGATCAGCAGCGTAAAGGTCTTCTTGTTCTTATCGACCAGCAGATTGAAGCGGGCCTGCCGCATCCGCCCATTGCTGAACCCATCGTAGTTCTCGCTCCCCCCCAGGTTGCTCGAACCGTTCTCCGGGGTATAGCGCTGGAGGTAGATGCTGCCGCCATTCATTTGCAGCATGTAGCCGTTGCGCTGGTCCTGGATGTTCTCCGTATAGAACATGAAGTAGAAGGAAGGGTAGTTATTGCGCCAGGCCGCTTCAAACTGGATATCCACCACATCCGGCATCCCTTCGATAAAGCGCCCGATCTGATAGCTCTGCAGCGCGGAGAGCACGCCGTTTTTGCAGGTCCACTGCGCCTGATTACGCCCGCCACGGGGCATGGTCCAATCCGACAGCGCTCCGGGGCCTTCGTAGACCACCGACGACACGCCGATATTGGGGGAGATGGCCTTGATCATGAGCCGGTTGATGTTGAGACGCCCCGCATAGCCGGTATCCACCACAAGCTTCTCGTTATCCAGCGAGACCACGGTGCCGGGGAGCATGTCGCCATTGGAGAGGTAGATCGCGGCCGTGGCCGGCGTACCCGCCGTCGCCTTGCGTGGCGACAGCGCCACGCTCCCCACGCTGGCCAGGCTGAAGTCCATGGGCTTCTCGGCGCTGCCGTGCTTCCACTTCAGGCCATACTCGCCGGCCGTCACACCCATCAAGGTGCCGTGCAGCTTGTCCTTGTTCAGCAGCTCCACCGTGTCCTGACCACCCGCCCCCGCAGCCAGCGCCGCTGGCGTGGCGTCTGCCGGTTTAGGGACCGCCAGCGGCTTGGCCGCCGACTCGTCGCCGCCACTGATGGCAAGCTCGGCCATGGCCCGCGCCCCCAACATCACACACCCTGCCACCGCCAACCATCCCGCCTGCTTCATGAGCTGAGTCCCCTTACTTGTTTAGCTGTCCACCCTGCACGTCACCGTTCATAAATCGGCAGATACCGGTAATTCAACGCCAACGACAACAACGCCGCTGACGTGGCAAACCCCTGCCCCTCGTTACCCGACCAGGAGCCATCGGCGTCCTGTGCGCCGGCCAGACTCCTGAGATTTTCCAGGTTCCACTTCTCCCAGGCCGACATGTTGCCGTGGAAGAGCGTTTGCGAAGCATAGTAGCGATAATAATACTCATGGCCCCCTTGTGCAAAGCCAATCTGTTCCACATAACGGATGGACGACTTAAACGCGGCGGTGGCCTTCTGCCGCGCCAGCGCAAAGACCAGCCCGCCGATGGCGGAGGTCGCCCCACCTTCATGCCCCTCGCCGGCACTGTTGTAGCCGAACCCGCCGGCGCCAGACTGGCAACTGGCAAAGAAATCCAAGGCCGTCTTGATCGCCTTATCCGGAATAGCCAACCCGGCATTGCGCGCTGCCAGCAAGGCCACCACCTGGGCGCCGCTTACAGTCGTATCCGCATCGGTGCTCTCCGGCATGTAGCGCCAGCCGCCCATGCTGTTGCGCGCCTGGGACGCCAAGATCAGTGCCACGGCCTGCTGCAACGCCGGGCCGATGCGCGGATCCTGCACGCTGCCATACGCCTCGGCCAGTGCCAGCGTGGCAAAGCCATGATTGTACATGGAGGTCCCGATATAGCCGTTATCCGCCCTAGCCTGCTGGAGAATAAAGTTGATGGCCTTCTTGAGCACCTCGCGGTATTCGCCAAAGTTGGGATCATCGCCATGCGCCAGCATGGCCAGTATGGCAACACCTGCCACCCCCGGCTCCGAACCGGAGCTCCCGGGCCAGCAGCCATCCGCCGTCTGGTTCTTGACCAACCACGTCAGCCCCTTGCGGTAGGTGCTCTCCACGGCCGCCGGGATGGCATCGCCGCGGTACGTGAGACTATCCTGGGCGCCTGCCTGGCGCGCGCCCAAGCCCAGCAGCAGCCAGACCACGCCCGCGACCAGCCGCCACCATGGTTTTCGCACCTCTGCCCGAGCCTTCATTTCGGATCCTCCTGGGCTTTGAAGAAATTCTCGAGCGCGTCGCGATACTCTTCCGGCCAGGAGGTGCCGGCCGCGCCGCCGGTCTTCTCCACGTGGCGTGCCTCAGGCTCCTCGCCGGTGCCAGCGGCGCCAGTAGATCGGTTGGCCTTGTCGCTCGTGCCGCTGGCCGTGCTGCCGCCGCCGCGCTTGCCCGCCCCGCCGCCCAGCCCCTGCTGAATCTTCTGCGCGAGGCCGCTACCGCCCTTGCCACCTTTGCCGCCCTTGCCGGCTTTGCCACCCTTACCACCTTTGCCACCCTTGCCATCTTTGTCGTCGTCGCCGCCGGCCGGCTCGTTCGCCAGCAGTTCGATGATGTAGGTCTCAACCGCCACGGTTTCGGCATCCGTCTGCGGGCGGCGCAACATGACTGCCACGTTCATCATCTCGCCACTGACCACATCCAGCAGGCGGCGCAGGTCGGCATCCTTCGCCCGCCCTTCCAGCGCGCGCAGCTCGGATGTAATCTCGTTTTGCAAGGCGCAGAGCTTTTTGGCATCGGCCGGGTAGCGATCCTCATTCCCCTTGCCGGCCTCCACCAGTCGCGTCTGCTCCCGCAGCCCTTCCTCGCGCTGCCGCGCCCGCATCAGGCCGAGCAAAACCTCGACATCGGCAGCGTCCGGATCCGCCCCCTCGTCGCCACCGTCACCGCCGCCGCCTCCGCCGCCGCCTTGCTTCTTGCGCAACTGGTCTGCCCAGGTCGTAAACTGCTTGCTCCACGTCGTGGACTCACCAATCGCCTGCATGGCGATGTTCGCCCGGATCTGCTCCGCCAGTTTCTGCAACTTCTCGCTAGTCTGCCGGTCGGTCATATCCTTGTGAACACGCTGGTAGGGCTCCGCCCGGGTCCGATTGAAGAAGCCCAGCAGATCGTCCTGGATATAACCGGCCTCTTGGCGCGCACCCTCCTGCCGCCCCACAAGAAGCTCCAGCTCTTTCTGCTTATCGGCGGGGAGCGCGTTCGATGCGACGCCCACAATGGCGGGCAGCACGGCCTGGAGCCCCTGGCTGATGGCTTGTTCCTGCGCAGCCACCTGGAGGAGCCGGTTCACAAAACCGCGCGCCTGCATATCCTCGATCACGCGGTTGGCTTTGCGCTCCAGCTTCTGCAGCGCCTGCAGGACCAGCTCCTCCTGTCCGGCGGCCTCGCCCAGCTTGCCGGCGCGCTGGGCCGCCTCGGCGGCGGCCTGCGCCAAAGCCTTGGCGGCTGCCTGCATCTCCTGCTGGCTGAGATCGCCCAGCGCCTTAGCCAGCTCGGCCCATTGCCGTAAGGTAGCTTCGTCAATGGCTTGGTTGCGCAGCGCCTCCTTGAGCAAGGCCCAGGCCTCCTGCGACAACCGGGCGACCTGCTGCGCGTTCTCCTGCTCGGCGGCCTGGCTCTCCTTGAGCTCGGCGGTGCGGCGCTCCTCCGCCAGTTGCGCGGGTGTCAGCTTCGCCAAGGCCCGGGTCTTTTCCAGCAACCGCTCCTCTTCGCGGGCGCGATCCTCGATCCGTGCATGCATCACATCCATCTGTTCCTGAATCAGCTTGGCGTGCCGGGCCCGGCTCAACACATAGATGCGATGCATGGCTGACATCGCCGGCTTGCGCCCGGGGAGGTAATCCGTGGCATACGCGCAGAGCCGCACATCGGTCTCTGCCGGCACATGGCAGGCAATGGGCGAAAACGCGAAGACCCCTTCCAGCGTCTGGCAATCCGGCGCGCCCTGGCTGACCGGCCGCGTGCCAGTCAGGGAGGCGGCCTCCTGCCCCTTGCCGCCCGCGCTGTTCCAGTTTACCCAGAGCTCCTTGACCCCGTAGTCATCCTCGGCCCGCAGCTCGAACTTGACGACTTCATCTTCCAGGATGGCAATCACGCGCTCCACGCCGCGGCACTCCACGCGCGGCGCCTCATCCTCCAGCACCGTGGCCTGCAAAAGATACGG
Organism: uncultured bacterium; assembly: GCA_903861045.1. Lineage (GTDB taxonomy): Bacteria > Verrucomicrobiota > Kiritimatiellia > RFP12 > CAIWXQ01 > CAIWXQ01. The sequence goes on along the minus strand of CAIOST010000378.1, from coordinate 20,343 downwards.
TGCCGCTGCGCTCAGGCCGTAGCTATCGCGCCAGGCAAACGCGCAGCCGTTGCTGAACATGCCGACGTCCAGATCCGCCACAACAAACACGTTGGAGTGCACCACGGCGCGCTGCTCACGGCCGTCGCGCGTCAGCGTGGCGCTCTGCAGGGCGCGACTCACCGTGCCAGTCAACTGCAGACGGCTCCCGGCGAGAAAGTTCGCCCGGCCGCTTTCGATCCGGCTGACTTCCGGCCCCCGGCGCAGATAGGTAGGCAAGGCGATGGCGGCCTCCAGGCGCACCAACTCCGGACGGAACCGCGGCATGATGCGTATATTCTTGATTAGATCACCCCAGCGGATGGTCAGCGTCGTCTCGCTCGTCAACCCGGGGAGTTGGAACCAGACCTTGCCGTCCTGCACGCGCTGCGCAACAGGGCGCTGCCGGGCAAGGCTGCAAGTAGCCTGGTCCGGGCGCCAACGCGAGCCCGGTGCCAGTGCACAGCCGATCGCCACCGGCTCACCATGCGGCACGACCAGCAGATCCGGCAGGGCCTCCACGCTCACAAACGTATAGCGCTCGACCTGGGCGAACGGCTGCCCCCAGCGCAGCAGCGCATTCCAGCCGGCCTTGGGAAAGAGGAGGCAGGGGACCAGCACCAGCAGCGCTAGCGTGCCGAACGTGATCGTGATGCGTCGCGGCCAGCGGGTGGGCACCGCGCGCCGGAAGTCGTAGCGCGCCGACTCTTCCGCCACCTGCCGGATCGCCGCGCGACAGAGGGCCGGCGACATGGCCGCGGGCAAAGCTGCGCCATTGGCCAGTTCCACGACCCCCAGCAGGCGATCGCCCAGGTGGCGATACTCTTTCTGGATCAAGCGGGCCAATTCCCGGCTGTCGCGCCGGCGCCACCACCAGTGATGCAGCCAGACCCAACAACACGCCGCACACACCACGCTGCCAAGCAAGGTCAGCACCACACGTTCCCAAACCGGCGTCTCCCGCAGGCGGTCCGATAAAAAGAGGATTCCATACGTCAGCAGCAAGCCGCTCAACGCACCACACCCCGCTACCAGCGTCTCCATGCGCAACAGGCGCCGCTCAAAGGCCCGCAGTTGGCCAGCCAGCGATTCCGGCAGCGGCATGCGCTCTTTTGCTGTTTCCTGCGGCATCTTGGTTTCCTCGTTCCTGAACCCGCGACCACACCGTTGCAAGCCACGCTGCTACACCAGGCCGATCAACTTCCGTCCCGCCCAATAGACCGTCAGCAGGCCGACGATCAGCGTCGCCCAGAGCGGATGGCACCACAACCGGAAGCGCTCTTCCACCGGCTTCGGCTCGGGCAGAAGTTGGATCGAGCGTACCAGTTCATCCAACTGCGCCGTGGTGCCCTGCCGGCCGTGGGTAATGGCGGCCAGCTCGCGCAGCACGGCACCCCGCGCCGGCCGGCCCACCCGTTCCCGCTGCGGACTACTCACCAGGATCTCGGCCTTGACCTGGCGCTCCGCCGCCGGGCAGAGCACCTCCGCCGTATAGCGCCCACCTTCGCGTGGCACAAACGACCCGGTGAAGACCCCCCAGCCACCGGGCTCGGCATTCAGGTCCAGCGTTTCCGCCCCGCCGGCCGCGTTGGCCAGCGTAACCGTGACCGGGCCGGTCGTCACCGGCAGTCCCGCGCGATCAAACACGGTGGCATTCAGAAAGACGCGTTCGCCGCGCGCCGGCGCCTCCGGCGTGAAGAAGAAACGAATCCCTTCCGCATGCGCCAGATGGCGCTGGTGCGACATCCAGCGGACCACCTGCCCCCAGAAGCGGTAGTGGTAGGTGTCCTCGACGCCGCGGCGCCAGCGCCAGGCGCTGTCCGTCCCCATGAACAGCACCTTGCCACTCCCCTGGTTGCGGGTCACCAACAGGGGTATCCGTCCGTGCTGGTTGCGGGCTGCGCCATGCACCGCCAGCACATCGGTGCCCGGTTTGGCGCGGCTCACCGCTGCATACCAGTAGAACCCCGGCAGATACTTCCAGACCGTCTGGTTCGCCGCCGGGTCGGCCGCCAGCATGGTCAGCAAATGGTCCCGCCCGCGCGCGGTCAGTTCTAACCGTGATTCCAGCGGGCTGCCGATCCCCTCTGCGGCCCCCGGCTCCATGACTACCGGCAGCAATTCGCCCAGCGCACTGGTCGCCAGACTGGTCTGCTTCCCCTGGCTGCCCGGCAGAAAGACCAGCCCACTCCCCTGCTGCTCGACCAGCCCCTTGATCAGCGTGGCGTTCTCCGGCGTGATCCCGCCCGGCCCGATGCCCACATCGCCGAGGAAGACCACATCAAAGGCCGACAGCTCCTCGCGCGTGGCAGGGAAGGCACGGATGTAATCGCGCCCCTCGCCCACCGGCAACCCCGGATGCAGCAACAAGCAGCTCAGCGCGACCCCGGGATCACGCGCCAGCGCATTGCGCAGAAAGCGGTATTCCCACCGTGGCAACGTATCCACCACCAGCACTTTCAGGAGTTCCCGCCGGATCGCCATGTGAATCTCGCGCGCGTTGTTGTCACGGAAGAGCTCGTCCTGCTCCACCGGCAGCGCCAGCGTAAAGTCGTAATCACCCGCCGCCGGCGGGACCAGCAGGATGGTATCCTGGCACTGGGCCATGGCGGGGATCAGCAGCTCCTTCGTCGCCAGCACGCCACGCGGCCCCACGAGGTCAACCCGCGTCTTCACGTCGCGTGGCAGGTGGCTGCGGATCGTAAAGGGGAGCGCGATGTGTTCGTCCACCAACCCATACGCCGGCGCGGTGACGGACTGCAACTCGAGATCCGGCAGGAAAGTCTCGCTCCCGACGCTGACCGCGAAGACCGGCACGTCGCGCACCGCCAAGGCCGTGGCCGCCGACACCGGTGACTTGCCGAGATTCCAATCGCCATCCGACAACAACAGGATGGCCCGCAGATTGCCATGCAGCCGGGCCGCCTCTTCCAGCGCCTGATTGAGATCCGTGCCCGGATCCGGCTGCACGGCCCGGGCGGCAGCCTGGGTGCTCACGGCACCAAACTCGCTGACCACCACGCGGTACTTTTCCTCGAGGGGTTGCCAGCCGCGCGCCGCCTGCTGCGCGGCCAGCCACGCGCCGCGCGCCAGCACCGTGGCGTTCGACCCGACCACATCGCGCGTGGCCATGCTGCCCGAGGCATCGCCCAGTACCGCCACCACCGGCAGCTCCGTCCGGCGCGCTGTGCGCACCCGCTCGGGCTTGCACAGCGTCACGATCAACAACCCCACCACCAGCAGCCGGAGCAGCTCCAACCACACGAGCCGTTGGCCGGCACGCGCGTGCCGCAGGTTGCGCCACGCCAGCCAGAGCGCCACACTAAGCGCCACTACCCCCATCAACAGCGGGCCCCACGACAGATCCACGCTCCAGAATGACGAGGTCATGCGTGTGCCTCCCCATCCCAGCCCCGGCGTTCCCGCGTCCGCCGCCACGCCCCACCTTCGAGCAGCAGGGCGGACTCCACCAGCATGCCCAGCAACACCAGACAGACCAGCCCAAACCACACCTCACTCTTAACCGACTGGGTCTCCCGCGCCATCTCACCAGCCACAAAATGCAGACGCACCTCGCCAAACAACTGCCGCAGGCGCGCCTGGTCCACCACTTCGGGCAGCTCTTCGCGCTCCGGCCGGTTCAAGGCCACGCGCTTGGCCCCACACTGATAAACCCCGGCCTGCCAACGGAAATCCTTCGGCTCCGTCGCATCGACGCACGTCCACAGCTCCTGTTCAAAGGCCGGCCGCCATGCGCCGCAGACCGCCACCTGCACATCAGCCAGCCGCGCACTGCCGCTGCGGCGCAGGCGTTGCATCAGCGGCACCAGCACGGTCCCTTCATGCAGGCTCGACCAGTCGGACTGTGGGAGCGTGGTGCCAACCAGCAGCCGTCCCCTACCAACCGGCCGGCTCTGCAAAAATGGGGCCCCATCCGCATAAACAGCCAGGTCTATGCCGGGCACCCCTTGGCCGTCGGGCGTCGCGCCAGCCTCCGCCTTAATCGAAAAGAGTTGCCGGGTCGTCACCGCCACCGCCGATAGCGGCAGATTGGCGCCATTCTCGGTTTTAGACAAGGGGCCGTCGTGTTCCTCCCAGGATGCTACGCGGAATGGCTTGTCCACCGCTGCGGTCTCCACCCGCCCCCACTGCAGCCCGAACGGTCCCGGCTTGTCGCTGCGCCCAGGCGGCAGACAGAGCAGCGTGCCACCCTCCTCGACGAACTTCTGCAGCGTGGCGCGCCCGGCCTCGTCAGGGGCCTCTGCCTGCCAGACCAACAGTGCCAGGTCGTGCCAGCGGAGCTGCCGGAGTTCCGTCGGCGCCATGGTTTCACAAGCCTGATTGGTGCGAGACGTTCCCGAAGCGGCCGCCGCCCGCAAGAGGCCGGCGGAAGGCAAATTCTCCGCGACCACCACCACGCGCCCCGCCGGCTCCGCGCCATAGGCGAAATAGCAGACATTATCGCGCCCATTGGCATCCGCCGGAATTTCCGCCTGCCCCCACCCGCCAGCCCCCACCCCGCCGGCCAGGTCCAGCTTGCCGGCATACCGGAACTGCGATGCCTGCATCGCCACCTCCACTTGCGAGCGCGCACCGTTCAGGCAGATCGTCAGCGGAAAAGGCTCGCGGGGCGGCGCCGTCGCACGGATGTCCAGCACCACTCCCAACTGGTCCCGTCCCGCGCGTGCCCGACATGCCAGGCTCTGCAGCGACAGCGACCGGTTGGGCCCGGTATCTGCGGTAAACCCCAACAGGCAGACGCGCACGTCCTGCGACAGACCCGCCAGTTGCGCGCTGAGGGTCTGCCATTCCCGGGAAGTGGGCTTCCAGTTGCTCTCCTGGAAATCCGAGGCCACCCAGATCTCCGTGCGGCCCGTCTTATTCTGGATGATGTAATCGATGGCCGCACGGAACATGGCCGGCAGATCGGCCGCGGTATCCGTGGGCGCCGTCAGCGTGAGATTCTCCAGCGCCGCAGCCTGCTGCAGTTCCAGTGGGGTCCGCAGCACATTTTCGATCAGGACCAGCCGGCTGGACCGGCCGCCCTCGCGCGCGGATTGTGCAAAGCGCTGGAGGGCCTGGGCCCGCTTGCTGGCCACGCTGCCGGGCTCGACGGCCTCCATGCTCGCCGAGCGATCCAGCAACAACACCACCGTGTCGGGCGAACCGCCGGCGGCCATGCCCAGCCAGCCGCCCACCAGCGGCCGGCTCATGGCCAGGATGATCAGCAGCAGGATCAACATGCGGCAGGCCATTAGCAGATAGTGCCGCAGCCGGGCGCTTTGCGTCGAACTGCGCGTGGCAGACACGAGAAACATGATGGCCGCCCACTTGACCGAACGGTAGCGCAGCCGGTTGAGCAGGTGGATCAGCACCGGCAACAGGATCACGGGCAGACCCCAGAGCAACCATGGCTGAAGGAACGTCATATCAGCTTCTCGGCCCCTGTTTCTTGGTCATGCGTTGCAGCAGGAACGTCGCCAGCGCCGCCTCGTAGTCCGTATCGGTAAATACGCGGTGGTAATCCACGCTGAACTCGCGGCAGCCGTGCTCCATGGTGGAGAGATAGCGATCCAGCTCCCGCTGGTAGCCGGCCTTGATGATGGCGGGGTCGGTGATCAGTTGGAAATTTCCTTCCAGGTCCTGGAAGCGGATCGGCCGGTCGAAGTTGAAATCCAACTCCTGCCGGTCGAGCAGGTGGAAGACCGCGAGATCGTGCTTACGGAAGCGCATGTGTTCGAAGCACTCCATCAACTCGCCCACCGGGGTGAAGAGGTCAGAGAATACAATCACCAGCGCTCGCTGCCGGATCTTCTCGGCTAGGTCGTGCAACGTCTGCACAATACCGGTGGTGCCGTTCGGCTGGACCGCCGCCACCGTCTCAAAGATGGCGCGCAGGTGCGACGGCGAATCGCGCGGCGGGATATCATGCCGGGTACCATCCGAAAAGCAGACCAACCCGGCCGCATCCCCCTGATGCACCAGCAGGTGGGCCAGCGTGACCAGCAGCCGCTTGGCGTAGTCCAACCGGCTGCCGTGCGCCCCCGCAAAGGCCATGGAGCCGCTGATGTCCAGGATCAGACAGCAGCGCAGGTTGGTATCGGCCTCGAACTCCTTGATGTAGAAGCGATCGGTCCGCGCGAAGACGCGCCAGTCCACATGGCGGATGTCGTCGCCCTGCACATATTTGCGGTATTCGGCGAACTCCACGCTGGCGCCGCGCGTGGCACTGCGGTGCAACCCCGAGACGCTGCCCGCCATGGGCAGACGTGCGTTAAGGGTCAACCGTGTTAACCGGCCGAGCACCGCCGCATCTAGCAACTCTCTGGCAGTTGGCGAGGACAAGGTCACCCCTCCGCGGTTGCCGCGATCAGGCGCCGGATGATCTCCATGCTGGTAATCCCTTCGGACTCGGCGTGGAAGTTCGTCAGGATGCGGTGCGCCAGCACCGGTTCGGCCACGGCGCGGACGTCCTCCAGTTGTACCAGATAATTGCCGCGCAACACGGCGCGCGCCTTGGCGCCGAGCACCAAATACTGAACGGCCCGCGGCCCGGCACCCCAAGTGACCCACTTCTTGACCCAGGCTGGCGCGTCGGGGAGTGTCGGGCGTGACTTACGCACCAGCTCCACCACATAATCGTACACATGTTCCGGCACCGGCATGCGCCGCACCACGTCCTGGAATTCGATGATCTCCCGGCCCGACACCAGGCTTTGCAACGGCGGCAGGGTGCCGCCGGTGGTCTCGCGGGCGATGCGCCGCTCCTCATCCCGCGTGGGATAATTCACGTGGATCAGAAACATGAAGCGATCCAACTGCGCCTCTGGCAGCGGATAAGTCCCTTCCTGCTCAATCGGATTCTGCGTGGCCAGCACGAAGAACGGCTTGTCCAGGACGAACGTATTGGAACCGGCGTTGACGCGGTGCTCCTGCATGGCCTGCAACAGTGCCGCCTGCGTTTTGGGCGGCGTCCGGTTGATCTCGTCGGCCAGGACGATGTTGGCGAAGATGGGCCCTTTCACGAATTCAAAGGCGCGCCGGCCGGGCTGACTGGTCTCCTGCAGGATCTCTGTGCCGGTAATGTCCGACGGCATCAAGTCCGGCGTGAACTGGATCCGGTTGAAACTGAGCGACATCGTCTCGCTCAAGGAGTGGATCAGCAGCGTCTTGGCCAGTCCCGGCACGCCCATCAGCAGCGCATGGCCGCGGGCAAAAACGCAGATCAAGAGCTTCTCGATCACATCATCCTGTCCGATGATGACCTTCGCGAGTTCGCCCCGGATCCCTGCGGCGAGCGTGCGCAGGCGATCAATGGCGGCGACATCGGCCTCTTTCGCGGTACAGGCCTCGGCGCCCACCTGCCCGGTCAGCGTCATACGGTTTGCATCGGTCATGATGTGCTCCCCCCCTTGCCATTCACCCGGTTACTTTTCAATTCATCTTCAGCAGTTCACGCACCGTGGCCCGGATCTCAGGGTCGGCATGCTTTTTCTGCTCCCGCAGAAAAGGCGCGGCCGGGGCCCCGATCTCCTGCAGTCGTTTCTTGGCCGCCGCACGCACCTTGGCATCCGCGTCAGCGAGCTTCGGAATCAGGGCCGTCACCTCAGCAGCTATCTCCGCGCTCACATCCGCTTTCTTGACCAGCGCGGCAATGACCCACTTTTGCTCGTCCGCCATCCGGACGAACTGTTCCTCGGCCAGCGGCATGACCGCACCGGACAACTGCAGCACGTACCGGGTGCCCTCCACGGCCATGGGGGTCGCCGCAACCAGCAGGTCTGGCGCGTCGGATAGCTTCAACCCGGCGCGGTACAGAAACGGCAGTTGCTTGCCGCTGGCGGCGTCCGTAAACAGATGAAACTGCGGGTTATTCAGCGTGACCGCCGACTTCAGATCCTCAAGCCGCGCGGGCAGAGTCGCACCGTCGCCATCGGCCGCCTGTTGTCGCAACGCTTGGCCAATCACCCGCAGGTTGGCCAGGTTGCGGCTACTTTGCGTCTGCGCGATACGGCGGTCCCTTCCGAGCATCTCATAACTTACCAGCGAGGCCGCAGACCACGCCCCGCCCTGGCGGACCAACCCCAGCGTGGCCAGGACTTGCCCGTTGCCCACCGAGAGGGTCAGCGTGGCCGTCTGATTGGTATCATCAAAGCTTTCGCTTACGGCCAGGAATGACTCCGGGTTCCGCGTGAATTCCGTAAAGATGGTCCGCTCGCGCCCGCGCCCCGCGTTCGCTTTTTCACAGACATCCAGGGTGTTCCGCAAGGGGCCGGAAATCAGTTGCCGGGCACCCGCCACATCGTTGCTCAGGCACAACGCGAGAAACCGGGCAAAGGCCGCCCGGGGACTCTCCTTTGGGCGCAGGTCCTGCAGCGCACCGCCTTGCGCCCGATAGATCGCGAGGGCCTTGCTCTTACGGGTCACATCGCTGGTGATCATGAGCAAATTGGTGGCATCCTGCATGGCCGCAACTTTGTTTCCTTGGCCGGCCTGCGCTTCGGCACGATAGAGCAGGGCGAGTTCTTGCATCTCCGCCACAGACGATCCAGACTGGACCACGGCCGTGAAATCTATGATCGCCTTGTCATAGCTTTTGTTATTCAGGTTCTCCACACCGGCATGAAAATTAGACGCCAGGCCAACCAGCGCCGCCAAGGTCAACTCCACGATGTTCGTCATGCCCCCATCCCCCCCCAGACGTTACGCACCATACCTCTAGTAAGGCAGGAGTAAACCAGAACGCCTGCGCCACGTCAACCCGCCTGGCCGCCCCTGAACTGCGGAAGATTGGGGGGGTGGCTGCTTGGATGAATGAGAAAACCGCGGAAACAGGCAGTTTCCTGCGATTCCGGGAGGAAACGCAACATCAATCGGTGCTTGATGAATCAAGTGCAATCAGTGTGTGTGAATTGGCCATGCTGGCGCGGGGTTGCCCAATCTTCCAATCTTCCAATCTTACGCAGTTTGGGGGCCGCTGTTGGTTCACGCCCGTGCCACAAAGTCCGGCGGCAGGCTCGGCTCGGGCACGTCGCCGGCAAACCAGAGCGCCAGCGGCTCGTCGAGCCCCTGCCCCAGCATGTAGTTATAGGTGGCCACCCGCAGACCGCGGCCGAGCATCTGCAATGATTGCTCGTCAGCGCCAAACCCGGGCAGGATCTCATAGGCCAACTCGTTGCGGGCGAAGGTGCGCTGCAGCACAGGGCGTGACCGCCGGATACGAATGCCGAAAGCCTCCGGCGCCGCCGCGATCGGGCTGTGGCAGGTGAGCGCAAAGCGATGCCAATAGGCGGACTGCACCACACCCGCAGCAAAGAGCTGCCGCACGAACTCCAACCCATCCACGGTCTCCTGCACCGTCTGCGTGGGAAAGCCGTACATCAGATAGGTATGCACATGGATCCCGGCGGCCGCAAAGGCCTGGCAGGTCCGCGCCGCGTCGCGCTGCGTAATCCCCTTATTCATCAGGGCCAATAGCCGGTCATGCGCGCACTCCAGCCCGCCGGTGACGGCCACGCAGCCGGCGCGCGCCAGTTGCCGGGCCAGCGGACGCGTAAACGCGCGCTCAAAGCGAATGTTCCCCCACCAGGTAAAGCGGGTGCGCTGCGCCATCAGGGTCTCCGCGAGCTGCCGCAGCAGCGCGGGCGCCAGGGCTTCATCCGTGAAATGAAAGCCGGCCAATCCGGTGCGTCGGTGGAGTTCCTGCATCGTCGCCACCACAGCCGCTGCGCGCGGCGGCACATAGCGGCCGATGTAATCCAACGCCGTATCGCAGAACCGGCACTTATGCCAGTAACAGCCGTGCGCCAGCGGCAGCTTCAACCAGCGATGATCCGACCAGAGGCGATGCATCGGATTGGTGGACTCCGCCATCGGGAGATAGCGTTCCAGCGGCAGCGAGGCGAAATCCGGCAGCGCCGCGGCCGGGGGGCTTGTGCGGTCGGCGGGCGCGCCCGATTCAGCGGCAAAGCCGCAGCGCACCACGCGTCCGCGCTGGCGCAGCAGCGTGCGCACCAGCGGCACGCGCGCACCGGCCAGGGTCTGCGCCAGGCGCAGCAGCGGCTCCTCGCCATCATCCAGACAGATATAATCCACATAGTCAAAGACCCGCGGATCGTCGAGCTCCCGCAGTTCGGTATTCACATAGCCGCCGCCCAGGGCAATGCGCGTGCGCGGCCGGAGCTGACGGATCTGCCGCGCAATGCGCAGCGCGCCGTAAAGCGTGCCTGGGAATGGCACGGTCAGGCCGACCAGCGTGGGGCACGTTTCGGTCACCAGCGTCGTCGTGAGTTCCGCCAGCATCTGATCCACCAGTGTCAGCCGTCCTGTCAGCGCGCGCTGCAGCGGCTCGAAGCGCGGCGCGGCCAAAGCCAGGCTTTCAGCATAACGCGCAAAGCCAAAGCGCGGATCCAAACCTTCCCGGATCGCATCTGCCAGATCATCCAGGTAAAGGCTGGCCAGATGGCGGGCCAAGTCGTGCGCCGGCGTGGACGGTGCGGTGGCGTCGTGCCGCGTGATTGGACAGGCCATGGCACCGGGCCCCTCGTTCAGCGCCTGCTGCAGCCGTGCCCCGCATGGCAGCCAGCCACCGGCGAGGATACGCGCCGCCACGGGCCCATTATTCCCCTGCAGGAACGCGACCACCTCCTCCACGGTCTGTGCATAGCGTTCGGCCTGCCGCAGAAAATGGCGCACACTAGGAGGGTGGCGGGTGACGCGCCGGCGGCGCATAGCTGCCGTTACCTGCCGCAAGCCCTCAGTGGAAAACAGGCGCAGCAGCAAGGCGAGCGAGAGATCGGCCTGGGCCACCGCAAACCCCTGCGCTTGCAGGAAGCCTGCCAGCACGGGTGAGGCGGCATACGGCGTATTCGGCTGCAACAACGGCGGCGTGATCAGCAGGATTCGCTGGTCCGCGCGACGCGTCGGCGGCTTTGAGAAAGGTTTACAGGGAGAAGCGAACGACATGCCGCCATCGTAACCGGAGTCTGGGTAACAGAGCAACCCCCGGGTGCGATTATAGTTAGTGGGAGGAGAAAGGTGAGATTCACCACGAAGAGCACGAAGAAGTCGTGGGATTGTGTGATTTCTTAGTGCGTTCGAATCCTTTCGTGTGTCTTCGAGCGGGAGACACGAAGCGTGCGCCGCCCGTGTATCATAGGCCATGCCTGTCAGCTCTTTACTAGCAGGTTTTCCCACAAAAACAGCCACCTTTGTACCCTTCGTGCTCTTCGTGGTGGAAACGAATGCTTTCGCTGCCCCACTAACTAAAATCGCACCCGCAACCCCCAAGGGCCAAACATTTATCCTTGTCTCATACTTTTAAAAGTATGAGACTGTGCACATGAACGTTCTGCATCCCACGCTCTGGCGCACCTGCCGGGTACTGGCCAATCCGGTCCGGCTACGGGTATTGCAACATGTCATCCGCCACAGCGAGAGCTGCGTGTCGGCGGTGGCCCGCGCCTGCAACCTGCCGCTATCGAGTACCACCCTGGCCTTGCGCGCCCTGCAGGCGCGCGGCTTGCTGGGTGTGCGCCGCGAGGGGCTTTTCGTCATCTACTTCGCCACGGCCGATAACTCCGTCGAACATGCCGCCGCAGTGCTCGCCGCCCTGCGCCGATCCTTCCAACGCGACGATCAGCCCGCAGAAATCATCAGGGCCGCCACCGCCTTTACGCATGCCCGGCGTATCACCATCGTGCAAGCGCTAGCCAAGGCCCCCACCGTGGCGGCGGACTTATCCGTGCTTTGTGGCATTTCCCGGCCGGCCCTCTACCGTCATCTCGACAAACTGGGGCGTCGCGGCGTGGTGGCTGTCGCCCCCGACGACAACTGGCACTTAACCACCCGCGCGCACGGCTCCTCCAGGACCTGCTGGCGCTGCTGACCGCCCCCGCCCAACAACCTTAATACATGGAGGCGCTTGCAAAACCTCCGGTTTTGCAAGCGGATGGTTCAGGGTTCGTGGTTCAGGCGATGTTTCCGGCCTGAACTCTGGCATCTTGAACCATGAAACGCGGCTTTCCCCATGGTTTTGCAAGAGCCTCACATGGATTATGGCACCATGGTTGCGCACATTCCAGACCACCCACCCGCTTCCATTATTCGTACGCGTTGCCCACCTCGACACTCGTGCGCGCAAGCGTGACGGTCTCATACCTTTAAAAGTATGAGACTGAGAAACTTCCTATGTCCCCGAGAAAACGTCGCACGCGACCCGCTCTGGTACCCGCCGTGATAGAAGCTGCGAGAAGAAAGGCCGGCCGGAAAACGACTGCTGAACCCTCCGCTTGCACAAACCGGAGATTTTGCAAGCGCCTCTTACGGCAACAGACCTGTGGCACAAATGGCCATGCTAGGGCGGCTAACACCAAAGGCGCTGGTCTTACACAATAACATGGGAATTCAAGAAGTGTGGACGGGAAGCGAACGGCCTCAAAGCCAAAGAACTGGGTGTTTGCCCCGCCTATCCGGATCATGGCAAACATTGTGCACGCATTGCCGGCACGTTATGTGGCGGAAAAGTGCAAGGGGTCTTCGCCACGAAACTGGCAAACTGCATGGAGTGTGGTTTCTACAAGACCGCCGACTATGATAAGCAGTGGCGCGGGTAACGGACGGCGCAACCACCTACCACCACACCTGCCCGTTGCGCCCTCGCGCCTTAGTGCCGTGGCGTTAGAATTGCCAATCTGGTTCCCGAGACGACGGTCAGGGTGTGGTCGCGGGCGTCGCGGGAAGTCGAGGGGCGTTGAATCTCGCCCCTAACACCTACCACCTATCACCTCTCCCGCCCCCGGCGGCCCCGCCCTACCAACACCTCACACCTGCCCCCACCTTCGCGACCCTCGCGGTGAAGAAATTCCCGTCGCATTTCCGAGGCACCTGCGGGGCCGTGTCACGCCTGAACCCTGAACCCTCTCCCCCCGCTCCCCTCGTCTATTGGATCTTCAGCCCCTTCTCCGTCGCATCCACCGTCACGGTGGCGCCCGGGACATAAGCGGCGCCGACGATCTGGCGCGCCACGGGCGTCTCGATCTCGCGCTGGATCGCACGCTTGATCGGCCGCGCCCCATAGACCGGATCAAACCCCGTCTTCGCCAGCCACTCGATGGCGGCATCGGAAACGGTCAAGTGCAACTCCTGCTCCGCGAGACGCTGGCGCAGATCCTCCAGTTGCAGCCGCACAATCGCCTCGATCTGCGGCAACCCCAGCGGATGGAAGAGCACCGTCTCGTCCAGCCGGTTCAAGAACTCCGGACGGAACGCGCGTTTGAGCGCCTCCATCACCGCGCTGCGGGTCTTGCTGGTGAAGTCGCTCTGCTCCGCCTTGCTGGACCGGCCGGAGCGATCTTCCGCCAGAAACTCCGAGCCGACATTGCTGGTCATGATCACAATGGCATTGCGGAAGCTCACCGTGCGGCCATGGCCATCCGTAAGGCGTCCGTCATCCAATACCTGCAGCAGCATGTTGAAGACATCCGGATGCGCCTTCTCGATCTCATCCAGCAGCACCACGCTGTAGGGCTTGCGGCGCACCGCCTCGGTGAGCTGCCCGCCCTCCTCATACCCTACATAGCCGGGGGGCGCGCCGACCAGACGCGAGACCGTGTGCTTCTCCATGTATTCGCTCATGTCGATGCGAATCATGCTCTCCTCGGAGTCAAACAGATCCGCGGCCAGGCAGCGCGCCAGTTCGGTCTTGCCGACGCCCGTCGGCCCCAGGAAGAGAAAGGCCCCGACCGGGCGGCGGCGGTTCTTGATGCCGGCGCGGGCACGCAGCACCGCATCGGCCACCACCTGCACGGCCTCGTCCTGGCCGATCACGCGCTGCTGCAGCGTGGCCGCCAGATGCAGCAGGCGTTCGCGCTCGCCGGCCAGGAGACGCGTCACCGGGATGCCGGCCCAGCGCGCCACGACTTCGGCAATCTCTTCTTCGGTGACCTCCTCGCGCAGCAGCGTGCGCCCGCCATCCGGCTTGCGCAACTGCGCCTGTTTGGCGAGGAGCTTCTTCTCCAGTTCGGGGATGCGGCCATAGCGGAGCTCGGCGGCCTTCTCATGATCCGAGGCACGCTCCGCGGCCTCGTAGGCATGGCGTGCGCCTTCCAGCTCCTCACGCAGGCGGCTGGTCTCCTCGAGCAGCCGTTTTTCGCTCTGCCACTGCGCCTTCATGGCGTCGGCCGAGGCCCGCAGATCGGCCAACTCCTTACGCAGCTCCGTCAGACGCACCTGACTGGGGCGATCCTTCTCCTTCTTCAGCGCGGTTTCTTCAATCTCCAGGCGCGTCACGCGGCGGGTGGTCTCATCCAGTTCCGCGGGCATGGAGTCCATCTCGGTGCGGATGGAGGCGCAGGCCTCATCGAGCAGATCAATCGCCTTGTCCGGCAGGAAGCGATCTTGGATATAGCGATCGGAGAGGACCGCGGCAGAAACTAGCGCGGCATCCTGGATCTGGACATTATGATGGCGCTCAAAGCGCTCCTTCAGGCCGCGCAGGATGGAGATCGTGTCCTCCACATTGGGGGCCTCCACCACCACCGGCTGGAAGCGCCGCTCCAACGCAGCGTCCTTCTCCATGTACTTGCGGTACTCATCCAAGGTGGTGGCGCCGATGCAGTGGAGTTCACCGCGGGCCAGCATGGGCTTCAGCATATTGCCGGCGTCGGAGGAACCCTCCGTGCGCCCTGCGCCCACAATGGTGTGTACTTCATCGATGAAGAGGATGATGCGCCCATCGGCGGCCTTGATCTCGTTCAGCACCGCCTTGAGGCGCTCCTCAAATTCGCCGCGATACTTAGCGCCGGCCATCAATGCGGTCATATCGAGGCTGAAGATCGAGCGCTCCTTCAGCCCCTCCGGCACATCGCCGCGCAGGATGCGCTGCGCCAGCCCTTCCACAATCGCGGTCTTGCCCACCCCCGGCTCGCCGATGAGCACCGGGTTGTTCTTGGTCTTGCGCGAGAGGATACTGATGACATCGCGGATCTCGGTGTCCCGCCCGATCACCGGATCCAGTTTCCCGGCACGGGCCATGGCCACCAGGTCCTGGCCATACTTCTGCAGCGCCTCGTACTGCCCTTCGGGATTGTCGGTCGTCACGCGCTGGTTGCCGCGTACCTCCTTGAGGACGGAAAGGACGCCCTTGGCGTCCACGCCAAACTCCGCCAGCAGGCGGCTCAGCGGGGCGCGCCGGCTCATCTCCACCATCGCCAGGAGCAGATGCTCCACCGAGACATACTCATCCTTCAAGCGCTTGGCCTGATCCTGCGCCTTGACCAGCAGTTCGTTGAGGGCCTGTGTGATGTAGATCTTCCCGGCTTCGGTATCGCCGGAGATCTTGGGCCGCCGTTCGAGTTCCTCCACCACCCGGCTGCGCAAGGAGGGGACCGAGACCTGCAGTCGCTCCAACAGGCGCGCCACGAGCCCATCCTCCTGATCCAACAACGCCAGAAAGAGATGCTCCCCATCCACCTGCTGCTGGTGCCGCCGGATGGCCTCCGCATTGGCAGCCGCCAGTGCCTGCTGCGCCCGTTGCGTCATCTGATTCGTATCCATGGCTCGCTCCCTTGCGCTTCCTTCGTACACGTGCCCACTCGTAACCGTCAGCCGCTCGGCGGGGACAGGGTTCAGGGGGCAGGGTTCAGGGTTCAGGAGATTCGCGAACCCGTACGCTTTTCCCTGCTCCTTTACCAGCCGCCACCGCTGATGCCCTACCTGAGCGCTGACAGGCTACTTACATGCAGATTAGGTGCCAAGAGCTTCGCAGATTCATAACACTTTGCACAAGAACAAACAACAACTCATAGGAACTAAGGCGACCGAGTCATAATGTCCCACAGACGGCACAAAACGGCACAAGTGCCGGGAGCGTTGACGGAGTTGACGGATAGGACGTACGAGCTGCCTTTCCGGGCGGGGGCGGAACAGCTCAGGGACGGATCATGCTGATTATGTCAAGTTTCCTGGCGGGGCGAGCGTGGCCGGTGGCCGGTTCGGCGGGACTTCTGAGGTCGGGTGTTGCCGCCAGGTCTCGAAAGACGTATGCTGGGGCCGTCTCTGATCGGGAAGGGACGGCTGGTGGACGGGCGGGCTCGGATGAGCCTGCCCGGCGAACCACGGACGGTCGCCGGGATAAGTACGGTTCACAGTACAATCTGTGTTAGTGTTAAAAATTTGGAGGTTTGTATGAAGAAAGGTTCTTTCAGACTGATCTCTGCGTTTACCGTGGTATTTTTACGGTCGGCAATCACAATCGGCGGC
Source organism: uncultured bacterium (assembly GCA_903861045.1). Classification (GTDB taxonomy): domain Bacteria; phylum Verrucomicrobiota; class Kiritimatiellia; order RFP12; family CAIWXQ01; genus CAIWXQ01. Next base: position 4,065 of record CAIOST010000378.1, on the reverse strand, counting down.
AGTGTTGATCCTACGGATTCTATGATTAACAAAGAACCTGTTCTTTCAACCAGTGTTGAAAAACCAAAGGGGTTCACAAACTTTATCACCCGCTCGGGCGATAAGCTGATGGACGGAGGCGCTCCATTCAGATTTATCGGCGTGAATAATATGGACGCTTTTACCTGTCAAGACCAGGGCTGGCTGCTTGCGACCGCTTTTGAGCAGGAAGACTACCTAAAAACGCTCGTCGATATGGGCGCAGCGGCAGTTAGGACTTATGTATTTTCAGTGAAAGGCGGTTTAATCGGCGGCACCAACCTCCCGTACCATTATGGCGGGCCGGGAATTTATAACGAAGCTGCCTTTGTTGCCGTTGACCGATGGCTAACGTTGTGTAATGAATACGGTATTAGAACAACGCTTGGATTCATTTGTAATATGAATTTTTTTGGCGGAGTACCTGAATTCGCTGGATTCAGAGGAAAATCTGGCAGTGAATTTTACACCGACGCGACGGTTATCTCAGATTTCAAGAACTATATTAACTATATAGTGAACAGGACAAACACGCTATCCGGAGTAATATACAAAAATGATAAGGCTATTCTGTGCTGGGAAACAGGAAATGAGTTAAATCCAACGGAGACCTGGACAACGAATATAGCCGCGTATATCAAAAGCTTGGATGCGAATCATCTGGTTATGGATGGCGGCGGCTGGAACCGTACCACGTATGGCGGCGGTGCGAACGGTAGCGGTTTTTCCTCTCTTGTTTTAGCAGATCCTAATGTGGATATAGTTACCAAACACTATTACACTTGTCTGGTAGGCAATGATTACGCGAGCGCCTGTAATAGCGATAGAAATTTTTCCATGGGCAAAAAGCCGTTTATTGTCGGCGAGTTTGGCATAAACAGAACCCCGTACTTTCACAGCCTGATGGACACGGTCATAGCCAACGGCACCGCCGGAGCCTGGTTATGGGCCATGAAAGGCCATGCGCCGAATGGCGGCTTCTACTGGCATACGGAAAATAGTGGTATGCTTATGGATGACATCGTATATCCTGGTTTTTCCGCGACCTCTCATAACAATGATGAAATCAATGTGGTAAACCTGTTACGCGAGCATGGCTACGGGATAAGAGGCCAGTCCGTGCCAGCTATGGCCGTGCCTGCCGCGCCGGCCATCCTGCCATCGTCCCTCGTCAGCGCCATCAAATGGCAGGGTTCCGCGGGAGCGCAGTCTTATATCATTGAAAGGGCTACTACCTCGGGCGGGCCGTTTGTACAGATAGCAAGCGGTGTGCTTGACAGCGGCAAGCCATACGTTCCATATAATGATGCTCCGAATGGCGGCAGTCACTTTTATCGGATGAAAGCAGTAAACACATCGGGCACATCCGGAGTTTCCGCTGTATTTCAAGTGCCGCCAGCACCACCCCATATGGTCGACGAATTGAGTGATTATTCCAAGATGTACTCGCATACGGCAAATTTGATATTTGATGGAAACCACGCGTGCTCTCTGGGCGGAGATACCTCAAGGCTAACAAGATCTACCAACACGATTGAGAATATCGTTTACCACCACACAGCAAGAAATATGGTTGCTTTTGAAATGGACACCTATTATTGGAATGGCGAGTCTAAGGTGGATATGAAAATATATACATCGCCTACCGGAGCAACCTATACTGAGTTTGTCCCTGCAAAGAACGATTTGGGTGGAGATTGGGATCGAATCAAGTTAAGCGGGTCTTTGTTACCCGTCGGGACAAGGTATTTGAAGATTGAGTTCAGAAATACAACGCTAAACAACTGGAATCCTCAAATAGGCAGAATAAGTATTACCTACAGCGGCGGATCGACAGCTACGCCGCCGTCAACCCCTACAGCCACTGGCACGCCGACGCCGTAACCGTTTACCCCAAACGCGGGCATGACTGCGAGCAATGACGCGCGCGGGTGGAAGCTTCGGTACGAGTGGCGTGGGTTTCGGCCGGCGCGACTCACGGACGTACTGAGCATGGATGTGTACGGGGCCGATCCCTTCCCTATACGCACACTTCTGCAGAACATGACGCGACGCCGGGTCCTGAGGATCGGCAATATCCTGCTCGATTAGGCGTCGAGCGGGTAGTACGTCCGCACGGTCTTGAAGCGCCGAAAATCACTGTCGGCCGTGTGAATGGTAGCCCGACAGGCGTCCGCCAATGCCGCGATCTGCGCGTCCGTAACCAGATGGCCGCCGGCCGAGGCGGCCTGCTCCAAGAGATGAAGCGTACGCTGCAGGTGATCGGGCGCCGGCAACAAAATCTGCACCGGAGGTGCCTCGAGCCACTCCCTGACGATGGCGTCGGCTTTGAAGAGCGTCAGGGGCGACACGAAAGCCCGCGCATTCGTGGCGATGCGGAGGAATGCGAAAACAACAGGATGAGTAAGTCCAACGGGTTCCGCTCCCGAAAGGCATTGCTCCCACCAATGCTTCGCTTGCGTGTGGAATGGACTTGTCTTGTCGTAGGCGTATAGCAGCAGGTTGGCGTCCGGCACAATCATGGGCGTTCCCTTTTCGCGGCCGTGAGTTGACGTGTCAGATCGAGAAAGGCATCAACCTCAGCGTCATCGCCGGCATCAGCAAGACGGGCCGGGTCAATTCCGGCGCGAACCCCCATGGCGACGGGATGGATCTTGAACGCGACGCGGCGCGCCGTGGATACAGTCCCCAGTCCACGCCGAACGGCACTGTTGAGTTCCTCCTTGAAACTGTGTCGTGTGCGGTGCGCCGTCTCCCGAAGGAGTTCTGCTACATCAGGGTCGAGAGTGACCGTAGTTCTCATGAGTGCATCGTGACAGCATGAGATGGTGGTGTCAAGGCGCGGGTGGTCTGGCGTCGGGTGGCTGGATTCTCGCAACTCCTGCAGAACAGGGGGCTGGCTGTGGACGGCGGCGTGAGCCATCCTTCCCGTCTTCGAGTCTTCCAACTCCCGCAGATTGGGGGCCCCGCCCTGAACCCTTTACCCTGATCCCCGCTTCTGCCAGGCTTTCACCCATGACATCGATGCGCCAGGCCGGTTCTGGCATGTTTTGGGGCAGGCTATCTTATTGAGGAGGGAACGCAATGGAACGGACAGGCCGCGTGGCGGCGATCGTGTGCATGGTTGTGTTTGCGTGCCTCCCTGCCGCTTGGGCCGGCAACGGGGCCAATCTGGCCACGCTGGAACGCGGTGTCACGTACGCCAAAGCGCAACTCGCGAAGATCGGACGGGATAAGCTTTCCACGCTCGCCTTTGCAGCCACCATGGAGCAAGGGGGGGACATCCTGACCTATATTGTGGCCGGCCTGCACGAGCCGGAGTCGTTGCCACGGTTTGAACGCGAGCGCCCGACGGAGCCATGGACCGTGGTGATCAAGTCCGGCAAGGCTACGGCGGAGTTTGTGATCGAAGGGTATGGGACCGACCTGACCAAGCCGCAGCTCTCCGCCACGGTGCAGATTACGATGCCGGCGCAAGCGGCGTATACCGGCAAGGCAACCCCTCCGACTGCCGGCCAGGCGACGCCCGCGGTTGCCGGCCAGGCGTCAGCCACCGGCAGCGCTAGCATCGATCCGCCACTGACCGTGGCAGCAGCCGACGGCAACCTGGACGATCTGAAAGCGCTGCTGGCCAAGGGCGCCAATGTCAACGCCCTGGAAGATGACCGGCGGCCAAACACCCGGCGCCACGGCGCTGATGCAGGCGGCGGGCAAGGGGAACGTGGAGATCGTCAAGCTGCTGCTGGAAAGCGGCGCGGACCGCGACGCGCACGACGCCAAGGGCAACACGGCCCGGCGTTATGCCGACTCCAACGGACATGCGGCGGTGGAAGGAGACGGAGGGCGTGCCGTCGGAGTAGCTGATGGCAGTTAGCGCGCCGCAGCAGGGGGAGTAGGAATACGTAGAGGTCAGAGGTCGGAGGTCAGAGGTCAGGCGGGCGTGACACCCGCGGGGGCGGCATTGGGGTCGCACTTTCCGATGACGTCCCATAGGCACTCGGGGTCGTGTCTATTAACGAAATACGCCCCCTGTGGAATCCACTTTTG
>CAIOST010000377.1 GCA_903861045.1 uncultured bacterium | reverse complement strand
GTTCTGCGATTCCCGGGCGGGGATGCAACATCAATGGGTGATTGATGACGTATTTACAATCGCGGTGTGTGAATTGGTCATGCCGGCGCGGGGTTGACCAACCTTCCAGTCTTCCATTCTTCCAACTCCCGCAGTTTGGGGACGTGTCGATTGCCGGCATCCGAACATCCCGAGAAGTCCGCCCAAGATCCCCATGATCAAGATTCTCCTCATCTGTCTTCTCTTCACCGAACGTTACGACTCATTTTCGGCGCGGAGCGACGTAAATTGCAGGCGGTTGTTGGGGAAGTCTCTTCAACGCCGTCTCTTCCTTTGAGTCTTCCTCTGTGACCCGCAATGAATCAGCAGTCTGTTCCAGTACTTTCAGTCTGATTTCCGTGCCCGGCCGCACTTTGCAGGATTCGGTATGAATCACATGCAACACAAGCACGCCATTTGTGCACACCCATGTCCCGCCTATTGGTGCAGCGTTTGTCTTGCCCGGTGTCCAGTCATCGTCGAGGCCGAACGACTGCTCGCCCAAGATCAGCACATTTTCGCCTTTCTTGTCCAGATCAACTGAACTGACTGGTAACAGCCAAATACCCTTGAATCCCCCAGGATTGCCGGTCGTGCAGGATGCGATCATCAGGAGGAATCCTGCTGCAATGTTCCTCTGGCTTTTTTTCATTCGATTCCACAACGTTAAATGGACCGCCAGTCGGAAAAGCCGGCAGGCCGTCGTACGGCGGCTCCTGTGCCAGACGTCACCCGTAGTGTATGGCATGGCTGCATGGCTGTCACGGCTAAACTCAAAACCTTGCGAACAAGCTACTTGTGACAGCCGGCTGGCTTCCTTCGGACCATGCGCTACACGCCCGTCATGCGCAGCCTCGGCAGCACTACCGTCAGTCCGCTAGATGCGCTGGCGCGGGGCGGGTGAGGTGGCCGCCCACACGCCCACACGGCCACACTTACACGGCCACACTTACACGGCCACACTTACACGGCCACACTTACACGGCCACACTTACACGGCCCGCTTGCTCAGACAGGAGCAAGCGTGAGTGCGAGGGGCTGCTGCTATGTGGGGCACGCGCAACTGGTCGTAGGCTGCTGCCAGTAGCCCCGGCCCGCCCCCGGGCCGAGGGCGGATTGCTATCCTGGGGCGGGCTGGACAACGATATGGCGCGCGACAAGCGGACCCGTTTGCGGCGCCGTCTTCGTCGCGATCCTTGTCATGCTCATAGCCACCTTGGATCGCGATGCCCGCGGCCCGGGGCGGGCCGGGGCTACTGGCGGCGGGTCCGGCGGCCCCGCCCCGGCCTGTCTAAGGGCTGATAACGATCCGGGCGAACCGCAAACTGACGAATATCCACCCGCCACATCGTTCTTGGCGTGCAGCCCAAAAAAAGCGATGATGCTGGCCGCCATGAGTGAACCTGCCGCCCGCCGCCACAGGCAATTGCGCCAGGCTGATGCGGGCAACCGATCCATAAACAGGAGCTGTGTATCATGTCAGTACCCTTTTCCGTTAATCTCGCCGGTAAAGTAGCCCTAGTGACCGGCGGCGGCGGCGTGTTGTGCAGCACCATGGCCAAAGCCCTGGCCGAGTGCGGCGCCGCCGTAGCCGTGGCCGACTTGCGCCCCGAGGCCGCCGAGCAGGTGGCCCAGGCGATCCGTGCCAACGGCGGCCGGGCCATGGCCGTGGCTTGCAATGTCCTGGAGCGCGCCAGTCTGGAGGCCGCCAATCTGGCAGTCGAAAAAGAACTTGGCCCAGTGGATATCCTCGTCAATGGCGCCGGCGGTAACCACCCCAAGGGAACCACCGCCATGGAATACCTGAACCCCGACGACCTGCTGCAGGAAAACCGGGACCTGGTCACCTTCTACGACCTGGACCCCAAGGGAATCGAGTTCGTCTTCAACCTGAACTTCCTGGGGACGCTGCTGCCCTCGCAGGCCTTTACCCGCAGCATGGCCCTGCGCCGCCGCGGCGTGGTGATTAACATCTCCTCCATGAACGCCCTGCGCCCGCTAACTAAGATTCCGGCCTACAGCGGCGCCAAGGCCGCCGTGAGTAACCTGACGCTCTGGATGGCCGTACACATGGCTAAGGCCGGCATCCGCGTCAATGCCATCGCGCCGGGCTTCTTCCTGGCCGACCAGAACCGCGCGCTGCTGACCAAGCCGGATGGCTCGCTGACCGCGCGCGGCCAGACCATCCAGTCGCACACCCCCATGGGGCGCTTTGGCGAGCCGCAGGATCTGCTGGGTACCCTGCTGTGGCTGGTGTCGGACGCCGGCGCCGGTTTCGTGACCGGCAGCGTGGTGCCAGTGGACGGTGGTTTCTCCGCCTTCAGCGGGGTTTGAACAAGGCGCACCGCCCGGGCAGCTGGCCCGCCGGGAGATCCTGCGAACGACGGCATGGCAACCACGAAAAAACTGCTGATTATCCAGGTGGCCGGACTCGGGCAGGCGTTTGCGCAGCGGCACGGCATCTGCTGCGGCGGGCGCCCCTTGCGCCCCCTGCAAGCCCCCTTCCCGGCCATTACCTGCCCGGTGCAGGCCGCCTTCCGCACGGCGAGCCCGGTGGCGGCACATGGCGTGGTCGCCAACGGCCGCTACGACCGCGTGCTGCGCCGCACCTCGTTCTGGGAGCAGTCCGCCGCGCAGGTGGCAGGCCCTCGCATCTGGGAGGCCTTCCGGCAGCAGGGCGGCCGCGTAGGACTGCTCTTCTGGCAGCAGAGCCTGGGCGAGCGCGCCGACCTGATCCTCTCGCCAGCCCCTATCCACAAGCATCATGGCGGCATGGTGGACGACTGCTACGGTAAACCGGCGGCACTCTACCCGCGCCTCTGCCAAGCCGTAGGGCGGCCGTTCCGCCTGCTGCGCTACTGGGGGCCACTGGCCTCGGCCGCGTCGTCGCAATGGATCGCCGAAGCCACCGCCGCCTTACTGGGGATGCCTGATCTGGCGCCCGAGCTCTGCCTGACCTACCTGCCAGCGCTGGACTACGACCTGCAGCGTTTTGGCCCTGACCATCCGGCCGCCTACCGGGCCGCAGCCGCGCTCAAACAACAACTGGCCTTGCTGGAAACCGCCGCAGCGCGCGCCGGCTATGAACGGCTGATTTTTGGCGATTATGCCATTGCGCCGTGCGTGGCAAGTGGCGTGATCTATCCCAACCGTCTGCTGCGAGAGGCCGGACTCTTGGCCACCCGCCTGGTACGCGGCCGGCACTACCCGGACTTCCATGAGAGTCGGGCCTTTGCGCTGTGCGACCATGAAGTCGCCCACGTGTATGTGCACGCGGCGGAGGATCTGCCAGCGGTGCAGGCCAAGCTGGCGGCCCTGCCCGGCGTAGCGCAGGTGCTGGATGTCGCCGGGCAGGAGCGCTTGGGGCTGCACCATGCCCAGGCCGGGGAGCTGCTGATAGTGGCGGAGGAGGGCTACTGGCTGGCCTATCCGTGGTGGCAACGGCGCGCCGAAGCGCCGGATTATGCCGCGCATGTGGATATCCACAGCAAACCCGGCTATGACCCGTGCGAACTCTTCTTCGGCTGGCCGCCGGGGAGTGTCAGCCAGAACCCGGCCAGGATCCGCGGCAGCCACGGCCGCACCGGCCCCACACGGGCCGTGGCCTGGGGCAGCACGGCCCTTACGGAAGATGTGAACGACCTCATCGCGCTGGCCGCCCGCGTGCAAACCTGGCTGTCCTCCTAACCAGAAACCCGGAAGTATGTGATGCCTGTGAAATGCCAAGCCAAGCACAACCGCCCCCCCGCTGCTGCGACCACCACCACGCGCACCACAGATTGCTACCAGCAATCCTTTGCGGTTCCCTTCACCTACCCGGTCCATTTCACGCATGGCGCCTTTCGTAAAACCAATCCCGTGTTGGCGTCGATTTTTGGGCCGCCGGAAAATGGCCGTGCTCACCGGGTGCTGGTGTATGTGGACAGCGGTGTGGCACGAGCCTGGCCGCGGCTGGCGACCCGCATTGCCGCGTATTTTGACCGACCCGGCTTTGATTTGCGGGCGCCACCGGTGCTGCTGCCCGGCGGCGAGTCGGCCAAGGAGGGGTGGCATACGGTGCAGCACGTGATGACCCAACTCGGCGAGCAACACCTCTGTCGGCACAGCTATGTCGTGGTGGTAGGCGGCGGCAGCCTGCTGGATGCCGCCGGCTTTGCCGCCGCACTGGTGCACCGCGGCGTGCGCCTAATCCGACTGCCCACCACGGTGCTCGCGCAGAACGATGCCGGTGTGGGCGTCAAAAACGGCATGAATGAACACGGCCAGAAGAACTTTGTCGGCACCTTCGCGCCGCCGTTTGCCGTGATCAACGATTTCGACTTTCTGACGACGCTCGACGACACGCACTGGGTGGGCGGCATCTCAGAGGCCTGCAAGGTGGCCGTGATCCGCGATGCGGAGTTCTTCGCCTTCCTGGAAGAGAACGCCACCCGCTTTCACGCGCGCGACCTCAGTGCCATGGAAGTGCTTGTGCGCTGGTGTGCGACGCTGCACCTCGACCACATTCGCACGGGCAACGACCCGTTTGAGCAGGGGGCGGCGCGCCCGCTCGATTTCGGCCACTGGCTGGCCCATAAGCTGGAAGCCATGTCCGGCTTCACCCTCGACCATGGGGCGGCCGTGGCCATTGGTATGGCGCTGGATTGTTATGTGGCGGCCGCCGCGGGGCTGCTGCGCACCACCGAGCGCGACCGCATCGTGCAGATGCTGCAGCGGGCCGGACTGGTCTTGTGGCATGAACTGCTGACGGTCCGCACGCGCGGCGGGCGCTTGGCAATCCTGGACGGACTGGACGAATTCCGCGAACACCTGGGCGGACGCCTGACCATCACCCTGCCGCACGGGATCGGGCAGCGCGTCGAAGTCCACACCATGAACCCCGCCACCATCACCCGCGGGGTAACCTGGTTGCAGACCCTGCCTCCGACACCCCCTGCCCCGTCCGCGCCCGCGCCGTGCTGCCGAGGGGTGCGCCACCCTGGCGGCCGGAGATCGCCGATACCTGCGGCAGGTGCGTGACCATGCCGGCACGTGCTCCACGTAGCCAACGCGCGGCGGCGTCACGAAAAAAAACGGCTCGATGGTGATCGCGCAGTAGCGCGGGCTCGCCCCCGTGTGGACGGCGGCGTGAAAGTGTAGGGAAAGTGGCCTATTAAAAAGGGATCTCCAAGATCAGGGGACAACCTGCCTGGACCGTATGAACCTAGACCCGTAACTTGAACATCCTTTGGCCCGCAAGTCATGCAAGGTCAATGAGTTACAACGTCGGGCAACCAATCCATTTGGAAAGGTCCGTGATCATCTGGCACATTGCCTTTTTTCCGACAACTACCACCACACACCTAACACCTTCCCACCTTCGCGCCCTTGCGCCTTGGCGCCTTGGCGTTAGAATCACCGTAACGAATCAGGCACCCGCCCGCCGCGTGCGAGCACCTGAGTAGTTGCGAGTGACTGAGCAGCTACGTGCGCCGAGGCTCCTACGCAAACCGGCCGCGATAGGCCCACAACCCAATGGCCGGGTTGCTGATGAAGAAGATCTCCTCGCCATCCGGCAGACGGTTATAACCGTCCTGCAGCTTGTGCGGATCGTAGCGCTGCAGCATGGCCGCCAGCGGTGCGTAGCGGAAGTTCACCCCCTCGATCTCGGCCTGCGTCAGGTGTCCAGGGCAGTAGGTGACCGTGAAACGCCCCTCGGTGGAGCCGTGAATCAGGTGCGCTGCGGCGCTCAGGTTATCGCGCAACTCCGGCTGTTGCTGCACGGCCGCCAGCACCTGCGGCGTGCCGGCATAGCCGTACTTGCGGATCAGGCGGTCAATCTCCCGGTCCTCACCAAACTCCAACAACCCCGGCGCCAGCACGACCAGTTCGCCCTGGTCGGCCATGGCCATACGCGTGCGATAGATGCTCTTGTTGCCGAGCCAGGTGCTCTTGAACTCCTCGGGGTCCAGATAGACCACGACTTTCTTCAGCGGCTGCTCCAGCATGGCAAAGTTGACCTGCAAAGAAAGCGCCGCCGCCGCCTGAAAGCAGGCAATGTCATCGCCGATGTACAAGCCGCGCGTATGCAACCGGCCGTCGGCACCGCGCCCGACCACGGTCTGGATGTAGACAATCGGCGGCAAGCTGCGGGAGAAGTGCTCGGTGGCGTAGTTGAAGACCGCGCGCACCGGATTGTCCGCCCGCCCCATGATGCGCTCCATGCCATAGGCCGCGCCCAGGAAGTGACTCTTATTAATCCCCTCGGCGCCGCCGGTACCCACAAAGATGTTCTTGTTGAAGTTGGCCATACCGGCCACCTCATGCGGCACCACCTGCCCCGGCGAGAGGATCAGGTCATGCCCCCCCTCTGCCAGCAACCGTGCCACCTGCGCGGGCCAAGGGTAGGCCACGCGCCCTGCCGAAACCTGCTGTACAAAATCAGCCGGCACCTCCCCCACGGTGACAACCCCCTGCCGCCAGTCGTGTTCCCGGAAGCGTGCCAGCGGGATTTCGCCAAACATCGTGCCGATCTGCGCGGGCGTCATCGCCGAATGCGTGCCCAAGGCCGGCAGCAGATCCGTCAGTCGGTCGCCATAATACTGCCAGGCAAAGCGCGTCAGCTCTCCGGCGCGCGAATGCACGCGGGTGAAATCCGGCGGCACGGCCAGCACCTTGTGCTTGGGTCCGAGTTGATCCAAGGCCGCGAACAACCCCTGCCGCAGATCTTCGGCTGTCAGGCTCTCGTCCACGCCGCCACGTGCAAAAAGGATCATGCTACCCCTGCTTTCCACCAAACCGGCAGACCATCTGCCAGCGCGCCCCATTCTGGCAAAACCTCGTCTTCATTATGTACCGCCAACGTCAGCGATCAGGCCGGAGCGCGGCAGCGCCATCGGCCTGCATCGCTTGGTTCTGCGATCATGATGCCCACTTCAATGCAAGTTTTTTTCCCGAGTGCGCGCAGTCGCTCAGATACAGGTTGATAAGATTCTGGTAGGGGACGCCGGTTTCTTTCGCCAACGCCTTAAAGTACTCGATCACGTCGACTCTTAGGCGCATGGTCACTTGCTTGCGAAAATGCTTGGCGTAAGGGTTGCGGACAGAATCGGTGAAGTCGTATTCCTTTTTCATAGATAGCTCCCGTACTGTTTTCGTTCGTTGGTCGTGGCTTTGCGCGCGGAGATGATTCGAATCAACTCATCTTTTTCACGGTACGCATGACACACAACCAGCATGCGCAACTTTTCGCTGAAACCAAGGAGGATGAACCGGTCTTCCTGTTGCGAGTGTTCGGGGTCATGCTTCACCCGGGCATTCTCATCCGCGAAGACGGATGCCCCTTCTTCGAACGAGACACCGTGCTTGCGAACATTCTCAGTGGCTTTTGCTTCGTCCCATGCGAACTGCAATTCATTCACATTGCTAATGTAATGCCATTGGCATTATTCTGGCAATCAAAATATTTCTTTCATCACGCAGACGTCATGGTCTTTTCCTGAAGCGCCACCTAACGCAGGCTGGCTGTAGCAAGGGCTTTGTGGTAACCGCAGAAGCCGCTTTTGTGTATGCTAGCAGTGGCGAGGTGTTGGTTGGCAGAGGATTTGGACACGGGCAGGATCGGTGC
>CAIOST010000376.1 GCA_903861045.1 uncultured bacterium | reverse complement strand
GTTCTGCGATTCCCGGGCGGGGATGCAACATCAATGGGTGATTGATGACGTATTTACAATCGCGGTGTGTGAATTGGTCATGCCGGCGCGGGGTTGACCAACCTTCCAGTCTTCCATTCTTCCAACTCCCGCAGTTTGGGGTGCCAACCATGCCCATTGACTTTTCCTAATGAATCCGTTATTGAGTAAGCGCTCACTTACTCGTACTAGGAACCTGCCATGTCCCGCCCCGTCACCATCCAGGATGCCGCCGTGCTCGCCGCTGCCGCCCAGGTCTTTCTGGAACACGGCTATCAGGCCAGCACCGCCGTGATCGCGCGGCGGGCCGGCATATCGGAGGGGTCGCTCTTCAAGCGCTTCCATACCAAGACGGAACTCTTCCTGGCCGCCATGGATGTGCAAAGCCGCGAACCGGAATGGCAGGACCGACTGCTAGCCGGCGTAGGCCGCGTGGCCATGGCCACCGCACTCGCAGCCTACGGACAGCATCTGCTGGAACGGCTGCAGACCGTCATGCCGCGGATCCTGATGGTGACGTCCAGCGGCCTGCGTTTTGCGGAAAACTATCACCCCACCCCCTGCCCGCCCCCCCTGCAGCATGTCGCCCTGCTCACCCAGTATCTGCTGGCGGAGCAGCGCGCCGGCGGCCTGCACCTGACACACCCGGCGATCCAAGCCGACATCTTTGTGGGGGCCATCTCGCACTGCGTCTTCTGCGAAACGCTCTTTGGGCGCCGGACGATCTCCCATGCGGACTACATCCGCACCCTCGTGGAGAACATCCTGCGGGCTGGCCAAACCGCCGTCCCCCCATCCCGCGTCCCCCCCACGCCCCGTCGGCGCACTGTCCCACGAAAATCTGCCACCACGCAAGGAGCCACCCAGTCATGAAACAGTTCAACCATAACCTGTGGGCCGCCGGCCTGCTGGCCGTCCTCCTGTCCGGTTGCATCACGGCCCCGACCCCCGAACAGACCACCACCCCCTGGACCGCGCCATCCGGCTACCGTGCCGGCGAAAGCGTCTGGGCAGATCTGCGACAGCGGCGGCCGGATCTCTCGCAGCCGCTGTCGCTGGCCGAGCTGACGGACCTGGCGCTACAGCACAGCGCGGCCACGCGCCAAGCCTGGCATACCGCACGAGCCGCCGCCGCCAATGTGGACAAGGCCCAAGGGCTGTTTATGCCCGCCGTGAGCGCCCATGCCGGTGGCGCACGCAGCGGCGCCTCGGCCAGTCCCGACAGCTTCGACGCCCAAACCTTGCACTACGGCCCCGGTTTGCAAATGAATTATCTCGTCATGAATTTCGGCGGGGGCCGCGCGGCCGCTGTGGAACAGGCCTTGCAAACCGTGTTCACCGCCAACCACCAGTTTAACCAGACCATCCAGGACACGCTGCTACAGGTGGAAACCGCGTATTTCCTGTGCATCAGCGCACAGGCGGGCATGGATGCCACCGAAGCCAACGTAGCCGATGCCAGCAAGGCGCTGGATGCCGCACAGACACGCAATACCGCCGGCATGGCCACCGGGCTGGATGTCCTGCAGGCACAGGCGGCTTATGATCAGGCGCTCTCCCAGCAAGCAGCCGCGCGCGGCCACTGGCAGGTGGCACGCGGCGCCCTGGCGAAGGCCGTCGGCCTGCCGGCCGACACCGCCATCCTGCCGGCACCAACCACGGGCGAGCTGCCCGCCGGACTGGACACCAATACCGTGCACCGCATCGTGGATGAGGCCATCGCCAACCGCGCCGACATCGCCGCCCTGCGCGCCAACCTGGCCGCCCGGCAGGCCGCCATCCAAGTCGCACACGCCACCTCCTGGCCCAATCTCTATCTGAATGCCAACCTGGACCGCGATTACGCCGCCGCCATGACCGGCGACCTGCAGGGGCCGAACCGCGAATGGGGCTATGGCGTCGGCTTCAACGTGCAATGGTCGATCTTTGACGGCTGGCAGACGGAGAGCGAAATCCGCATGGCCGAGGAGCAGGCGCAGGCGGCCGAAGCCCTACTGGAACAGGCCGAACTCGGGGCCAGCGCCGAAGTCTGGCTGTGCTTCCAAAGCTATGAGACCGCCCGCCAGAAAAATCTATTCAGCATCGCCTTCTACAAGAGCGCCGAAGCCGCCCGCAATATGGCCAACGAAGCCTATCGCGCCGGCTTGAAAACCGTGCTGGACCTGCTCGCCGCCGATGCGCAACTCGCCACGGCGCGCAGCCAGCAGATCACCGCGCGCCTGGAAATCTTCATCGCGCTGGCAAACCTCAACCATGCCACCGGCCGCCTGACAACCAAAGCCGCCGACCAGCGCCCCGTCGCAAACGCAACCATGCCGAAGGAATAATGACCATGCCCCTGCCGCTGTCATCACACCGCCACGCCACCCCCTGCTACATCCCCCTGCTCCTGATAGGGGCCGTACTAGCTGGCGGCACCACCTCCTGCAAGCGTCAGGCCGGCGGACCGCCCGCCTTCCCGCCACCGGCGGTGCGCACCGCCCTGGCCGTGCAGCAGGACACCCCGATCATTATCACCGCCTTTGGCACCACTGGCGAACGGGCCAGCGTGGACGTTGTGCCACAAGTCTCCGGCACGCTCACCCAGAGTTATGTGTCCGATGGCGCCCTGGTCACCAATGGCCAACTGCTCTTTGAGATCGACCCGCGCGATTACGTCTTACGTGTGCGGCAGGTGGCGAGCCAACTCGCCGCCGACCAAGCCACGCTCGCGCTGACGCGCTCCACACTGGCGCGCAGCCGCGCGCTTCACGAAAAAAAACTGGTTACCGACGAGGATTTCGACACCTTGCAGACGCACGTACTTGCCGCCGAGGCGCAGGTGCAGGCTGACGAAACGATGCTCGAACAGGCGCGCCTCAATCTTTCGCGCTGCACCATCACCGCGCCTTTGGCCGGTATCTGCTCCAAACGCTACCTGGATCCCGGCAACCTGGCGTCCGCCGGGGTCTCGCGCCTGATCAACATCCGCAGTTATGATCCACTGACCGTGGAGTTCGCCGTCTCCGAACAGTACCTGCCGGCCATCCGGCAGGCCCTGCAAACACCCCCCGTGCGCATGGAAGTCACGCCGCGCGGCGACACCAACCACTATCCCGGCACCTTGGAGTTCCTGGATAACGCCGTCTCCCCGCAAACCGGCACCATCCTGCTGCGCGGCCAGGTGCCCAATGCCGACCTGCGCCTCTGGGCCCGCCAGTTCGTGGCCATTCGCATCGTCGCCGACACGGTGCAGCAGGCCGTCATGGTTCCGGAAGGGGCCGTGCAATTCGGCAAGATGGGAACCTACCTCTATGCCGTGACCACCACCAACTATACGCTGACCATAACCAACACCCCCACCCCGGCCGAGGCCAAAGCCGGTGTGGCCCCCACCGTCGCCACCACCAACGTCGTGGCCGATATCGCCAATCTGCGCGTGGTTCAGACCGGCACGCGCTATGGCGACCAGATCCAGATCGTGCGCGGCGTAGCCCCGCAGGAGCGCGTGGTGGTGCTGGGGCAGCTCATGCTCCGCCCCGGCGCACCGGTGCGGGACCTGTCGCCATCGCCCCCAACCACCATCCCGACCCGCTAGACACCGCCCCCCGCTCCGCACCTCGCCACATGCCAGGGCTCCACCCCTTGGAGAGTACACTGTGACCTTCTCAGAAACGTTCATCCGCCGGCCGATCGCCACCACGCTTTTCACCATCGTACTGACTGTTTTCGGCCTGGCGGCCTACTGGAAAATGCCAGTCAACAGCCTCCCCACCGTGGACTACCCCGTGATCCAGGTGACCGTGGCCTACCCGGGTGCCAGCCCCGCCACCATGGCCTCCGCCGTGGCCACGCCGCTGGAAAACGAGTTCACCCAGATTAACGGGCTGCAGTCCATGATCTCGGAGAACAAATCCGGCATCACCACCATCAACCTCACGTTCGCCCTGAGCCGCAGCGTG
The DNA here is from genome assembly GCA_903861045.1 of uncultured bacterium. Taxonomy (GTDB): domain Bacteria; phylum Verrucomicrobiota; class Kiritimatiellia; order RFP12; family CAIWXQ01; genus CAIWXQ01. The sequence continues at coordinate 32,453 of CAIOST010000376.1, read as the reverse complement.
GATCTGGTGGCACCGGACGTACAGGCCGCCATCACCCGCGCGCAGCGCAACCTGCCGTCCGATCTGCCCAGCCCGCCGACCTACCAGAAATTCAACCCGTCGGATTCGCCGATCTACTACATCATGCTCTATTCCGACATCCTGACGCATGGCGATCTCTACGACTTCGCCAACCAGGTGGCGGCCCGCAAGCTGAGCATGCTGGAGGGGGTCTCCAAGGTGCAGGTCTTTGGCGCCAAACGCGCCATACGCATCCAGTTCAGCCCCGAGCGGCTCGCGGCCTGCCAAATCGGCGTGGATGAACTGGCCTTGGCGCTGCGCGCCGGCACCGTGAACATCCCCGGTGGCAGCCTCAATGGCGCCATGCGCACCTTCAGCATCGAACCGCAAGGACAGTTGCAGAAGGCGCGCGACTACGAGGAGCTGATCATTGCCCATCGCCAGGGCGCGCCCGTGCGCCTGAAAGACGTGGCGGCCTGCGTGGACAGCGTCGTCAACGATCTGGTGGATATCCACTACGCCCGCGCCGGCCAACCCGAGCACGACAAGTGCGTGGTCATGCCGATCTCGCGTGTCAGCGGCGCCAATACCGTAGCCGTGGCCGATCGCATCACCCAGGCGCTGCAAGAGATGCGGCACGCCCTCCCCCCCTCCATCACCGTGGAAGCTATGTTCAACGGCGCCGAGCCCATCCGCGAGTCGCTGCACGACGTGCAGATCACCGTGCTGATCGCCCTGCTGCTGGTGGTGCTCGTGATCTTCCTCTTCCTCGGCCGCTTCCGCGAGACTATCGTCCCCAGCTTCGTGCTCCCCATCTCCCTCTTCGGCACACTGATTGCCATGCAGTGGACCGGCTTCAGCCTCGACACCCTCTCGCTCATGGGGATCGTGCTGGCCGTCACCTTCCTGGTGGATGACGCCATCGTCGTGCTGGAAAACACCGTGCGGCACCTGGACGAAGGGATGAAGCCGATCCCGGCCGCCATCCGCAGCATGCAGGAGATAACCTTCACCCTGCTCTCCACCAGCGTGGCGCTGGTGATCGTCTTCGCACCGCTGGTCTTTATGAGCGGTGCCGTGGGGCGCAACCTCAGCGAATTCGCGCTAACGGTGATCTACGCCATCGTGGTCTCCACGCTCCTGGCGCTGACCCTCTCGCCCATGATGTGTGCGCGGATCATCAAACACCATCGCGCCCCCAACGCCGTGCAGCGCCTCATCAACAAAATCATTGGTGGCCTGATCCGCTCCTACGGGCAGGCGCTGCACTGGCAGTTGCGCCACAAGTGGCTCTCGCTGCTGACGCTGATCCTCTGCACGCTGGGGACGGTGGCCTTGTTCTTCGTAATTCCCAAAGCCTTTCTGCCCCCTGGTGACAGCAGTTTCATTATGGGCGCCATGATCATGCCGCAAGGCGCCTCCACAGAGCAGATCCGAGCCTTCCAAGCCAAGGCCGCCGCGATCGTCCGCCAGGACCCCAGCGTCACGCAGGTCGGCAACGTCACAGGCATCTTCCCCGGCGCAGACCAGAGCTTCGGCTTCCTCTTCATCCGGCTCAAGCCGCCACGGGAACGCCCCCCCATCGAACAACTCAAACAGAAACTCATGGGGCAATTGTCGGTGCTCCCCGACGGGCTGTGCGCGCTGCGCGCCATGCCGCTGCTCAAGATCAGTTCGGGCGCCGATCCCACGGCGGCCGGCAGCGACTATGCCTACATGCTCACCGGGATTGACCGGGAAACCGTCTATCGTACGGCGCTGCAACTCGAACAGGCACTCCGCACCATCCCCGTGGTGGTACCGTGGGCCGTGCAAAATAGCGTAAAAATCAATATGCCGCGTCTGGCGGTGGACATTGACCGCGAACGCGCCTCTGCGCTTGGTATCACGCCCGCCGCCATTGAACAGGCCTTTGCGCTGGCCTTTGCCGGCGGCTACGCCACGCAGTTCACCACCGACCAGGACCAATATCAGGTCATCCCGGAGATCGAGAAAGCGCGCCAGCGCCAGCCGGACGATCTCGCGCTGCTCTATCTGCGCTCCCCGACCACCGGCGGGTTGGTGCCCATGCGCTCCTTGGTCACCGTCCGCGAAAATGCCAGCCTGCAGAACATCCCCCATGCGCAGCAGCACGAGGCCGCCATCATCTCCTTTGGCTTGTGGCCCGGCGTGCCGATTGGCGTGGCCACCAAAATGATCGAAGCCAAAACCGCGGCGATTCTGCCCCCCGGCGTGAGCGGCAAGTTTGTCGGCGACGCGCTGGAGTTTCAAAAAGCCATTGCCAGTCTCGGCATCCTGCTGCTGATTGCCATTTTCCTGAAATACATTGTGCTGGGCGTGCTGTACGAGAGCTTTATCCACCCCATCACCATTCTGACCACGCTCCCCGTGGCCTGTTTTGGCGGCCTTTTAACGCTCTATAGCGTGCACCAGCTCTTTCCGCTCTCGGGGTGGGGCGTTCTGTCGATCTACGGCTACATCGGGCTCTTCGTGCTGATCGGGCTGATCACCAAGAACGGCATCCTGATGGTGGACTTCGCGCTGCAACGTAAGCGCGAGGGGCAGAACAGCTACGACGCCATCCACGATGCCTGTGTGGTGCGCTTCCGCCCGATCCTAATGACCGGGCTCTGCGCCATCCTCGGCGCCATGCCCATTGCGCTCGGCTATGGTGCCGATGCCTCCAGCCGCATCCCGCTGGGCGTCGTGGTGGTCGGCGGCATGGTCTTCGCGCAGATCGTAACGCTCTTCGTGACCCCTGGCATCTACCTGTACATGGAGAAGATCCAAGCTTGGATCGGCCGCCCGCGAACGGATCTGGAATAGGTCTGGCTGAGACGGGGTTGACGGCGTTGCCACGATCGCGGCACCGTCCGGCGGGCATCCCGTCCAGTCGGTCGACGGAACCGCGCTACGCCTCGGACGCCGGCCGCAGGTCCTGCACCTGCATCTCCAGCGTGCTCTGTCCGTTGTAGTGATTCTCGTGCAGTTCAAAAACGGCATCCAACGCCCCGGCGCCCAAGGCAGAGACGGCTTCCGTGAGGTGCCCCATCTTGAACCAGATCCCGCGGATTGTGGTGTTACCAGCCCGGCATTCCAGGCGCATATGTTCCCCGCTGCCACCCACCTTCGACGGCCGCGTAGCCAGGCGCAGACCACGCATACCCCAGCGTGGCCGGGCATGCCCCTCGCCAAACGGCTCCAGCCGCTGTACCGACGCCCAGAGCGCCTCATCGAGTTCGGCCGGCGCCAGCCAGCCATCCACGCGCAATTCCGGCCGCGGATCGGTGGCATCGCGCTGCTGCGCACAGGCCGCGGGAAATTGGCGCTGGAACTCCGGCAGTGCGCCCGCCTTGAGTTGCAGCCCGGCCGCGCGCGGATGCCCGCCAAAACCCGTTAGCAGCGGCGCGCAAGTGCCCAACGCCGCAACCACGTTATCGCCGCGCCCCCCCCGTACCGAGCCGCGTCCGCTGCCATCGGCCGCCAGCGCAATGACCGCCGCCGGCAGATTCCAGGCTTCGGTCAGTCGTGCGGCCACAATCCCGATCGTGCCCACATGCCAACCCGTGCCGGCCGCAACCACCGCGCCCGCCGGCGTCGCCTGCCGCAACTGCGCCGTGGCCTCGGCCAGCACGCGGCTCTCCACGCCGCGCCGCTCGGCATTCAACCCTTCCAGTTCCACGGCCAATTGCAAGGCATCATCCCACTGCGTGGCATGCAGCAGTCGCAGCGCCGGCCAACCGGTGCGCATGCGCCCGGCCGCATTCAGGCGCGGACCAAACGTAAAGGCCAGATGATGACTGGTAAGCTGTCCCTGCACGCCGGCACGATGGGCCAGCGCTTTCAACCCCATGCGCGGATGTTTCCCCAGCATGGCGAGACCCGCGGCCACTAATATGCGGTTCTCTCCGAGCAAGGGGACGACATCGGCTACCGTGGCCACCGCCACGGCATCCAGCCAGACGCGCACGTCGTACGCCTCGGCCGCAGGGTTCTTAGCCAGCCGGCCCAGTTTGACCAGGGCATGCGCCAGCTTGAACGCCACGCCGGCCCCGCATAAATACTCCGCACCCGCCGTGGCACCCAGACGAGGATTAATCAGCGCCAGCGCTGCCGGCAAATCCGTGCCGGGCTCATGATGGTCCGTCAAGATTACCTCGACGCCCTGCGCCTGCGCCTGGGCCACTTCTGCCACGGAGTTGACGCCGCAATCCACGGTGATTAGCAGACGCGCGGGGTGTTCCCGCAAGCAACGCGTCAGGGCCGCTGCGGTCACCCCATACCCTTCGGTCAAACGATCCGGCAGGAAAGGGTCCACCTGACCGCCCAACTGGCGGATCACATCCGTGAGTAGTGCCGTAGCCGTCACACCATCGGCGTCAAAATCGCCGAAGACCACCATCGCTTCGTGTTTATCCACGGCCTGCCAGATGCGCCGCGCAGCGTCCGCGACGCCGGGAAACGCCAGCGGATCACCCAGTTGTTGCAAGCGGGGGTCTAGGAAGCGCTCGGCTGCCAGCAGGTCGCCATGCCCGCGGCTGCCCAGGAGGGCCGCCACGGGACGTGCGAGCGCGAACCGCGCCGTCAGACGGTCGGCCAGAGCGGCATCGACCGCCGCCGTCGTCCATCGAAAGCGCGGGAGCAAGCGAAACCCTCCGAAGCGGCGAACTACGTCTTCACCGGTGTGCCCATGACCGGGCGACGCCCCCGGTGCCAGGCCAGCGTGACCGGCGTGGCGATGTAGACGGTTGAGTAGATGCCAACCACCATGCCGATCAGCATGCAGAAGGCGAAGTCGTTGATGGCCCCGCCGCCGAAGATAAAGAGCGCCAGGGTGGCCAAGGTCACCGTCACGTGCGTCAGCACTGTGCGCGACAGGGTCTGGTTGATGCTGAGGTTGCAGATCTCGACGAACGAGCGCTTCTGGTCCAACTTCAGGTTTTCGCGAATACGGTCCATGATCACGATCGTATCGTTCACCGAATAACCGATGATGGTAAGGATCGCCGCCACAATGGTTAGGCTCACCTGGCGGTCGAAGAGGCAATAGACGCCGACCGTGAAGAGCACATCGTGGAAGAGCGAAACGATCGCGCCGAGCGCGAAGCCGAACTCGAACCGCAGCGTGATATAGATCAGCATCCCCACCAGCGACCAGAAGATGGCGTAGATGGCGGCCTTGGCGAGATCCGCGCTGACCTGGCTCCCGATCCCTTCCTCGCCCAGCAAGCGGAATCCGCCATCCGGGACAGCCTTCTGCAACGCGCCCTCCAACACCCTGCCCAGATCGCGGTCCTTCTCGGAGACCTGCGAGGTCTTGATCTGCAGCATACTGCCGGAGCCGTCCATGGACTTCTGGTACTGGGCCAGAGCATCCCCCACACCCACACCCACTGCGGCGTTACGGACGACATCCAGATCAATGTCCTTTCCATGGGCGTACGTCACGACGGTACCCCCCACGAAGTCCACAGCCAGAATCCGCTTGGGATCCGTCTTGAGCCGGTAGGCGAAGAGAATCATCGTAAGCAAGATGACGGATGTGGAGAAAAGGATGACGATCTTGCGCGGCGCCATGAAGTCAATGGCGGTGTCCTTGATCCAGTTCAACATGCGATAGGCCTTGCTGCTGGAGTCGGAAGCCGTGGCGTTGAAGATCAGGCGGGTCAGCACGAGCGCGGTAAACATGCTGACGATGATGCCCGCGACGAGGGTGATGGCGTAGCCGCGCACCGGCCCGGAACCGAAGATGAAGAGAATCGCGCCGGTGAGAATGGACGTGATGTTGGAGTCAAAGATGGCGGAAAAGGCGCGGTCATACCCGGCGGCGATGGCCGCCCGCAAGGACTTGCCGGCACGGAACTCCTCACGCATGCGTTCGAAGATCAGCACGTTGGAATCCACCGCGATGCCGATCGTCAGCACGATACCGGCAATACCGGGCATGGTCAGCACCGGCAACTGCAGCATACCGCGCGCGCCGCCGTCGCGATCAAAGACGTTCAGGAGGCCCGCCGTCAACAGCATGCCGACCGGCAGCAGAATAACGTTCGCCACCAAGGCGAGATTCGCCACCAGACCGCAATACATGTAATAGATCAGCATAAAGAAGATGACCAGCATGCTGCCGATGACGGCGGCCTTGATGCCGCTCTGGATGGCATTCGCGCCGAGCGAGGCGCCCACGATGTTGCGCTGGATAATGTTTACCGGCGCCGGCAGCGAACCGCTATTCAGCACATCACGCAGGCGACGAGCCTCTTCCAGCGTGAACGCGCCGCTGATCGTGCAGGCGGGCATGGGGCCGGAGATGTGTTCCCCTTTTTGATTCAATACCGGCGCACTGTAGAGCGTGCCGTCGAGCACGATGGCCAAATGATAACCAGACTTGTCATTGAACAGACGGGTCATCTCCTCGCCGCCGGCGCGCTTCAAAGTAAGGTTGATCTCGTGGCCACCCGTCATCGTATTCATCTCGTCGTTGGCCCGGGAGACCACTTCACCGGTCATCACGGCCTTGCGCCGCACAAAGTAAGGGCGATAAATCAGCCGCTTGGTCTTGGCTCCGGCTTCCTTGATGAAATCCTTCTCCAGCATGAACTCATACATCGGATCCGGCACCTCGAACATGCCCAAGCGGCGGGCATAGTTCGAATCCTGCCACAACTGCGCCATCTTCGTCTCGCTGATGGCCTCATAGTAATGGCCGCCATCCGGCGACACGCGGAACCCGTCTGGCGCCTTGCCGGCGGTCCCGAAGAGCTTGCGCACCTCCTCGGCGTTGTTCTTGTGCACCAGGCGGAACTGCAGGAAGGCCGCGCTGCGGATCAACTGCTCGGCGTTCTCCCGCTGCTTCTCGTCCACCCCCGGCAACTGGATCGTGATGCGGTGGTCCTTGCCGGCGGTGATCACGGGCTCGTTCACGCCCAGTTTATCCACCCGATTGCGCAGCACTTCCAGGGCCCGCGAATCGGCATCCTTCATCGCCAGATCCACGGCCCCTGCCAGGTCGGCATCCGAGACCTCGGCGCCCTTGCGCGCGTCCTGCATTTGCTGGCGCAGTCGCTGGGCTAGTTCGTCACGGTCAATTTGCACCGTGAAGCTGGTGCCGCCCTGTAGGTCCAGCCCCAGCCGGATCTTCCCCTGCGCCACAATGGCGCCCTTGTCATCGCGCACCGGTGCCGGCGGAAAGATCAGCCACACCGAGAAGGTGGTCAACAAGGCGAAAATGACCCACTTGATCAACGTCCAGTTCTTTTGCATGGAAAGACTACTCCTCTGTACCTGCTGCATTACCCCTGCTGATCCATGGCGGCCGCTTCGCCGTCCTTCAGCACCCGACTCACTGCGCCACGCGCCACTTCCACCCGCACCCCGTTAGCGATCTCGATAAGAAACGTATGTGGGCGGCATTCCGCAATCGTCCCCACCAACCCGGCGGCAAACAGGACGCGCTGCCCGGCGCGCATCTCAGCGATCAGCTTCTGGCGATCCTTCTCCTTGCGCTGCTGCGGACGGATCATCATGAAATAGAAGATGCCGAACACCAGCACCATGGTCACCAGCATGGGCATCATACTCCCCTGTGGTTGTGCCGCCTGCGCCAATCGTAGCCATCCTGTCTGCATGTCATCCCTCGTTGGAGCTTGCGCTCCGCTTTTCCACGCGGCGAGCCATGAACTCGCGCCGCCACTCGCCAAACGTACCGGCGACAATCGCCGTACGCATTTCCTGCATAAACACCATGTAGCGTCGGATGTTGTGAATCGTCAACAACCGCACGCCCAGAATCTCGCCAACATTCAACAGGTGGCGAAGATAGGCGCGGCTGAAATGCCGGCAGGCATAACAATCACACCCCTCCTCCACCGGGCGCGTATCGAGCTTGTACTCGCCCGCCTTCACCGGATAGGCGCCGTAGCGCGTGAACGCGGTGCCGTTCCGCGCATGCCGGGTTGGCATGACACAGTCAAACATATCCACGCCACAAGCCACCGACGTCACCATCTGTCCGAAGTCGCCCAGTCCCATCACATAGCGGGGGCGCTCCCTTGGCAACTGGCGCACGCCATCTGCCACCTCGCGCAACAGTACAGGCTCGGGTTCGCCAACACTGACGCCGCCCACCGCATAGCCGTCGAACCCCATCGCAACCAGTTCGCGCGCACATCGTTCTCGCAAGGCGGCATACTCGCCTCCCTGCACAATGCCGAAAACCAGTTGCCCCGGTGCCCGGTCCTGTTTTTGACACAAGGCCGCCCATGATAGGGTCTTATCCACAGCCTGACAAGCCGTTTGTGGATCACACGGATAGGGCAGGCACTCGTCCAGGCACATGGCAATGTCCGACCCGAGCCCGCGCTGGATCGCCATGGCCTCGACCGGACCCAAAAAGAAACGCGACCCATCAATATGCGATTGGAACTCCACGCCGTCCGGCCGCACCTTGCGCAAATTGGCCAGACTGAAGACCTGGAAGCCGCCGCTATCGGTCAAAATCGGCCGGTCCCACCCCATAAAACGGTGCAACCCCCCGCAGGCCTCCACCACCGGGACCCCCGGCCGGAGCATCAAGTGGTAGGTGTTCCCCAGGATCACCGGGACCTCGTTTTCGACTAAGTCCCGCGGTTCCAGGGTCTTGACCGTGGCCTGCGTCCCTACCGGCATGAACACCGGCGTCTCGATCGCGCCATGCGCCGTCCACAACCGTCCCGCCCGCGCCCCCGAATCCGCATCAACATGCAGCAGCTCAAAGGTTCCCGGGGGCGGATTGACTGGTTTGGTATTCATCCGGGGGCGGATGTTACTGGTACGCAGGGGGGGAAGACAAGGCTGGAGTGCTTGCGACACGCTGGGAAAAAATAAAACGAAATCCGTATGGTTGCAGATCCCCCCCGGAATCGGCTATAGTCCTCCCCTTCTTGAACGGCTGACTGTGTCATCCCTCTGCCTGTTGCGGGATCGGCTGGCGGCCATGACAACCGAAGGAACGAGACATGGCTTACAAAATTACCGATAAGTGCACCACCTGCGGCAAGTGCATCGACTCCTGCCCGGTGGAAGCAATCAGCAAGGGCGACAAAAAGTACGCGATTGACGCCGAGAAGTGCGTGGATTGCGGCGCCTGCGCCGGCGAATGCCCCTCCGAGGCCATTGAGCCTGGCTGAAGCTGATACAGCTCCTAGCGAAACGGCAGGCGCCATCCGGCACCTGCCGTTTTTTTATTTGGTGGGCCCAGCTGGGCTCGAACCAGCGACCAAGAGATTATGAGTCTCCTGCTCTGACCAACTGAGCTATGGGCCCCCGACTATCACGTGTCGGCGTAGACTATGCCACAACGGGCGGCCACCGGCAAGCCGTGTAATTATCTAATGACCATACATACACACATTGCTTCCAACCGCCGCGAATTGTATACTCTCGAATTTCAGGTGTGTCATATAGGAGTGGCTCTATGAAACGAACGAGACAACGGTGGGTCAATCTGGTGCTCCTGGCTTGTCTGGTGCTTGCGAGCGGCTGCGAAAAAGGTCAGCCGGTGGCCGCCCAATCCCCGGAGGAGGCGGCCGCCGCGGCCCAACGCACGCAGACCGCGATCAGCGAGACCTTTACCCGGGCAGAGCAACTCCTGGCCGGCGGCGACACCAATGGCGCCCTCGCCCTGCTCGAGGCGGCCACCACCAATCAGGAATTTGCCGCCTTCCACCTGCAACTGAGCGAGAGCCTCATGCAATGGCTGCTGCGCTGTGACCGACTGGCCGACGCGCGCCAGCGCGCCCTCGCCAGCAGTGACAAGCCGCAACTGGCCAGACAGTGCTGCGAACTGGTCTATCGCTACTATCGCAACCACGGCGACACCACCAATGCCCTAGGCTGGGCGCAAGATGTCGCCACCCACAAGGGGGCCCTGCCCGAAGTCCGCCGCCTGGCCTACACCTGGCGCGTCGAAGATTTCATCGCCCTGCAGCAGGATGACGACGTCCTCGAGGCCCTCAACCAGGCGCTTCAGGTGATCGAAGCCCCGCATGGCCTGAATCTGACACGCGCTTGTATTGATTCCTATTTCCAGAACGGACGCATCGCCAATATCCCCAAGATCCTTACCCTGGCCGCGGCCAGCAAAACCAGCCCGGCGAATTTCACCCGCCTGGCCGTGGCCACGCAGGTCCGACTGGTCTGTGCCCGCCAGGACTGGCCGGCTTTGAGCAACCAGTTCCAATCCGCCGTAAACCAGTTGCCCGATGGCGAACTGGACGCCTTGTTGGGCACCGTGCACCCGCTGCTGACAGCGTCCGGCCAGCGGCCCCTGCTGGATCAATGCGTCACGCAGATCCTCTTCCGCCCGACCGCCAGCCAAACACCGGGCGCCGTCGCCACCGCCGTCCGCCTCTGGTGCGAGAACGCCATGGCTACCGACAAGTTCAGCCTGCCCAGCCGGCTGACGGCCTTGGTAGGCGCCAAAACGCCGGCAGCCGTGGTCGGCAACCAATTCGGCCGGTATTATTATGCGTTCTCCGATGATCAGGATCAGCTCAAAGTCCTGATGGCCGTAGGCGAAGCGTTGATTCCGCAGCTGGATGACGAGGAGATGCGCAGCGAGACCAAGGTCAAGATCCTGGACGGCTGCTTCCTGCTGCAGGATTTCGAGCGCGCCATCACCATACTCGAAGGACGCATCCCAGGCGCTAACCGCACGGAACCCTGGCATATCATGGCCATTACCAAGCTCAAGGCCCACCGCGCGCTCAAGCAGAACCAGCCCCGTGAGGCGGTCGGTTTCTTCCGGGAGTTCATGCTACAACTGCGTGCCACAAAGGAACCGGAGATCCCGGATCCGGTGACGAACATCCTCCACCCCAAGGAACTGATCCTAGGGCGGAATGCCAAGCGGATTGGGGACATCCTGACGTCGATTCCCGATGCCACCGAGGCCGCCAAGGCCTATGCCGAGGCGCGCAACCTCTATAACGAGGCGCTCAAGGGCGTCCTGGAGCCGGCGGCTAAGAAGATTGTTGAAGACGAGATCAGCCAACTGCCGAAGACCGGCGGGGCGTAAGCCGGCTTACTGGGCGATGGTGTAGCCTATTATTCTAGCGTCAACACTTGGCACCGCCCCGGCGCCACCGGCACGAAAAGCTGCTTGCCATCCAGCGGGATGATAACCGGCGCGGCGGGGTCGGCAAAATCCGTGCGTCGCACCAGCAACTTCCCGTTCCATTTCATGGCGGATACCACCACGCCGGGCTGGTCCGGCAGGTCGAACAGCGCGGGTGTGCCCTTCTCAAAGAACTCTTGATAGGCGAGGCTTTCGGCATAAGCGGCCTGCAGCGGTTGCAGCTCCCGCACCTCATCGCCCGGCGCCCAAAGAATAAACGAGTCCGCGCCGCGCAACAGGAGATGCCAGACCAGTTCCTTGAACATCGCCGCGTTTAACGGGGCAAAGCCCACCGGGCGGTCGGAGGTCTTGTCCGGCGCCCCGATCGGCATCCCGTGCAGGAACGGGATGAGGGGCGTGTTTGCCGGTGTGTGCCGTGCGGCCGAACTCCCCTCCAGCAACATGCCATAGAACCAGCGGTAATCGGTATTGGTGAAGGCGTAGTTGGCAAAGAGATGATACCAGGCATAGATCACGGGCGCGGCCAGGTTGTAGCCGGAGGTCTCGAACTCCCCGCGCCACCAGGGCCGGTAATACGCCCCTTGTTCACGCCGATACGCGATCCCATCGGTCAAATTGGGCTTGCCGAAGGCGTCTTCCTCGTAATAGTCCCAATAGTAGCGGTAGCCGTCATGGGGATTCATGGCGTAGTTACCGATGCGCACGGCGGGAAAGCATGCCTGGACCGGCCGGACAAAGTTCTCCCGCTGCATTTCGGCGCGCAACTGCCGCACCACGGCTTGAAAGGCGGCAAAATTCGTGGCGATATCCGGAATCTGGCGGCAGCAGGTCACGCACTTCCTGGCGGCGGCCCAACTCTGCTTCCACTCGTTTGGCCCGTCGAGCTCCCAGTCCGAGATCCAGTAGTCCAGCGGCAGCTCCGCTGCCTGCTGGGCTCTGGCATAGGAATCGATCCTGCCACGTACCGCATCGTTACGGCTCGTGGCGCGGCACGGGCACCCTGGATTCCAAGACAACCCGGAGCCGCGGAACGGCTTACCATCCTGACCTACATGGGAATACGAATCGGCTTTGGGAAAGAGTCCATGGCTGACCGGAGTGGCGTCCACGGCCACGGGCAGGCCGAGCTTCTTGTGGATCCCGGCCACGCGCCGCAGTTGCGTCATGGTATTGGAGGCATCCGGTTGCCAACGCAGAAACAGGCACAAGCCGCGTGCCTGCAACGCCCGGAGCGTGGTTTCAAGCTGCGCGTCGCTGGCCGTCACGGGCAGTTCCGGCGACCAGAGGAATAGCGGCGGGCGCTGGCCTAGCGGGGAGGTCAGCGGCGGGATCGCCTCCAGCAGGGCCGCCAACGGGGCCACCCCATCCCTGGCCGCTTCAGCGGCCCAGGTCGACGTGGCCGGACACAACAACAGAGGCAACAGTAACAATCCGACCAGCGGCCGGGACTCCCCCGCAGTACGCTTCATGGCGGTTCGACTCCTGCATGCGCTGGCGCGGTTGCACCCCCCCCGGCCATTACGACGAAGGGGGTTCATGACTCCAATAGCTTGGCGGCATTCCAATAGACGTCGAGCTCGGCCAACGTGCACGCGCGCATATCACGGCCATCGGCGGCCGCGCGCCGTTCCACCTCGCGGAAGCGCCCGGCGAAGCGGTTGGAGGACGCCTGCAGGGACTCTTCCGCATCCACCTGCAGGAAGCGGGCGAGGTTCACCACTGAGAAAAGCAGATCGCCCAGTTCGTGCCGCACCGCCGCCGCGTCGCCGGCGGCACGGGCTTCCGCCAATTCCGCCAGTTCCTCGGCCAGCTTGGCCTCGACCCCTGAGACATCCGACCAATCGAACCCTACGCGGGAGGCCTTGCTCTGCATGCGCTGGGCGCGCGCCAGCGCCGGCAGGGAGCGGGGGACCCCCTCCAGCGCCGAACGAGCCCCCTCGGTGGCCGACTTCTTCTCGGTACGCTTGATGGCCTCCCAGTTGCGCAGGACGGCCGCGCTGCCATCCACCTGGACATCGCCAAAGACATGCGGATGACGGCGCACCAGCTTGTCCGCTAGATTATGAGCCACATCGTCGAGCGTGAAGGCGCCCTGCTCCTCCTGGATGCGCGCCTGGAAGACCACCTGCAGCAGCAGGTCACCGAGTTCCTCGGCATGGGCCGCCTGATCAGCCCCATCCATGGTCTCGAGCAGTTCGTAGGTCTCTTCGAGCAGATGGGGCTTGAGCGACTGTAGATTCTGTTCGCGGTCCCACGGGCAGCCATCCGGACCGCGCAAGCGTGCCATGATGGCCTCAAGGCGCGCCATCCCTGTACCGGGGATGCGGGCCGTTGTCGGCTCGCTAGGATTATCGGACGGCGTACTCACATGGTATCAGCCGACTGGGGGGGGTTACCGACCCTCTTCAATCTTCAGCAACCGCAGGGTGGCTGTGCGGATCGCGGGTGTAAGCGTCTCCACCACCATATCCGCGCCGCCACAGTCAAAATGGTCCTGTACCGGATCCTGCACGACCACCAGTCGCATGGCCGCCGCCAGGGCGCCACGCGAGGACGCCGGCGAGGCCAGCGCGACACAGAGCCGTTCGCCGACCTGCAACTTGCGGGCCGCCCGACGCCACCCTTCCCAGCCGTGCACAAGGGCGTGATGCGCCGGCTCAGCAAGCACCGTCACATGGAGCGAACCCAGCACGTCCGCAAAAACTTCCTTGGCCACCGCCTCGGGCAATTGCGTCATCAGGCCAACCTTGACCCCGCGTTCCGCCGCATCTTTAATGAACGCCACCACGCTGTCGTGCGCTTTACCACTGGCATTCGGCAGCGCCGCCAAATAGGCCTCCATACATTCCGCAGCGAGTCCCGCGGCCGCGTCGGCACTCTTACCCAGCTTCTCCAGCAGGGCCGTCATACCCCGCACCAGAGACTTGCCGAAGAGAAAACGCAGGAACAAACTGCGATCCAATTTGACGCCTTCCTTTTCCAGTCGCGCCATGCAGGACTGAAAGAACAGCTCGGTACCCGCCAACATCACCAGATCGGCCTCCACCAGAACCCCGCGCTGATGCCCGATTGAAACGCTTTTCTTATCCATACTCGCTATCCTTTTTGCTCTTCGATGCCCCGGCCGGCATCCCTCGCTGGCTTTTTCCGGAATCTGTAACCTTATCCGGCTTGGCGTTCCGGGTCAAGCGTGCGCCATGCCGGATGCAAAATATATTCTCCGTCCTTGTGGTTTACTACCGGCTGCGCCATAATAATTAGTGATGAGTTTTTGATGGCTCCCCAACGTCAGGAATCGCTGGTTTATGTTTTTCTTCCGCGAAAAAGTGATTATCCGCAATCGAGAAGCCCACACCATCTCGCGCAAGCACATTGACCCGGATGCGCTGCAGGTATTGTACCGCCTGTCCCACGCTGGCTTTACCGCCTATCTGGTGGGCGGGGGTGTACGCGACCTGCTCTTGGGGCGTCAACCCAAGGACTTTGACATTAGCACGGATGCCCATCCCAGCCAGATCCGCAAGCTCTTCCGCAACTGCTATTTGGTTGGTCGCCGCTTCCGCTTGGCCCATGTCGTATTCGGTCGTAAAGTCATTGAGGTCAGCACTTTCCGCAAGCCACCGCAAGCTGACGAGGCTGACGAATCCGCACCTGGCAGCCTCTATCAGCAGGAGGACAACACCTTTGGCACCCCCGAGGAAGATGCCAAGCGGCGTGATTTCACGGTTAACGGGCTCTTCTACGACATCCGCACTTTCAGTGTCATCGACTATGTTGGCGGCTTGCGGGATCTCGATCGTCGCACGCTACGTTCCATTGGCGACCCCAACATCCGCTTTCGTGAAGACCCGGTACGGATGATGCGTGCGGTCCGATTTGCCGCGCGCTTGGGTTTAAGCATGGACTGGAATTGCCGCCGTGCGCTTCGTCGCCACCATGGCGAGATCCAGCAGTCCTCCACCCCCCGTTTGCAGGAAGAGATCATGCGCCTTTTCGGGCACACCTGTTCGGCCACCACCTTTCAACTGCTCTGGGAACACCGCCTCATGTCGGTGTTACTGCCCGAGATCCACGCCTATGTCGAAAAGAGCGGCGGGGCGCGCTCCCCGTTGTTCCGGCATCTGGCGGCCTTCGATCAGGACGCCCAGCACGCCGCCTCCTCCAACGGCCTGCGCATGGCGGTCCTGCTGGCACCGCTCTACCGGGCGCAACTGAACGCCCATGGCACCAGTCACGCCCGCGCCCAAGGCCACGAAGTCGCCCGTACCATTTTAGATCCCATCGCCAACCGCATGACGCTCCCCCGGCAGACCTACCACACCACCTGCATGCTGCTCGACGGGTTGCAACGCTTCGAAGAGTTCACCCACCGCTCCCGCCGCCTGCGCATGGCGCAGCACGAACTGTTCCCGGAAGCCTTGGCCTTACGACGCATCGAAATGGCCGCAAGCGGGGAGAGCCCAGTCGCCCTGCGTGAATGGGAGGAGTTGGCCGAACAGGCGGCGCAGCAACCACCCGCCACATCCGCGGCAGCGGCAGACACTACCGGCGACCTACCTTCCGACGCATCCGCTACGCCACACGCGTCGGATGAGGCCAGCACCGGCGACGACAGCCCGTCCTCCCCGCGTGCCCACCAGCGACGGCGCCCGCGACGGCGGCAGGGACGCCGCCGGGATGCCACCGGCCTTGCGCCCAACGCATTGCCAACAGGGGGAAACGCCATCCCGTCCGGGGGCGATGCGGACCGCCCGGCCGATGCCGGCTGAGCTGCCCCCCGCCACCAACCCGTGAAGCTGCACAAGCGCACAAGGGCGGCTAAGGGCGCACCCGACACTTACTCGGATGCGACCGACAGGTAGCGCCCTGCCACACCGTCGCCCGCCGTTCTGTCAATGTCACCGGCCGGAACGGTTTCTGACAGTAGCACCCTGCCGCGCCCGGACACGGCGGTCGCTGGCGCAGGCGCCTGGGTCGCGTCAATCAGTGGCAGGAAGAGATGAAAGGTCGAGCCAGCCTCTGGTGCACTCTCCACGGTAATCGACCCATGATGGCTCTTGATCGTTCCGTAGACCGCCGCCAGGCCGAGCCCCGTCCCCTTGCCCACCTCTTTGGTGGTGAAAAACGGTTCAAAAAGTCGTTTTTTAATCGCATCGCTCATGCCCGTGCCGGTATCGCGGACGCTGACCTTCAGATGCCACCCGGCCCGGCTTTCCGGTTGCGCCGGGTCAGCGGTCCGTTCGTCCAAGGCAGTCGTGAAGGTTAACTCCCCGCCCGCTGGCATGGCGTCGCGTGCATTCAGGGCCAAGTTCAGCAAGGCGCTCTGGATTTGCGAGGCGTCACCGCGAACCTGGCACTGTGGCGCTTGCAAGAAGCCCCGGACCACGATCTGCTTATCCATGCTCCGACCCAACAGCGCCATGACTTCGCGAATCAGGGCGTGCATGTCCACCACCACGTTCAAAATCTTCCCTTTGCGGGCAAACGAGAGCAGTTGCTGCGTCAGATCTGCGGCGCGTCCGGTGGCCTGCAAGATCTGGTTGAGGTGCATACGCGCCTTCGTCCCCGTCACCTCGAGTCCCAGCAAATCCGCGGCCCCCATGATGCCGCCCAGTTGATTATTGAAATCGTGCGCAATCCCGCCGGCCAGTTGTCCCACGGCATCCATCTTTTCGCGCTGTCGCAACGTCAGCTCGAGCATGGCGCGCTCCTCCCCCGCCTGCTTGCGCTCGGTGATGTCGCGCACGATGGCCTTGATGCTCCCCTCATCCACCCGCCAGGTGTGGCTCTCGACCATGATGCTGGTGCCGTCCTTGCGGCGCATGGGGCGTTCGAGGCGCAACGACTTGCCGCACCCTAAATACGACAGCCGGCGCACCCCTTCTTCCCGGGTGGGCTCAGGAAAGGTATCGGCGATGGCGAGTTGCAACAATTCCTCGCGGGCATACCCCAGAAGATTACAAAACTCGGTATTCACAAACAGGAAACGGCCGTCGTTGGCCAGCGTGAAGATCCCATCGCGGGCATTGTCCACCAGTTGTTGGTATTGCCGGTTGCTTTCTGCCAGAGACTCCTCGGCGCGCTTGCGTTCGGCCAGTTCGCGCTGGACCGCCTCGTACAACCGGGCGTTGGCGACGGCCGTGGCGCCCTGCTTGGCCAGGATGGCTAGCAGCTCCCCCTGCTGCTCAAAGTCACGCTCCGTATCCGATGCCAGACCGACCACCCCGATGACATCTTCACCGTTGCATAACGGCAGAGCGACCAACGAACGGAAGCCGGCCTTCTTGCACTCTTCCCGGGTACACCGGCAATCGGTAGGGAGATGGCGCGCAAAGAGCGCTTGTTTACCGAGCGCCGCCAAACCGCATAGGCACTCCCCCATGCGATGTTCCGGCATCAGTCCCAGCCGAATCCGGCCGGCACCTTCGGGCTGCACACCCGACAAGACCAACCGTTCACCATGGCGCAGGAAGAGAAAAACCAGGTCGCACGGCACGGCCTGCAGGATGCCAGCCAAGGTGGCCGCACTCGTCTGCGGCAAGGAGAGCGAAGCATTGACCGTGTTGCTAAACTCATACAGCACCGCCAGTTCCGCGTTGTGCCGGCGCAGGGCGTCCGACCCGTGCTTGCGCCTGGTCAGACCCGTGCGGCGGCAGAACCGAACCTGCGCGTCCGCCAAGCGTCTGCCATGCAGCAAAACCACGGCCGCCAGCAGGCAGGCCAGGGCCGTCACCACTCCCATATTCACCTGCGGCACACCCGCTTGTATGCCAAAAGCATCCATCATGGCCGCAGCTCCTGTGGCTTTATGGCGGCCGCCACGCGTTGCGACAACTCGACCCGCCGCAGCGGTTTTTGAATGAACCCCAGCGCCCCCTCATCCAAGACCATCTGCGCCTCGTTATCCAGGCTATAGCCGGAAAACAGCAGCACGCGCAGCGTCGGGTTGATCTTTTTCAACGCGCGATAGGTATCCCGACCGCCGAGTTTCGGCATGATCATATCTAACAGGATTAAATCCACCTGCTGCCAATGCCGCTGATAGTACGTCACCGCGGCCGCACCATCCACCGCCGTGACCACCTCATACCCCAGGCTTTGCAGCATCTGTTCACCAACCCCCCGGATAATGCTCTCGTCGTCCACCAGCAATACCCGCCCCTGCCCGGCGACCGCCACATCCGGCGCCCGCACGGCTTCGCCCTCGTCCGCGACCTCGATCACCGGCAGGTAGATGTGGAAGAACGTGCCTTGCACCGGCCGGCTCTCAACCTGAATCTCACCATGATGACTCGTCACGGTCCCATACACCGCTGCCAGGCCAAGCCCCGTCCCCTTCCCATTCGGCTTCGTGGTAAAAAACGGTTCAAACAGATGTTTCCGGGCTTCTGCAGTCAGACCGAGGCCGGCATCCGACACACTGATCTTGAGATAACGTCCCGGCGGCATTTCCGATGGTAGTCGGCCCGCCGGCCATTCTTCCACCGCCGTGGCAAAACCCAGATCGCCGCCATCCGGCATGGCGTCCCGGGCATTCCACGCCAGATTCAGCAGCATGTTCTGCAGCTGTGCAGGATCGCCCTGCACATGATGCGTGGCGGCTAGCAGACGACGCGTCACCGTAATCCGCTTGTCCAGGTTCCGCTCCAGGATCGCCACCACCTCGCCGATCAACGCATGCATATCCACATTCACCCACCGCACTGTCCCTTTGCGGGCAAAGGAAAGCAACTGTTGCGTCAGCTCGGATGCACGCCCGGCTGCCTGCAAAATCTGACTGAGATAGAGCCGCTGCTCCTGATCCGTGAGTTCCAGATCCAACAGTTCTGCCGCCCCCATGATTCCGCCCAACTGATTGTTGAAATCATGCGCCACCCCGCCGGCCAGTCGCCCCACGGCCTCCATTTTTTGCATCTGCTGCTGCTGCTCCTCTACCCGCAAGCGCTCGGTGATCTCCTCAAACAGCACCGCCATGCGCCCGGGCACGATTTGAAAGGCATGCACCGCAAAGACACCGGCCACATCGCCATATTCATACCGCACGCCAGCCGCATGCCACATCTCGCCGTCGCGCGCCACCCGCCGGAACCGCTCGGGGATATCGGTCCTCGCCAGCGGCGGAAAGGCCTCCTCAAAGGTCTTGCCCGAGAAGTGGCCATTCGTGACCCCCAGTAGCCGGCCGGCCGCAGGATTCGCTCCATCAAACAGCAACCGGCCATCCGGCGCCAGGTGATACACGTGGACCCCCAGAGGGGCGGTCTCCACCAGGCGCCGGTACTGTTCCGCACTCGCGAGCAATGCTTCGCTGACGCAGCACTCCTTGGTCACATCCCGGAAAACCTGCACCACGCCGATCATGTCGCCATCCCGCGCGCGCATCGGTGCCGCCGTGACCGCCACCCGACACCGGTCGCCACTGCGCGTGATGACCGTCGCAGGGCTGCCCACGCGCGTCCCACCAGCCAGCACCTGCCGCACCGGACTGGTCGATGGCTCGCCCCCGGGCGCCTGTACAAAAACATGTTCTACCGGGCACCCCGCCACCTCCGGCAGCACCCACCCCGTCAGTTCCTCCGCCACCTGGTTCATGCGAACCACCCCCCCCTGGGCATCCGTGACGATCACCGCGTCCCCCATGGAATCCAAGGTAATACCTAACTTTTCATACGTTAGATGCAACTTCTGCAAGGCCGGGATCAGGCGGCTTACGCCCAGCACCAGCAACCCCATGCCCGGCAAATAGCCGACAAACTTTTCGAGAAAGGCCGCCGTAGTCGTATCGCCGATCACCAGAAAACGGTTCAACTGGGGAAAGTTGTCCGTGACATCCAACGCCATGGCAAAGCAGAGCAATCCCAGCCCTGTCAGCACCGCCAACCAGCCTGGCAGCCTGCGCAGCCCCCCGTGGCGTCCCCCCGACAGCAGGTAAACAAATAGACCGCCGACGAGCAGTGCCCGCATCGCCTCCATGGCAATGTCTAAAGACTTTGCACCTATGAACACGTGCCACCCCCCCCAGCCCGCACGAAACACCCTACATCCGCATCATCCGACGGCCTGCGCGCACCCACACGCTGACCGAATTTCGATTTACATGTTGCTCATGTTTGCACAAAGCGGCGACGCAAGGCAAGGAAGGAATCGGATGCGATTTTGTCTCGTTGCAGGGTGACGGCCGGACGCAAGGAAAACAGCCGATGGATCGTTTCATAAAAAGCACATCCGGGCCATCCGCGGCATCCGCAACTTTTTTGCAGGCGCTCGGCCTCCCGCGCTCGGCCACCTGACCTGCAACAAAACAGAATCACACCCGCAGGAATCACCCCCGCGCAAGCATCCGGTTAGGGTTGTGTTAGTTTTTGGTTAGAATCGGTTACCCCCGTTGACCGACCGCTGACCATGTGTTAAATTTGCAACAAAGGACTAATAAACCACGTGTTTGTGCGATTTCGCAAAGCAAGGAGTGCCTCATGTCTGTCTGCCGTCTGACCTCGATCGCCGTGTTGCTGGCCGGTATGCTGATGTATGGGTGCGGCAAGCGCGCCGAATCGGTGACGCTGGCCGGCTCCACCGCCTTCGCACCGTTCGCCGAAAAGCTGGGCAGCCTGTATATGGCGCAGACCCCGGGCGTACGCGTCGCGGTGCAAGGCGGCGGATCCACGGTGGGCATCCAGGCGGCGCAGCAGGGAACGGCCCAGATCGGCATGGCGGATCTGGTCAAGCTGCCGCCCGAAGCCGAAGGGCTAACCGCGGTGGTGGTCGCGCGTGACGGCATCGCCGTGATCCTCAACCCTGCCAACCCCGTGGCCAACCTGACCATGGACCAGATCCGCGGGATCTTCTGCGGCACGCTCCGCAACTGGAAGGAAGTGGGCGGCAAGGACGGCGCCATTACCCTGGTCTCGCGTGAGGCTGGCTCCGGCACCCGCGCCTCCTTCGAGCAGATCGTCGGACAGGTCAAGCTCTCCGCCGGCGCGCTGGTACAGGACTCTAACGGCTCGATCCGCGAGACCGTGGCCAGCGATCCGTTGGCGATCGGCTATCTCTCCCACGGCCTGGTGAACGCAAAGATCAAGGCCGTGACCGTCAATGACCAACCCTGCACGACGGAAGCCGTCATGGCCGACAAATACGCCCTGGTACGACCGATCTACCTGCTGACCAAGGGCTCGTTACAAGGCGCCGCCCAGTCGTTCGTAGCATTCATCCTGTCGGAAAAAGGCCAGGCCCAGATCCGCCAGGATGGTCTGATCCCGGCGAAGTAACCTCGGCAAATCCGGCGAGAGCCCCGACACCATGCGTATCTCCGGCGACAAAATAGCCAAGTATGTCTTCCTGGCAATCGCGTGCTCTGCGATCGCGAGCCTGCTGCTCATCGCGCTCTTCATCCTGCTGGAAGGGCTCCCCTTCATCCTGCGGTATGGTCCGTGGAAGTTTCTTTCGACCTCGGACTGGCGACCGCATGAAGGGGCGTTCGGCATCGCCCCGATGATCATATCCTCGCTCTGGATCACGGCGGGCGCCATGCTGATCGGCGCGCCACTGGGTGTCGCCGGCGCCGTATTTCTCAGCGAATTTGTGCCAAAATCGGTGATGTGCATCATTAAGCCCACCATCGAACTCCTGGCCGGCATCCCCTCCGTGGTCTATGGCTTTATCGGCGTGATGGTGCTGGCGCCGCTGATCCGCACGAACCTGGGCGGTCCGGGGCTCTCCCTGCTCGCGGCCGCGGTCATCCTCGGGATCATGGTCCTCCCTACCATCATCAGCATCTCGGTGGATGCCATTGGGGCCGTGCCCAACGCCTTCCGCGAAGGGGCGCTGGCGCTGGGCGCCACGCGCTGGCAAGCCGTGCGCATGGTGGTCCTGAAGGCGGCCCGGTCCGGCATTATCGCCAGCATCATCCTCGCCATGGGGCGCGCCGTGGGCGAAACCATGGCCGTCATCATGGTGGCCGGCAATACCATCCGCACGCCGCACAGTGCCCTGGAACCGGTACGCACCCTCACGGCCAATATCGCCATTGAAATGAGCGCCGCCACCGGCATGCACCGCCAGGCCCTCTTCGCCACCGGCGTCGTCCTCTTTGTCGTCATTATGATCCTGAACTCCCTGGCCATGGCTGCCATGCGCCGGAAAGGGGGACGCTGATGCGTGTTCCTCCGAAATATACCCAAATGGCCGCCATTACCCTGCTCGGCGGCGCCACGCTGCTGACCCTGGCCGTGCTGGTGTTCATTATTGCCTTTGTGCTGGAGAAGGGACTGCCGGGCGTCACCTGGACCTTCCTGTCGGCCGAACCGCAGGACATGGGACGCGCCGGCGGCATCTTCCCCATCATCGTGGGAACCCTGCTGCTGCCGCTGCTGGCCCTCGTCATCGCACTGCCGCTCGGCGTCGGCTCAGCCGTCTACCTGTGCGAATACACCCGCGAAACCCGCCTGACCCGCGTCATCCGCTTTGGCACCGACTGTCTGGCCGGCATCCCCTCCATTATCTTCGGCCTTTTCGGACTGGTCTTTTTCGTCGGCATCCTGCACCTCGGGTGGTCGCTCCTCTCCGGGGGGCTGACGCTAGCCATTATGATTCTGCCCACCATCATCCGCACCTCGGAAGAGGCGCTCCGTGCCGTCCCCTACGCCTACCGTGAAGTGAGCTGCTCCATGGGGGCCACGCGTTGGGAGACGGTCCGCCGCGTGGTCCTGCCCAACGCCCTGCCCGGCATCGTCACCGGCGTAATGCTGGGCCTGGGGCGCTGCATCAGCGAAACGGCCGCCGTCATCTTCACCGCCGGCACCGTAGCCGCCATGCCAACCTCCGCCTTCGACTCCGTGCGCACCATGGCGGTCCATTTCTACCTCCTGGCCCGCGAAGGTATCTCCAACGAGAAAGCCTACGGCACGGCCGCGGTGCTCATTCTAGCGGTGCTGCTAGTCAACCTCGCCGCCTATTGGATGATGCATGCCTTTATCCGGCGGCGCGCGAGGTAGGAGTACAGGAAGCGGGATGAAAAAGAGGAAGCAGAAAGGGTTCAGTGTCTCAGGGTTCAGGGCGTGCCGCGCCATGGTCTTTTCCTGAACCCTGTTTGCCAAAATTCACAAGCCCAAACCATGCATGCTCCCCTACCAACAACGGACGCCAAAATCACGGCACACGAGTTCTGTCTCTTCTTTGGGAAGATTCAGGCCCTGCGGAACATTACGCTGGATGTACGCCGCAACAGCATCCTGGGGATAATCGGCCCATCCGGCTCCGGCAAGACCTCCTTCCTGCGGGCCATCAATCGCCTGAACGACCTCCACCCCGCCTGCCATACCGAGGGGCTTCTGCAACTCGACCAGACCGATATCTACCATCCGCAGTGCGACCCGGTGGCCTTGCGCAAGCGCATCGGCATGGTCTTTGCCCTCCCGATTCCGCTCCCCCTCAACATCTACGAGAATGTGGTCTATGGCCCACGCCTCGGCCACCACTGTCCGCCACGCGCCGAGCTCGACATGCTGGTCGAACGCAGCCTGCGCGCGGCTTTTCTGTGGGACGAAGTCAAAGACCGTCTCCACACCTCAGGCCTGCGCCTCTCCGGCGGCCAGCAACAACGCCTCTGCCTGGCCCGCGTCCTGGCCATGCAAGCCGAGGTGATCCTGCTGGATGAACCGTGCTCCGGCCTGGACCCGATCTCCACCGCCAAGATCGAGGAGGCGCTCACGACGCTCAAAGCGCAGCACACCATCGTGCTGGTTACCAATAACACCAAGCAGGCGGCCCGCGTCGCGGACGAGACGGCCTTCTTCCTCATGGGCGAACTGGTGGAACATGGTCCCACCCAGAAGCTCTTCACGGTGCCCGATGATCCGCGCACCAACGACTACGTGACAGGACGGTTCGGATGATCCCAACCCCCACCAACCCATCGGATCCACCGCTGCCGACGGCCAAGATGGTGGTCGCCAAGCTGGACCTCTTCTACGGAGCTTTCCAAGCCCTGCGGCAGGTCACCATGCCGTTTGCCAAGAACCACATCACCGCCCTGATCGGCCCCTCCGGTTGCGGCAAATCCACCCTGCTGCGCGTGCTCAACCGCATGAACGACCTCATCCCCGGGGTCCTCGTGCAGGGACGCGTCGAACTCGACGGACTGGACATCTATGCCCCCGCCACCGATGTCTGCGAACTGCGCACACGCGTCGGCATGGTGTTCCAGCGCCCCAACCCCTTCCCGCTCTCGGTACGCGACAATGTCCTCTTCGGCCTGCGCGTGGCAGGTGTCCACCACCGCGCCCGCCTGGATGAGACCATGGAACGCAGCCTGCGCGCCGCCTGGCTGTGGGACAACCTGAAGGACCGTCTGCACCACCCGGCGCTGGAACTGCCGCTCGACCAGCAGCAGCGTCTCTGCGTGGCGCGCCTGCTCGCGGTATCCCCCGAAGTCATCCTGATGGACGAACCGTGTTCCGCACTCGACCCGATCGCTACCGCCAAGATCGAGGAACTCATGCTGGAGTTGAAGCGCGACTACTCCATCGTGATCGTGACCCACAACATGCAGCAGGCCGCCCGCATCTCCGATTACACCGGCTATATGCTGCTCGGCGACATGGTGGAATTTGGCGACACAGGCCGGCTCTTCACCAACCCAGCCGATACACGCACCCAGGATTACATCAGCGGCCGGTACGGCTAAACCGTTTACGATGGCACACGACACGCCCAGCCGTGCTAGAATGAGTACCGAAACGCAAAACCATAAGCAGGGATATCTCCTTCGGGAGCATTCAGGAGCAGACCATGGAACGGCATTTTGACGAACAACTCGCGGACCTCACAAACTACCTCATCAAGATGAGTGCACGGGCGGAGCTTATGATCAGCGACGCCCTGCGCATCCTCGTGAACCGCGACCGCGCGTTGGCGGAAGCCGTGAACCGCAACGAGCAGCAGGTCAACAGCATGCAGATCGAACTCGATGAACTGTGCCTCCGGCTGATTGCCACCCACCAACCGGTGGCCGGCGACCTGCGCTTCCTGCTCGGATCCGTCAAGACCAACAACGAACTGGAACGGCTGGCAGATCTGGCCGTGAATATCTCCCAGAAAGCCTGTGACCTGCTGCACTACCCCCCGGTAAAACCGTTCGTCATCATCCCCGAGATGGCGACTATCGCCACCGGCATGGTCAAGGACAGCCTGCATGCCTATGTCAACCGCGACACCACCCTGGCCCGCCATGTGCTCGCCCGCGACGACGCGCTGGACCAGCGCAAGAGCCGCGTCACCCACGAACTGGCCGAGCATATCCGTCACTTCCCGGAGACCACCATCGCGGCCCTCGACCTGATCCGGGTGGCACACGACCTGGAGCGTATCGGCGACCACGCCACCAACATCGCGGAGAACACCATCTTCGTGGTGCAGGGGAAGGACATCCGCCACAACATCGAGACGCGGCATTAGGCACAGAATACTTTGACAGGAGAGACGCTGGCAAAACCTCCGGTTTATGCCAACGGAGGGTTCGGGGTTCAGGGTTCAGGTTGTCGTTTCCGGCCAGCCATCGTCCCGCCGCCAGTCCGGTAGGGCGGGGCCGCCGGACCCGCCTCCATCCATGAGATCGCCATTGCCGCCGCCGCCAGTCCGGTAGGGCGGGGCCGCCGGACCCGCCGCCATCCATGAGATCGCCATTGCCTCCGCCGCCAGTCCGGTAGGGCGGGGCCGCCGGACCCGCCGCCATCCATGAGATCGCCATTGCCTCCGCCGCCAGGCCGGTAGGGCGGGGCCGCCGGACCCGCCGCAGCCACTGGCGCGCCATTGCCTCCGCCGGGCACGGGCTTCAGGCCGGGGTGTCCGGTGATCAAGGCGGCAGGGGCCGAAGGTACCTGCCGCAGGCGACTGGGATGCAACAGTGACTTGCATTCCAGACATCAATAGGACTACAGTTCAACCCGTCTCAGGGTGGTACACTTTCCGCTGGCCGAGGTGGTACATTTTCCGTTGGCCGGCAGCACCCACCGCACGCCAGAGTTCCGGCGCCAGTCACGCAAGCAACGCGAAGGTCTCCGGCGCGAGGAATCGTCAGTCTGACACCCCCTCGCACGCTCACCCTTACACGCTAGGCGCCATGGGCATGCCATTGACGAAGTTCACTTCATTATTCTGCGGTTCGATATTCGTCAATTTGCGGTTCGCTAGGATCACCAGCTTGCCGCTTTGACGATTGGTGGCAGCAGCCGACCTTTTTATGTCAGGATTAACAGGATTTTTCAGGATGACTGTCGCCGGCTACACGCGGCTATTTGGCCACAAAAGGTTCATAAATTGCAAAGCCACTAGCCCCGGCCCGCCCCGGGCCGAGGGCGGCGGGGCTTTGGGCTGGTACACGCCTTGTGCGCTGGGTGCGAGGGCGCGCGAGGAGCGCGGCAGGGACACGTGTGTGGGTGTAAGTGTGCGCGTGTAAGTGTGGCCGTGTAAGTGTTTACGTCCCCCTCACCCGCCCCCGCTCCAGCGCATCCAGTGGACTGACGGCGTGGCTGCGGTGACTGAAAGAGCACGTCCATTACTCGGTAGATACGGCGCAGAACTACCTGGCGGCTGCCAGCCTGGGCCAAAAAAAACGAAAACGTTTTCGTTTTTTTGGCGCTGGTGCCCACCTTTCTGACTCGTCATCCTGAGCCCCCTCGCACGGTGCGCGGCACGAACCACTGTTCGGAATCATCCCTGCCTTGGTCGGCCAAACTAACGTACGCGGTACGAGCAACCGCTGGCACGAACCGCAAATTGACGAATATCGAGGTCCGAATGATAAAGTTCAGCGCTGGCCCACGACGAAGTTCACTTCATCATTCTGCGGTGGTGCGTGTGCTGGCGCGCCCCGGTGGGCTGGCCCACCGGACGCCAGAGTGCCGGCGCCAGTCACGCAAGCAAAGCGAAGATCTCCGGCGCGAGGAATCGTCAGCCTGCCCCCCCCCTCGCACCCTTACACGCGCCACCCTTACACGCGCCCTCTTACACGCCCCCCCTTACACGCGCCCTCTTACACGGCACGCTTACTCGACTCCCTTGCACGCTAGCCCCTCTCCGAGCAAGCGGGTCGTGTAAGTGAGCCGTGTAAGTGTGGCCGTGTACGTGTTTGTGGCCCCCTTCACCCGCCCCGCTCCAGCGCATCCAGTGGACTGACAGCGCTACTGGCGAGGCTGCGCATGACGTGCGTGTAGATCATGGTTGTTTCCACGCTCTTATGCCCGAGGTACTCCTGCACCTCGCGGATGTTTACCCCGCGCATCAGCAGATGCGTGGCAAAGGCGTGGCGCAGGGTATGAACGCCGGCATGCTTGGGTATGCCCGAAGCGACCAGTGCCTGTTTCATCACGCGCTGTAAGACATTTTCCATCAGATGAGGCCGCCGAATTGCACCCGAGCGCGGGTCTACTGACACACCTTTGGCCGGGAAGACATACTGCCAGGCCCATTCCCAGGCCGCGCGAGGATATTTGGTTGCCAGTTCATAAGGCAATTCCACGTCTCCACGACCCGCTGCGAGTTCCCGCTGGTGGATTTCCCTAATCCGATCCAGATGTGCCTTGAGCAGCGGCACGATACAACCGGGCAGCAACGTGGTGCGGTCCTTGTCGCCCTTTCCTCGCCGTATGATCTTCTCGCTGAACACAACCGGCAAATGCGGGCCGCTCTTGGCACGTAGGGAACTCAGGCATGCGGTATCGCGGCCAAGCACCTCCCGCATGAGGAACAGGAGCGCGCAAAATGCCTGATTCTGGGTGGAAGCGGCCACACCGCGTTTCAATGCCAGTTCCGCGAGGAACGACCGTACGGTGTCGGGAAGATGAAGCAGTTCAATGGCGCGTGATGCCTGCCGCACCTGCCATTCCGGCACAGAACCGGACTGGTCAAGTCGCTCCAAGAAGACCCGATGCGCGTCTGCGGCGGACAGGCTGGGATCCCCTCCCGGGCCGGTTAGGAACCGTTGTAACCAGCGGATGTAGTAGGGCAGATGGCGATCATCCACCAGATTCCGGCTTTTCAGATAGGCCTCATTCTCATGGAGATCAACAAGTTGCTTAGAATTCATAACGGATTTCTCCAGTTCGCATACAGTCGCCTAACTACGGTAAAGGGGGGTATTTCCTACTAGGGTATATGCCAAATCCGGGTGGAATCTTACATCTGATCGTAAAAAAACAGCGGCAAGTCTGATTGGACGCCTAACTAGGTCAGCCAGTAGTTATTTCTCGTTTTACTCAATACTGCAAAGCCGCCCGTCGGTCCGGAAAGAGACAGATCAAGAAAATCTAGTGCCCACCAATAACACGAAATCACCAATCATTTTGCTAGGAATTGACAAGCTTACGCCCGCCGTAGTAGAGTTCTCATGATTATGGGCACAGGAACTGCTTGGCAAAGAATGCCGGGCTTTTCTGATTGGACGTCCATTTAACGTTGGGGCAATGGAATATGATGATGGAACCGACACAGATGGCCATCACAAGCGGAATCTTCGCCATCCTTGGCGCGATGACCACATACCGGTGGATCGGGACAACTGGACGCGTGACTGAGTATTCCCGCCAACGGATATGGATTCTGACGCTTTCCGCCGCTGTCGCGGCGGCAGCATTTTGGGTTTTGCTAGGCGTCGGGCTTGACCGGCTGCCAGAAAGGTGGGCGCGACTTGTGCCAATAATCGGCCTCATCGGGCTCGCCCTGTTCTCGCGTTGGAAACCAGCACCCATCTCCGTAGCAGAACGAGAGAGCACACGCAGGATGCAGGTTGCCATTCTGATCGGCGGATTCATCCTCATTGCCTTCTGTCTGCTTGTTTTTTGGCCAAAGTAGGAAGAAATGGAGAAGCCCCAACCAGGCCTCGGAGGCGACTCGCTAACGCGCGCGCCTCAAGGACGCCGTTGGCAGACCAGATGAGAAAAGATGATTGAGAGACTTCCAAACGCCTTATACTTCTTCAACCCTTGGGAATGGTCGACCAGGGGTGGTTGGCTTGACCTTGCCTGCTGCTGTTTGTTGCCCTTATATCTACTCGCTTCTGCCGCCATTATCGTTCGCAAACCGCTGCTGGGGGACATCTTAGCCATCAGTCTAGCGAGAGCGGAGTTGATGCTCGGACTACTGATCGTTACTCAGATGCATATCTTCTCGTACTTTTGTCTCTGCGCATACCCCTTCGAGCCCAGAATGTGGTTGGTGAACATGTGCTACGCAGCTGCGGCATTCATCGTTCACGCAACACTCGTAGCACTTTGTGTTGCTGGAGTCCTCCTCAGATACAAAACCAAACTCATTCTGTCACCACTTGACATTATCGGAATCGGATCGGCCGTGCTGAGTGTCGTGATGAACATGATGATCGGCGGAGTTCTGCACGCCTTGGTCCGAACCAGGGTCTACTAAGACTGCCAACCAACGGATGCAGCCTCGGCGAGCAATGGACCATAGGAGCCATGGACAATACGCCGCCGAGGCTGATCGCTGACGTTGGAGCACGAGAAATGAAGATGAGTGAAGAGAAATACCGCACTTTCTGGAGACGGTTCTGGGCCGGAGTCGTGGACGGAATCGTGTTGTTGCCGATAGCACTGTTGGCGAACTGGATATGGGCGCACCACGCTGCCTTGCCAAGGGCATTGCTTGCGGTCGTTCATGTTGGAACCAGTGTGATGTACTACGCTTACAGCATCTACTTTCTCGGTAGGTTCGGGCAGACGCTGGGGAAGATGGCGATGAATCTCCGGGTCCTTGATCTGTCAGAACAGCGACATGTTACGTACCTTCAGGCGATCAGGCGCGACATCGTCCCTCTCGCGATTACGGCAATCTTGTTGCCGAACGAGTTGTACCAGATTATGGACGGCAGATTCTCCCTCCAACACCCGGCGACGGTGCCAGACACGGCCAGCATAGTCTCCGGGTCCGTCGCCGTTGTCTGGTTCGTGATCGAGGTCACGACGATGATGTTCAGTTCGAAGAGGAGAGCCCTTCACGATTTCATCGCCGGCTCAGTTGTGGTCAAGGACAAACGCAAGGATGAGGATGCAGAGCCTGCCATTGATCCAGATGCAGAACCCTACGTCCCCGATGGGACATCATGGAATCCGATTCTCGGCACGAACCGTCTCGGTCGGGGCCAAGGGTTGAACCCTCCGACTGATAGTTTGGAAAACGAGGAGAGTCCCAACGAAGTGCCGCAGGATACGGCTCGCAAACCCGCTGGTGATCGCTGACGTTCGCCCCCAGAAAGTTGATGGACCGTAGCGGCGAGGCAGAACCGCAACGCTGACGGAAATGATCGGGAAGCTTTTCGTTGAGATCGGGGGCGGTTGCGGGGTCGGAAAGGTGTCATGCTTCGGACCTCGCCATTCGCCCATTTGCCGTTCGCGACCGGGGTGGCCCGTACCACCTCCCACCTCCCACCTGCCACCTCTCCTGCGTGACCCTCGCGGTATAAAACACCCCGTGCGCGTGCATGCGCGTTTCCGGTCGAAGGACAAAGTAAACGCGCCTTTGGCGGACTAAACGCGCCTTCAGGCGCGTTTAGTCTTTCCGAAAAAAGGTGGTGCGGAGGGGGTCTGGAGGTTCGGCGCGGTTGTACGGGCGTTTTCGGAGCGAGACGGGGCCGGAAAAGGGCATGGAGGGACGCGGAGCGGCGTGATCCCGTGTTTCGGACATGGAAAACGCGCCCCCGTCTCCCGGTCCTGGATGGCCGGGCGTGATGTACCGCGCAGGGGCGGCTATTTAGCCAGCAGCGAGGGCTTCAGGATGATGTCGTTGGGTACGATCCTCCTGATGCCTAGCTTGTCGAGGAGATCGGTCCCGTAGCAGAAGGCGAACAGGTCGTAGGGGGACTTGTCGCCGCGCGACGGGCGGGAGTAGCTGTTGATGTGGGAGAGGGCGATGTTGACGTCGGCCTGTGTGAGACCGTCGAACGACGTTCCCTTCGGGAGGATGGCGCGCAGAGGCTCGTGGTCGCGCTCAATGCCGCCCTTCTGCCAAGACGCGCAGGCATCGCAGAAGAAGACGAAGGTACGGCGGGCGCCTCCGTCGAACTCGACGGCGGAGGGGTTGGAGAACTCGGAGCCGTTGTCGGTAAGGATTACGGGGAATATGCGGCGGAAGAGGTCAGGCCCGGCGCCGGCGTCCGACCAGAGCCAGTCGAAGCGGTCGAGGACGGACTGCGAGTCGTTGCGGTCGCGGAGAAACGCGAAGAGCATCGCGCTGGGTCGGAAGTACATCGTCAGCAGGACTTTTCCGCCGACGCGGCCGATGACGGAGTCCATCTCGGCGACGGGCGTGTCTGGGCGTTCGGCTAGGAAGTTCTGGAATTCGGCGTATGTGCGCCCGATGCGGCACTTGGAGTCAACCTTGTGCTCGACGGGCTTGGACTTACGCGGCTTGAGCATGCAGACGCGCGGCATGTCGCCGTTTTTCACGGCGAGCAGGCCGCCCGCTGCGTAGCGGTAGACGGTCTTCTCGCTCACGGTGAAGTTGTCCGGGTTGTGCGTCATGACGTGGTGGATGGACTGGCCGTTGCGGACGGCGCCCGCGAGGACAGCGTCGATGGCTAGCAACTCATCCTGGGTGATGTTGGCGCCCTCGCGGCTCTCCTCGAGGAGGTCGCGGTAGTTCTTGTGTGCGAGGCGATGGATGTAGTAGCACTTGCGCAGCACGCACGCCCCTTCGTCCCCGCATCCGTTGCAGACGTAGGGCGGCGCGAAGAGCCTCGCGCAGACCTCCTCGCGGAAGTCCGGGCACTTCAGGTTGCACCATTTGCACGTCGAGCACTTACGGGTGCAGTCCGGCTGATCCGCGCAGAGCTGGCATCTGGCGCATGCGCGGCGGGAAACGCAGCGGTTCGGCACCCTTCCGGCGGCTCCCTTATGGCTCTCGACGCTACGCTTGGCGATCTCCCGCGTGACGGTCTTGAGGCTTTTCCCAGTCGCCCTCGCGATGCTCTTCAGCGAGGCGTTACTTTTGAGCATATGCTCGATTGTCAGACGCTGCGTGTCGGTGATGTGTTTGCCCATGACGGGTCTCCTTGTTGTTTGTCGCCGCACAGGTTTGCGCGGACGCGACGGAGGATACGCCATATCAGTTTCTCAAACTAAACGCGCCCTCCCCCTAGGGGGAGGCCATCCCATCCCCCTTTGCTCCATCACCCGCTCCGCCTAACTATCGTTCCTCACCACCACGCCGTGGCACACTTATCGCGCCGGGGGGGGGGGGGGGGGGGGGGGGGGGGGGGGGGGGGGGGGGGGGGGGGGGGGGGGGGGGGGGGGGGGGGGGGGGGGGGGGGGGGGGGGGGGGGGGGGGGGGGGGG
>CAIOST010000375.1 GCA_903861045.1 uncultured bacterium | reverse complement strand
GGGTCTGAAATTTCTTTCAGACCCTTGAAAAATGGTAGCGGGGGTTGGATTTGAACCAACGGCCTTCAGGTTATGAGCCTGACGAGCTACCAGGCTGCTCCACCCCGCAATCGTCTGGTTGTTTTCCGTGCACCTATTTCAGGCGCCTCATGTGGCGCGCCTGGCAGGAGTTGAACCTGCAACCCTCAGATCCGTAGTCTGATGCTCTATCCAATTGAGCTACAGGCGCCCGGAAAACGAGATCAATCTATCACACCATCTATGCGCCTGCAAGGGGGAAACAAAAGAATCTCAGGGTGTTGACACAGACACGCTAGTACGCTAATTTATGCGCTTGTTGCAACGGTCCTACGCCCCCTTCGTCTATCGGCTAGGACGCTAGGTTCTCAACCTGGTAAGAGGGGTTCGACTCCCCTAGGGGGTGCCAAATATACAAAAACCCAGCTATTGCTGGGTTTTTTGCTTTCGAGGATGATCCATGAGTACCGCGCCTTTGTCGCCTGCTCCCAATCTGGAAGCCAACATCGTCCGTGTCCAGTCCGAACTGGGCATTGCGCCGCGCCAGATTCTGGCCGTGGCCCACCTCTTCGCCGAAGGCAACACCATCCCCTTCATCGCGCGCTACCGCAAAGAGCAGCACGGCAACCTAGATGAAGTGCAAATCTCTAAAATCCAGGAACGCCTCACCTATTACCGCGAACTGGATGAGCGCAAGCAAACCATCCTCCAATCCATCGAAACGCAAGGGAAGCTGAGCGACGACCTGCGCGACAAGATCAGCGCTTGCACCTTGAAGACCGATCTGGAAGACCTATATCTCCCTTATAAGCCCAAGCGCCGCACACGCGCCATGATTGCCCGCGAACGCGGACTGGAGCCGCTGGCGCAGCGCATCCTGGAACAAGCCGCCACGGCTGACCCGCAGGCCGAAGCCACAGCCTTCCTCAACACGGAAAAAGGCGTCGAGTCGATCGCCGTGGCCCTGGCCGGTGCGCGGGACATTGTGGCGGAAACCGTGGCGGAGAATGCCGAGGTGCGCGGCTTGGTGCGCCAAGCGTTTGCCAAGCAGAGCGCTGTGGTCTCCGAGGTCGTGGACCCCAAGCCCGAGCAGCCCACCAAGTTTGAACAGTACTACGACTTCCGCGAATCCGTGGCCACGATCCCTTCCCACCGCTTCCTGGCTATCCGACGCGGCCAGACGGAAAACGTTCTGCGCGTCAAACTCGCGCTCGACGCCGAACCGCTCTTGCGCCGCATCGAGGAGACCTACGCCCTCAACCCCGCCTCCCCCTTTGCGCCGCAACTGAAACAGGCCATTGAGGACAGCTACAAGCGCCTGATCGCCCCCAGCGTGGAACTCGACGTGATGGTGGAGCAGAAGCTCAAGGCCGACCGTGATGCGATCGGCATTTTTGGCGAAAACCTGCGACACCTGCTGTTGCAAGCGCCGCTCGGCGATAAGAAGGTCATTGGCATTGATCCAGGACTCCGCACGGGGTGCAAGTGCGCCGCCATGGATGCCACCGGCAAGTTTCTGGAAACCATCACCATCTACCCCTCGCAGGGCGAGCGCTCGGCGCAGGAGGCGCAGGTGGCCATCTGCAAGCTGGTGGCCAAGTTTACCCCCAGCGCCATCGCCATCGGCAATGGCACCGCCGGTCGCGAGACCGAAACGCTCGTACGCCAGACCCTACAAAAGGCGGGGCATACCGAGGTGCTAGTCGTTTCGGTCAATGAGGCGGGTGCGTCGGTCTACTCGGCCTCGGAGATTGCCCGCGAGGAATTCCCCGACCTCGATCTAACGATCCGCGGCGCCATCTCGATCGGCCGCCGTCTGCAGGATCCGCTGGCGGAGTTGGTCAAGATTGACCCCAAGTCCATTGGGGTTGGGCAATACCAGCACGATGTCTACCAGCCGCTGTTGGCCGAGAAGCTTGATGAAATCGTGGTCTCCTGCGTAAACCACGTGGGTGTGGAAGCCAACACGGCCTCGGCGCCGCTGCTGGCGCGCGTTTCCGGCATTGGGCCGACGCTGGCCAAGCGTCTGGTCGCCTATCGGGACGAACACGGTCCCTTCGCCAGCCGCAAGGCGCTGGCCAAGGTCCCGGGGCTCGGCCCCAAGACTTTTGAGCAGGCGGCGGGGTTCCTGCGCATCCATGGCGCGGCCCATCCACTGGATGCCTCGGCCGTGCACCCCGAACGCTACGCCCTGGTGGAACAGATGGCCAGCGACAGCGGCGTGCCGTTGCAGGCGTTACTCGGCAACACCGCAGCCATTGATGCCATCCCGCTCAAGAAATACATTACCGACAGCGTGGGCGAGCCCACGCTGCGCGACATCATGGCCGAATTGAAGAAACCGGGGCGTGACCCGCGCGCCACCTTTGAGGCACCCAAGTTTCTCGACAACGTCACCGCCATTGAGCACGTAAAACCCGGCATGGCGTTAGAAGGCGTAGTCACCAACGTCACCGCCTTTGGCGCGTTCGTGGATATAGGCGTCCATCAGGATGGCTTGATCCACGTCTCGCAACTGGCCGACCGCTTCATCCGCGATCCGGCGGAGGTCGTCAAGGCCGGCGACCGGATCAAGGTTAAGGTGCTGGAGGTGGATCTGGCGCGCAAGCGCATCGCGCTGACGGCGCGCATG
This sequence comes from uncultured bacterium, assembly GCA_903861045.1. Lineage (GTDB taxonomy): Bacteria > Verrucomicrobiota > Kiritimatiellia > RFP12 > CAIWXQ01 > CAIWXQ01. The sequence continues at coordinate 6,409 of CAIOST010000375.1, read as the reverse complement.
AACCCCGCGCCCGCGCCAGCGGCCGCGCCGGGCGGTACCCGGCCCGCCGCCGCGGCACCCAACCGCCCGGGCGCAGCGCGACCGGCCGGCACCAACCGCTCCCAGTCGTCGCGCAGCGGCTTCTCGGCCAATCCGTTTGCGAACTTGTAACCCATGAGCGTCCCCCCCACCCTACCGCGCGCGCCGCTGACGCTGCGCGGCGTGACATTCGCGCCGGCGCTTTTCTGTGCCCCCATGGCAGGCCTGACCCACAGCGCCTTGCGCCGCCTGCTGGCCGACTATGGCGGCTATGGCGCGCTCTGGACCGAGATGCTCTGCGCCCGGCAGATCCTGGTGGAAAACATCCACACCTCCCCCTGGCTCAAACGTCGTCCGCAGGAAGGGCAAGTGATCTACCAGTTGCTAGTGACCAGCGCCGAGCGGCTGCCGGAGATTCTGGAGCGCTTAGCGGCGCTACGCCCGGACGGCCTTGATCTCAACATTGCCTGTCCAGCCCCTGGCATTCGCCGGCAGGGGGGCGGCGCCGACTTATTTGAAGACGAAGTGCGACTGCGTGAGATTCTGCGCGTCGCGCGGGCCAATTTTGCCGGCCCGCTGCTGATCAAGACGCGCCTCGGCCGGGAAATACCGGAGTGGCGCCAGAAGTTCCGCGAGCGCCTGCGGTTACTCGAAGACGAGGGGGTGGATGCGCTCACGCTGCACCCGCGTTTTGCCGAGGAGCAGCTCAAGCGTTCGGCGCGGCAGGCCTTGTATGGCGAACTGGCGGGCGGCACGCGGCTACCCATGATTGCCAGCGGCGACCTGATTAGTCAGGACCAGACCCAAGCGCTGGCCGCGCAGTTGGCGCCCACGGCCGGCCTCATGTTTGGCCGCATTGTGGCAGCACAACCGTGGTTCTTTGCGAAATGGCAGAACCCTGGCCTGGTCGTGGATTACCTGGACGCATGGAACCGCCTTTGCGACTACATTTGCGAGGATTTTCCGGCAACGAAGGCCCTGGAGCGGATCAAGCAGATCACCCCCTACTTCGCGCGCAACCTCTACTTCGGCCACACCTTCTTTGCGAAAGTGACAGGCGCCCCGGATCTGGCCACCGCGCGCGGCCGCGCCAGCGAATTCCTTGCGCAAAATCCGCTCATCGCCCCGCGGGTGACCGTCAACGGCATTTGAGCAACGGAGCTGGCAACCGCGAGGGAAAGAGAAAGGTGTTAGGTGTTAGGTGTTAGGTGTTAGGGTCTACGGGCGGTGGGAGGCGCGGGGATTTGGGGGAGTAACCGCGAATGGACGCTAATGGACGCTAATGGGAGCGTACTGGGTATCCCCTTTACTCTAGTGACGAGATTTCTCAATAGGCAGAGATAGAAAGTCACGGAGAGGGCGGATGACTCCACTCGTCCTCGTCCTCGTCCTCGGATCGGAAAGACTGAAAGGTAGGGACCCGCCGTGCAGCACCAATTGGATCACGGGAAACGTGACGTCTATCAGATCGAGCTGCAGTTCGTCGCGTGGTCGACGGACCTGATGGTGGAAGACCGAGTTCGATATGCGATCGAGGACGAGGACGATGGCCGCGAAAGCCCGTCAGTCTGAGGTACGACCTCGCTCGAGTAAAGGGGATACCCAGTTGGTGTCTATTCCGGTGCCATGGCTTCTTCGATGATCTTGAGCAGCGCGCCGCGCCCAACCCGTGCCTTTGTCGAACACGTGAGGATTTCCGGCAGTATCTCGCAGGTCTCAGCAATCTGCGCCTTGAACGCCACGATGTTCGCCTGCAACTTGGCGGCCGCGACCCGGTCGGACTTGGTAAACACGAGCACGAACGGAATGGCGTTGTCCACCAGCCAGGCCATGAATTCCACGTCAATCGCTTGCGGCGGCAAGCCGGAGTCGACGAGCGCAAAGACGCAGAGCAGGTTTGGGCGGTTCTGCAGGTAATCGTTGACCGCCGCATTGAACCTGGCCTTGTCCTGCCGCGCCACCTGGGCGAACCCGTACCCCGGCAAATCCACCAAGCGCCAGCGCTGGTTGATCGTGAAGAAGTTGATCAATTGGGTGAACCCCGGCGTGCTCGAAATACGGGCCAGCTCGCGCTTGCCCGCCAGGAAGTTCAGCAACGACGACTTGCCGACATTCGAGCGGCCGATGAACGCGAATTCCGGCAACAACTCGTCGGGGCACGCCGCCAGGTCCGGCGCGCTGCGATCAAAGATAGCAGATGAAATATTCATATCAATAACCGTTAGCAGTATCGCATGTAATCAGGCCGCGCGATACAGGCGATTTCAGCAAATGTGCGCCCAACCCTGCGAAACTTCCCTCACGGATCCCGGCGTTTCCTAGCCCAGCGTAGCACGGCACTTTTGGCGCGCGGATTATCGTCGCATTCCCGGGCGGAGGCGCGAATGGGTGTCTGGCAGATGCTCGAATAGGTATCCGCGGCCAGTCCGTCTGCAAATGCTTTGCTGACCCGCTTATCCTCACCGGAATGGAAACTGATGACCGCCGCGCGTCCTCCGTCCTTCAGACAGAGCGGGAGGTTGCGCAGGAACTGATCCAGCGCGGAAAACTCATCATTCACCGCAATGCGCAGCGCCTGAAAGGTTCTCCGGATAGATCTCACGATCTCCGTCTCGGGCAAGCCGCGGTCCGACGTCGTCAGGGCTTTGTGAATCACGGCCGCCAGCGCGGTGGTGCTGCAAGATGCTTCCCGCTGTGCACAGATGGCCTGCGCAATAATTGTGGCATGCGGTTCGTCCGCATGGTTGCGCAATACGCTCGTCAGCTTGTTCAACGGAATCGACTGCAGCAGGACCCTGGCGGGCTGGCCGCGGTCGGGGTTGAGCCGGAGGTCCAGTGGCCCTTCGCTCTTGAACGTGAAGCCACGCGCCGGATTATCGAGCTGCATGGATGAAACACCCAGGTCGGCCAGGATGAAGTCCAAGCCGCCGCCGATCAGGGTCAGCAATTGTGGAATACCGGCAAAGTTGATCTGCCGGACGATGAGCTGCTCTTCGCCGAAACCTGACGCGCGCAGGCGTATTTCGGTACGAGCCAGTTCGACGGCATCCACATCGATGCCGAAGACCCGTCCGCCAGGTAGGACACGGGCCAGGAGTTCGCGGCAGTGTCCGCCATAACCAAGTGTGGCATCCAGACCGGTTTGTCCAGCGTGGGGCTCGAGCACTGCCAAGACTTCCTGCACGCAGATGGGACGGTGTGTGCCTGCCGGGGTATCGCCTCTTTGGATAACCCGCGCATGGTCGGCAGCGTACCGTACCGGATCGAGTTCCTTGTATTTGTCCACAAAACGGCGCGGATGTGTACCCCGATAACGGACACGCCGCTTTACGGGCGTGCCGGCCGTAGCAGGCTTCGGCGGAGGGTGCGTGGCCGCGTTCATTTTTGTACGTCCTTTCGTCTGATGGCCAAAAGCACATACACAGCAGCCGATTGCACTGCGGGCACTAGTCCACCGGTGCAAGCAGCATACCACAGACCTGCCGATGACTGGAAGGCAGCGAGTCACGCTACGCCCACGATGGCGGCTGTGGACGCCAAAGCGAAAGTGTAGTGAAAGTGGCGGTTTGAAATTGTAGATACTCTTCGCGCCATTTTCTTCACTTCCAAACAAAAACCATGTTCTTCTGCCTTCATGCTGTCCAGACAGGTTGTTTGAGTATCTTAGAGATCCCTTTTCGCCCAATTCGCCCACATTACGAGCGCAGCATGGCGCATTTTCAAAAGGCCACTTTCACTACACTTTCACGCCGCCGTCCACAGTCGGCAAACACGCCCCTGCGGCCACCGCTTCAACTGCTTTCCACCCCCCCTTGATCGCAGTCGCCAGCGCCCCGGCCGAGCTGGCCCAACGCGTGTCCCGACCACGCCACTGCAACTGACGTGCGTAAGACCCCCTGCCTCCTGACGCACGAAATTTCGCCACGTTAGCGCGCGGCTGGTAAAAAACGGCAACGCCGTGCGGCGGGAGCAGCGAATGGGATGGCGGGGGTCGCCCATTAGATGTCCGGCTCCCCTGCCCTGACGAACGCAGTGGCTGGTTTGCAAATACGCCCCCCATGACCTCCGTTGGTGTCTTTCTGAATAGGTAATTACTCAGGTGGTACGGGTCGGTGGCCGACTACGGTGGACGAATTCGGAATTCTCCTCGTTATCCGTAGTCGTCGCCGTAGTCGTCCACCGGGTTATGCCGTCGCGCGACGTGTCCTGAGTAGTTACGAGTTTTACTGCCCTCGACCAACGCAACCAAGCAGCGCTCCGGCGCAGCGCCTGGCGCGTGATTACCGTCTGGGAGTGCGAGATGGCCAGACCGGAATGCCTCAGCCGGCAACTGGCGCACTTGCTGGCGGGCAACTGGCCAAATCACTCCCTGAACAGGCGACGGCATTCTCTTGCAGCAGCCATCGCCAGGTCGGCAGGGCGTGTACGGTAACGCCGTCCTGGTCGAAGCGCTGCTCCTGGCCAAGGGTAAGGATGAGATTCTGCGCGGTGCCAAAGTAACGTGCGGTCGAGACCAATGGCTCGAGTTCGCGCCGTAGCGTGTCCGGGTGACTGATCTCCTGGCTGACCTGCACAGCCAGGACCGGCTTGCCGCGTTCGTCGGACACAAGAAAGTCCACTTCCTGTCGCTTGCTGCGCGTGAGGTAGTACCGCACCCGCGGGTAGTTCCGGCGCAGGTGGAGGTATACCATGTTCTCCAGCGAGCGCGCATACGAGCCGTCCCACACGCTGCTATTGCGCAGGGCCAGGGCCCAGTCGATGGCATAGACCTTGCGGTAGTTGCGCTCCTGCTCCTTCTGCGACTGCGCGTGGATGGGAATGGTAAAGAGCAGCCAGGCATCCTCGGCCCAGGCCACGTACTCGCGCACCGCATCACGACTGGTGGCGTGACCAGCCTGCTTGAGCAGCTCGTACGCGCTTTTGAGGGTGTAGGGCCGGCCGATGTTCGAAAGCAGGTAGTGATACAATTCGATGCACTGCTGCGGCTTGCTGACGTTGAAGCGCTGGACGATATCTTTCAGGAGCATGGTATCGAAATACTCGCGCAGCAGCACTTCACGTGAGGGCGCGGGCGCGCCCGGGATCGCCGGATATCCACCCCATTTCAGATAATCATCAAACCGCGCCCGCATCGCAGCCTGCCCCCGGGTCGAGGCAGACTGGCCCTCGCACGCGGTAAACCGGAGATACTCGGCGAAGGAGAGCGGATAGACGGTGGACGAGATGGACTTGCCGCGCAACGAAGTGGAAATATCATCCTTCAGCAACTTCGAGGACGACCCCGTGACGATGACCTTCCAGCGGGGGTTGCGGGAGAGCTCGATGACGTAATCCTCCCATTTAGGGATCCGGTGGATCTCATCCAGGACAAAGAGCAACGGCGTCTGGAGGCCACACTCGGGCGTAATCTTGAGAAACGTGCCCTGGATCAGAGGCAGGTCCTTGGCGGTCATGGCCGACAGAATCGGGTTATCGAAATCCACCGGGCATACATGCCGCAGGGATGGAAGGAAGCCCTGCCGGATCAATTCATCCGCCGCCTGCAGCACGCGAAAGCTCTTACCTGAACGGCGGGCGCCGATGACGGTGGACACCATACGGTCCACCATGTGCAGCTTGGAATCGCGTGGCAGGTATGATGGAATGCCGAGCTCCCGGAAGTCCTCGATCTTACGCTGCAGTTCCCGCTCGAACATGCTCCCTCCTGTAATTATGACTAATTCTTAGCCCAAAAATAACCGTTTGAGACTAAAACATAGCCTCAAACAAATGACCTGTCAATGTTCATTCCACCCAAGCGGTAGTAATACGCGGCACGCATCGCCGCAAGCTCCCGTCCGGTCTCCGGCGCACGCTCCTGCGTACCCACCAGCTTGACCTCCCCCACTCCGGCCGTCCCCTTTGGACTGCGGCGGCCGCAGGCGGTGAGCGCCGTCGAACCGCTTGACGCCGCTTTCCCTCCGTCCTTCCTACCCCCCATGGCTGGTCCATCTCCCTGTCATCCCTACCACCTAACACCTGCCACCTCTCTCCTCCCTTCGCGCCCCCTCGCGCCCTTCGCTGTGTGCATTCCATGCCCTCTGTGGCTAACTCCGGACCGGTCGCGTTCACCGCTTCGCCTTGCCGGCCGGCTGGGCCCAGGCCGGCCATTTGAGAACGATCCGGCGCAGCTTCTCAATTAATTTCTCAATCACCGCTTGATTTGGCGCACCATCCTATGATTCGCAGGAGACTGCTTGTTTCAGCGTTTTCTCCAGCCTTCCAAGCATCCACCCCCCCAATCTTCCGCAGTTCAGGGGCCACCATCCTGCAAAATCCTGTTAATCCTGTCCAAAAGAAATGCTCCACCGCTCCTAGTAATGCGTGTATTTCGCGGATTGGGAGAGTGCGT
>CAIOST010000374.1 GCA_903861045.1 uncultured bacterium | reverse complement strand
CGGTGCAGACCATTCATGTTGGCCACAAAAGGCACATAAATCACAAAAAACCGCTTTCTTTTGTGTCTTTTGTGCTTTTTGTGGCTAGATTCCGCCCGGCGGGGAGTCCACAGAACCAGGTCTTCAGGAAAAGACCATGGGGTGCGGGGGTGCACGGGGGTGCATCCCTGTTTCACTGACTAACAGCGCACCGAAGAGAAGGTGGTAGGTGCTAGGTGGTAGGGTGTGACCTAGCAAAAGGAGCGGCGCGAGGTGTAGCCGCTGCGGCCTGACCTCGCGCCATTCCTTTTGCTTGTTGAATGTAGCTGCTTCCTTTCTCTCGCAGATCTTTGCTACCGGTGGGCCCAGCCCACCGGGGAGCACCTCCGCGCTGCCGTGTGGGGTCTGCTGCGGCACCTGATTCGTACAGCCAAAGAGATGCTCAACTTACGTTTCTAGGTTAATCGTAATCGTAATCTGCTACCACGCAGAGGATTAAGATTAAGATTACGATTACGATTATGAAGCAAGAAGCCCTGGCGACAGCCTAAGTTATAGGCAAGCCCGCCGCGCGGCTGCGCCGTGAATGATCGAGGGGGTAACTTGAAGTTACGGACGAGCCCGCGAAGAGCACGAAGGGGAAAGAGAAGGTGGTAGGTGTACGCGCTGGCCTTTACACACAAGTTCTTCTGAACAAATATTTACCGCAGCCCGTACGATTCGCGCAGCAGTCCGCGCGGCAGCTCCTTGATGAAGCGCGACGGCTTGCAGAAGAAGACGCCGCCGTCGCGGGTGCGCCGCATCTAGGGCGCGCAGAGGCAGAGTTCGTCCTTGGCCCGTGTGACGGCCACGTAAAAGAGGCGCCGCTCCTCCGCATCATCGCCGGCCTCGCCCAGGGTGCGACTGGAGGGGAACATCCCCTCCGTCACCCAGATGACAAACAGCACCGGCCACTCCATCCCCTTGGCCTGATGCACCGTGCAGAGCTGCAGCTTTTCCGCCACCTCTTCCGCGCCTTGTTTGGCATAGGTATGGTCCACATTCGTCAGCAGCGCCACTTCCGACAGGAAGGCGGGGACATCCGGGCTCTGCATGATCTGCACCGCCACCTCCTGGACATCGTCGGCGCGCTTGTCGGCGTTCTCATAGGCGCGTTGCAAGTAGGCGTGCAAAAAACGGTCGAAGAAGCGCGCAATGATCTCGCCGCCGTTGCGCGCCAGGTTTTCGCGGTGAAAGTCGCCCAGCAACTGGTCCACCACCTGCCACTCCGCGCGTGCGGCGGGCTTGACCATGACACAGAGCGCCGCACGTTGCGCCTCATTCTGGCTATCGAACCGGCCGCCCAGCTTCTCCCAGTAGGTCTCCACCGCCTTGGGCCCCACCCCATAGAGCATCCCCAGCAACCGGCCAAACGCCAGCCGGTCGTCAGGCCGGCAGCAGACGCGCAGAAAGGCCAGCACGTCCTTCACGTGCGCCTGCTCAAACACCCCCACACCGGACGTGATGGTATGCGGGAGCCCGGCCCGCGAAAGCTCCATCTGCAATTCGATGGAATGAAAATGGGCCCGGTAGAGCACGGCCATCTGATTCAGGCGGAAGCCATCCTGCAGATACCGGTGCACCAGCCGCACCACGGTTTTGGCCTGATCGTCCCCATCGCGCAGGTAGAGCACCCGCGGCTTGGCACGCGCGGGCCGCGTGGGGCGCAGCGTCTTCTGGAACTGCTCCGGGTTGCCGGCGATGCAGGCGTTGGCCACCTCCAGGATCTCCGGCACGCTGCGATAGTTGCGCTCCAGCTTGACGATATTGCACCCCGGATAGCGCTTAGGGAACTCCATGATATTGCGGAAATCCGCCCCGCGCCAGCCGTAGATGGACTGGAAGTCGTCGCCCACCACCATGACATTGCGGTGGTGCGCGCCGAGCAGATCCACCAACTGCGCTTGCGGCAGGTTCGTGTCCTGGTATTCATCCACCAGGATGTGCCGGAAGCGCTGCTGATACCCCTGGCAGATATCCGCATGCTCCCGCAGCAGTCGCAACCCGTTGAGCAACAGGTCATCAAAATCCATGGCGCCCAGTTGCTGTTTGCGCTGTTCGTAAGCGGCATGCACGCGCACGATTTCGCCCGGCTCCACCGGGAGTTCATCCAGACTGGTGCCAATCACGTCGGTAAGCGGGAGACAGCGATTGGCGGCACTGCCAAAGAGCGAGGAAAGCACCTCGCGCTTGGGGAAATCCTTGCGATTCAGCTTGAGCGTTTTCACGCACTCATCAATCAGGGAGCCGGAGTCATCGCGATCCAAAATGGTAAAGTCGTGCCGGAACCCCAGCCGGTCGGCATAGCGGCGTAGAAAGCGGTTGCAGACATGGTGAAACGTGCCGCTCCAGATGCCGCCGGTCACGCCGCTGACCACCTCTTCGGCGCGCGTGATCATTTCGCGTGCTGCCCGGTTGGTGAACGTCAATAGCAGCAGGGAGTCGGCCGGATTCCCCCGCTCCACCAGGTAGGCCACGCGGTAGACCAGGGTACGGGTCTTGCCGGTGCCGGCGGCGGCTAACACCAGCAGGGGGCCATCGCCGGCGGTGGCGGCGGCGTGTTGTTCCGGGTTCAGGAGTTGTTCAAAGGGTATCATGGTTGGCTGATTTCCGACGGCAGGCATTCTCGATCATCTGCCGCACAAACGCAGCAAACGGGGCGCCCGTGGCTTGCCAAGCGGCGGGCAGCCCGGCCAGCGGCGACAGGTCGCAATTGATGTTCACATCCAGGACATAAATCTCACCCGCGGCATCCAGGCGCGTATCCACGCGGGCATAATCCTGACAGCCGCAGGCCTGCCAGGCGTGCCGCGCCACGGCCCGCAGACGCGCGGCCAGGGCATCATCCACCTGCGCCGGCACCCGCCGCGGCGACACCTGTCCCGCGATGAGCCCCGGCTGCCACTTCACGGCATAATCCACAAAATGCGGGCGACCCTTGGGAAAGAGCGCGAAATCAATCTCCGAAACAGGCAGTGGCACCACCTGCCCCGCCCCCTCCACGATGGACAGGTTGAATTCGCGCCCCGCGATGAACTCCTCGACCAGCGCCGCCTGCCCCAGCTTGGCATGCACCCGCGCCACCGCCGCGGCCAGCGCCGTGCGATCCCCGCCGTGGATCAGTGAATCCAGCTCGATCCCCTCGCTACCGTCGGAGCTGAGCGGCTTGACAAACCAGGCCCCGCCGGGCAGGGCGTCCGGCACCCTGGTGCCCACGGGCACCACCACCCCGGCCGGCGTGCGCACCCCGTGCGCCGACAGGCGGCGCTTGGTCAGGTCCTTGTCGAGCGTCAGGACCAGGCTTTCGGCCGTACCGCCGGTACAGGCGCGCCCAAAGGCCCGGCAGATGGCCGGCACAAAGCTGCACTCCTGCTCGCCACCATCCAACCGCTCCACCAGGTTAAACACCACCGATTCGGCGCCAGCCTGCAAAACCACCGGCAACTCCGTCAGGTGCCGCACCCCGGCCACGCGATGCGGCCACTGCCAGGCCGCCAGCGCCTCTGCCACATGGCGGACGGCCTGACTGACCCCGGCATCCGACGCCCCGCAGGCCGCGCGGAAGAGCGGTTCCTCGGAGGGCAGGTTGTGCAGGAGCAGGACAGAGGGGGACATGGCGCGCATCATACCGCACCCGGCCGGAACCCTGCCACCAGAGAATAGCGATTATGATTACGATCTTATCGTTCCTGTGATAAGTTCGAGTGCGATGTCTTTGGATCTGACAGCGCCCCAAATCCTAAAAACCGACGCCATCGCGTTACGGATCGCCCCCTTCTCGCGCACCTCGCATGTGGTGACCTGGCTTTCGGCGGAATTTGGCCGCATCACCACGGTCGTTAAAGGGGCCTGCCGACCCAAGAGTGCCTTTCTGGGTCAATACGACCTGTTCTACTGCTGTGAACTGCTTTTCTACCGGCACGAGCACGACGGCGTGCATGCCATCCGGGAGGTCACCCCCCTGGATACGCGGGAAGCCTTGCGTGCCGACTGGCGGCGCGTCGTCACCGCCAGCTACCTGGCGGATCTGGTCAGCCGCGTGGCGCAACCGGCACAGGAATCCGGCGACTTATACGAACTGCTGGACGAAACGCTGGTCGCCCTCTGCCGCGCCCCCCCCACCTTGGGCACGATGCTGCAATTCGAACTATCCCTGCTGCAACATCAGGGCGTCTTGCCCGGCTTTGCCCTCTGCCCCACCTGCCACACCCCCACCGCCGCCCCCTGGGTGCGCTTTGCCATCGGCGCAGGGCAGGTCCGGTGTGCGCATAGCACACCGTCGACTGCGGGCGAATCCGTGCTCACGGTCCACCGGGAGGTCCTGCTGCAGTTGCAACGTCTGTCGCAAGAAACCCAACACTACACCGCAAAGGCAGGGGACCAGGGATGCGCCCAGGAACCACTGGCGCCGCATCTTTCGCTTGGTTTGTGGCGGTTTCTTGGTATATTTATACGTTCGCATCTAGACACACCGCCAGGTCCGCGCCGGCTGGCGTTGGAACTGCTGGAAACCGACCCCGCGCGCTTCGGGGGTGCCACGACGGGAGATTCATGATGAGACTGCCGATGCTACACGCCTGCTTTTTATTTACCGCCATGACGCTACTGCTGACATCCGGCTGCAGCCACAAGATCAAGGAGTACCAACCCGGGGTGACCTACCAGCCCAAGGATCTGGCTGCCCGGGTAAACGGGCAGAAGATGACCTGGGGGCAGGTGGATCAGCGGGCGCGCAACTACCTCAGAGATGAACTAGAGGCGAAGACGCTCTACATCCCACCGGGGGGCGAGGAGAAAGCCCTGGAGTTTTTCCGCCACAAGGCCCTCACCCTGTTTATCAACAAGACCGTCCTGATGGATGAGGCGCATCGCCGCGGCCTCAAGGTAAGCTCAGCCGACCGCCAGAAGTTCGTGCGCGAGATGGAAGGGTTGCTCAAGGAGCGCGGCATGGCCACCTCGCTGGAGGAGTTCTTCCAGAAATCCCCCCTCGGCGAGAAGGAGACCCGCCGCGAATTCGAGGACGGGCTGCTCGTGGACAAGCTCATCCAGCAGGGGATCCGGGACAAGATTGTCGTCGTGGAAAAAGATCGCGAAGAGTTGGTGGCGGAAATCATCACCAAACGTAAGGAATCCCGGCAGAAGGCCGACGAACTGCGAGCGCAACTGCTCAAGGGGGTCGACTACGCCAAGTTATCGCAGGAGATCGCGCGCGGCGAGGACAAGCGCCTGGCCAGCGGTGATCTGGGTGAAATTACGCGCGGCAAGCTCAACGACAAGCTGATCGAGGACGCCCTGTTTACCCAGAAGATCAACGAGATCGGGCCGGTGATCGACACCGGCCGCGGCTACCTGCTCCTGCGTGTGATGGCTCGGACGCCTGCCAAGGGCACGGCCGGCACGGCCGGCGCCACGCCGGAATCCGTCCGCGCCAGCTTCCTCAGCGTCCGAACGCCCCCCATGCTGAAGGGCAAGGAGATGGACCGCGTGCTGCAGGATCGCAAGTTCAACAAGACCATGGCGGAGCTGCTCCAGTCGCTCCGCAGCAAGGCCAAGATTGAAACGATCTACAAGGACCTGGTGCTCTGATCAAGACCCCGGGTGTACCGGCTTGGAACCCTGCGCGCAAAGCGGACAGGCGGCGGGTTCCCAGACTTGCGGCGCCATATGCAGCAGGCTGCAAGTCGGATAGTCAAACCGCGCGGCGCCGGCACTGCGGTCCACCAGCACCGCGATGGCCGCGACGTCCGCCCCGGCCGCCTTCACGATGTCAATAGTCTCCTGCACCCGGCCACCGCGCGTGATGACATCCTCGGCCACCACATAGCGTTCGCCGGGCTGGATGGTAAACCGGCGCATGACCAGCTTGCCATCCTGCTTTTCGGCGAAAATCGAGCGCACGTTCAGGGCCCGGGCCACCTCATGTCCGACGAGGATCCCGCCCAGTGCCGGCGCGATCACGCCATCCACCCGACCGGCGGAGAGTTCGGGTTGCATCCGGCGGACCAGTTCGGCGCAGAGGCGTTCCGCCACGCGCGGATAGCGCAGCACATTGGCGCATTGGAAGAACCGGTTGCTATGCAAGCCGGAGCGCAGTTCGAAATGGCCGTTCAACAAGGCACCGGTCTCCTGCAGCAACGCCAGAATCTCTTGTTCTGTCATGGATAACTCCTTACCTGTTTTGATCCGTCTTGCCAAGCTACCACCCTGCGCACGCAGCAATTCTAATTATGGGGCTCGGCGGGTCCGGCGGCCCCGCCCTACCTGCCATAATTCGTCGAT
>CAIOST010000373.1 GCA_903861045.1 uncultured bacterium | reverse complement strand
TAGAGCCTTGCCGGACTTCTCGGGCCTCCGATTGTCGATCGATGCGCCTTCTTTCGGGTCAGTTCGTGCATTCGACGTGGTTTATCCGCCTCAAATGAGGCAGTCCTTCGACCCTCGCGCTGAACTCTCGCAGTTTGGGGATAGCTGACACGCATGCAGCGAAAACGCTATAATCCTGCGCTTGTAAGCGTGTTGACAAAGGCGCCGTGTTTCTGTATAAAGAAACACATGCAAGGGCGAGATAGGCTTCGCCCCGACCTTTTGACTGGAGCCACTCATGTACCTCAGTTCGTTCCCGGATCGCCGTCAGTTCCACGAGGCGCTACAACAGGCCAATGTCGTGCCCGTCGGCGTGCGCGTGCTAGCCGACACCGAGACGCCGGTCTCGGTGCTCGCCCGCTTTGAACCCCACACGGAAAACCTCTTCCTCTTTGAAAGCGCCGAGGGCGGCGAACGGTGGGGGCGCTACAGCTTCATGGGCGTCTCCGCCCATTTGCGCGTCTCCGTTTATCGCGACGATGTCGTCGTGCGCGAAGGGTTCCAAGAGACCCGCACACCGCACCACGGCGATCCGCTGGCCACGCTGCGCACCCTGCTGGCCCGCTTCCAACTGGCCAATATCCCCGGCCTCCCCCGCTTCTGCGGCGGACTCGTCGGCAATATCGCCTATGAAATGGTGCACTTCTTCGAGCCGCGCGTCCCCAGCCGCCTGCCGCCAGAGGAGCCGCTGGCGGAGTTCATGATCCCCGACACCCTGCTGATCTTTGATAACATCAACCACTCCCTCACCCTGCTGGCCTTAGCCTTTGCCAACCCCGGCAGCGACCCCGATGCGCTCTACGATGACGCCTGCCGCCGCGTGGCCGGCCTGCTGGCGACCCTGCGCGCCCCGCTGCCCGCCGAGAAACCGCGCCAAGGCGCTGCGCGCGGCGGCGTTCCCACCACCGTCCAGTCAGAGCAAGCCTACCGCGACAACGTGGAGATCATCAAACGCCACATCTACGAAGGGGACGTCATCCAAACCGTGCTTTCGCAGAGCTTCGTCTGCGAAGCCCCCGCCGATACCGTCGGGCTCTACCGCGCCCAGCGCTTTATCAACCCCTCGCCCTATCTCTACTACCTGAAGCTCGGCAGTCAGGTGCTGGTGGGTTCCTCCCCGGAGACCATGATCCGCCTCGAGAACCGCACCGCCTGCCTGCGCCCGATCGCCGGCACGCGCCCCCGCGGTGCCACCGAACAGGAAGATCGCGCCCTGGCCGACGAACTGCTGAAGGACGAAAAGGAGCGCGCCGAACACCTCATGCTGGTGGACCTGGGGCGCAACGAACTCGGCCGCGTGGCGCTCCCAGGCACCGTGCAGGTCACCGACCTCATGATTGTCGAGCGCTACTCGCACGTCATGCACCTGGTCTCCAACATCACCGCAGATCTCGACGCGGGGTGCGACGCCTTTGACCTGCTGAAGTCCGGCTTCCCCGCCGGCACGCTCTCGGGTGCGCCTAAGGTGCGCGCCATGGAGCTGATCGCCGAACTCGAAACCACCCCGCGCGGCCCCTACGGCGGCGCCGTGGGGTATGTCGGGTTTGATGGCAATATGGACTTTGCCATCTGCATCCGCACCGCCGCCATTGCGCACGGCCGCCTGACCGTGCGCGCCGGCGCCGGCATCGTCGCCGACTCGGACCCCGAAAAGGAGCGGATCGAAACCGTCAACAAGATGCGCTCGGTGGCGCGAGCCCTCGACCTGCTGCGCAGCGGTGCCGTACTGCCCAAAGATTTCGCGTAAAGGAGTGCCTCCCCATGATCCTGATGCTCGACAACTACGATTCCTTCACCTACAACCTCGTGCAATATTTGCGCGAAATGTCGGCCGATATCCAGGTCGCGCGCAACGATGCCCTGAGCGTGGCGGACGTCGAAAAGCTCGCCCCGCAAGCCATCGTGATCTCCCCCGGCCCGGGACGTCCGGAAGACGCCGGCATCTGCTGCGAGGTCATCCGGCGCTGCTCCGGCCGCATCCCGTTGCTCGGCGTCTGCCTCGGCCACCAGGCGATTGGCCTGACTTTTGGCGGCAAGATCGTGCACGCCAAGCGCCTGATGCACGGCAAAACCTCCGAGATCACCACCGATGGCAAAGGGGTCTTTGATGGCATCACCCGCCCCATCACGGTGATGCGCTATCACTCCCTGGCCGTGGAAGAAGCCTCCCTGCCTGCGGAGCTGATCGTAACATCGCGCACGGAGGATGGCGAAATCATGGGGATCCGGCACCGCACGCACCTAACGGAAGGGATCCAGTTCCACCCTGAATCGATCATGACCCCCACCGGCAAAAAATTGCTACGCAACTTCCTGAAACTGGCCGGCTGTAACGCCTAAGGGCGCGACCCACCGGGCCGAAGCCGAGCGAGAAAGCACGCGCCATGGACTACAAACCGCTGATCACCAAACTGCTGCAACGCAAAAATCTCACCGCGGAGGAGTCCGCCGAGGCCATTGATGCCATCCTGGCGGGGGAACTCTCCGAGATCCAGATCGCGGCCTTCCTGGCGGCCATGGCCACCAAGGGCGAAACCGTGGATGAGTTGGCTGGCGCCGCACGCGCCATGCGCCGCCGCGCCGTGCGCGTGCAACCGCTCGGCCAGACCGTGGTGGACACCTGCGGCACCGGCGGCGATAACAGCGGCACGTTTAACGTCTCCACTACCACCGCCTTGGTCGTAGCGGGTGCCGGTGTGGCCGTGGCCAAGCATGGTAACCGCTCTGTTTCCAGCCGCTGCGGCAGCGCCGACGTGCTCGAACAGTTGGGCGTGAAGATCGATGCCGAGCCCGACCTCATGGAACAGGCGCTCAACGAAATCGGCATCTGCTTCCTCTTTGCGCCGCGCTATCACGCGGCCGTCCGCCATGTCATGCCGGTACGCAAGGCACTCGGCGTGCGTACCATCTTCAACCTGCTCGGGCCGCTGGCCAACCCCGCCGGCGCCACCAGTCAACTGCTCGGCGTCTATGCCCCGGAACTGACAGAGATGTTCGCGCACGCGCTGCGCCTGCTCGGTACGCGCCGCGCCTTTGTGGTGCACGGGCACGACGGCATGGATGAGCTGACCATTTGCGACGCGACCCGCGTCTCCGAGTTGAACAACGGCACCGTCAAAACCTACGACTTGGCACCGGAGCGGTTTTTCGGCGAGCGTGCCACGCCGGCCGATGTGGCGGGTGGCGACGCCGCCGCCAATGCCGCGATCCTCACGGCCGTGCTGCAGGGCGAGCCCGGCGCCCGGCGCAATCTAGTCTTGCTGAATGCCGCCGCCGCACTGGTGGCTGCCAACCGTGCACCGGATATGGCGGCCGGCCTAGAACTGGCAGCCAAAGCCATCGACAGCGGCGCCGCGGCCGCCAAGCTGCAAGCGCTGATCAAAGTCAGCCACGATTAGCATGCCTTGCTTGAAAGGTCTTATGTCCGACTTTTTACAAAAAATCGTCGCCCACAAGCAGCAAGAGATCGCAGCGGCCAGCGTGCAGACTCCGCTGGCCGCCCTGGAACCGCTCGCCCGCGCCCGGCGCGACTATCGTGGCTTCGCAGCAGCCCTGTCCATTCCGCACTGTCTCCGCTTTATCGCGGAAATTAAACGCGCCTCACCCTCCAAAGGCGAAATTGCCATGGGGCTGGACCCCGCGCGCCTGGCCCGCACCTATGAGGCCGGCGGCGCGGCGGCCCTCTCCGTGCTCACCGAGCGGGCCTTCTTCCGCGGTGCCCCTGCTGATCTACAAGCAGCCCGCGCCGCCACCACGCTCCCCGTGCTGCGCAAAGATTTCATCCTCGCGCCGTATCAAGTCTACGAATCCGCGGCCATGGGGGCCGATGCCATCCTGCTGATCGTGCGCATCCTGACCGATGACGAACTACGCACGCTGCACACGCTGGCCCGCGAACTCGGTCTGGATGTACTGGTGGAAATCCACACCGAGGCCGAAGCTGAACGCGCTAATCGCCTCGGCGCGCGCTTGGTCGGCATTAACAACCGCGACCTAGCCCATTTTGATACCGACTTGGAGCGCGCCCGCCGCGTGGCCGCCGCCTTGCATCCGGATACCATTGTCGTGGCCGCCAGCGGCATTGCCAACCTCGACGACATCCACCGCACCGTAGCAGCCGGCGTAACCCGCTTTCTGGTAGGCGAATCGCTGGTACGCGCGCCGGACGCGACGGCGCTGCTGCGTAGCTGGATCACGGCAGGTGGCACGCCATGATTCGCGCCCCCATCGAAATCAAGATCTGCGGGCTCACCACACCAGCCGCAGCCGCCGCTTGTGCGGCCGCCGGTGCAGACTGCATCGGCCTGGTCTTCCACCCGCCAAGCCCCCGCCACTTAACGACCACCCAAGCCCACGCGATTGCTGCGGCCCTGCCCGCGCCGGTAACCCGTGTGGGCGTATTCGTGCGGCAGAGCACCGACGAAATCCTGGCGATCGCCACCGCAGTTGGCTTGCACACCGTACAACTGCACGGGGCGGTCTCAGCCGCAGCCTGCACCCATTTGCTCGCGCACGGCCTGCACGTTGTACAAAAACTGTCCGGCACGGCGGCCGATTGGGTGGCGCAGGCCCGGACACTACCGCCTACCGTCGGCCTGCTGGTCGAATGTACGCAAGGCGTGCTCCCGGGCGGCAATGGTACGCCCTGGAACTGGTCCGAGGCCCTCCCGCTACGAGAACTACGCCCCTTTGCCGTGGCAGGTGGTCTCGACCCTGCCAACGTCGCGCAAGCGCTACGCGCCTCCGGCGCCTCGGCCGTGGATGTCAGCAGCGGCGTCGAGGCAACTCCTGGCGTGAAAGATTTGGCTAAAGTTGCTACCTTTATCGCCGCGGTGCGGGCGGCCGCGGTTTCCGGGTACGGCCCCGTGTTTCAGAAACCGTTCGCCGCCGGCACCCCCGTGCAACCAGCAAAGGGCCCTGTGTGATCATGAGCTCCCATCGCATCCATAACGTCAACATCCAGTCCGTCACCACACTCACCACGCCGCATGAACTGCGTCGTCACCTGCCACAGACACCGGTTTCGCAGAAGACGGTGCGGCACGGGCGCACCATGGTGGCCAACATCCTGGACCGCGAAGACCCGCGCCTGCTGGCCATTGTCGGTCCCTGCTCCATCCACGACCTGCAGTCCGCCGCCGAATATGCCCACCGTCTGCTCCCCCTGGCCACGGAGTTGGCCGACACCCTGGCCATCGTGATGCGCGTCTACTTTGAGAAGCCGCGCACCTCGCTCGGCTGGAAAGGGTTGATCAACGATCCGCACATGGATGAGAGCTTCTGCGCTGATGAAGGGCTCCACATGGCCCGCCGCTTCCTGCTGGAAGTCAACACCCTGGGGCTCCCGGTGGCCACCGAGGCGCTCGATCCGCTCACCCCGCAGTATCTTGGCGACCTGATCACCTGGACCGCCATCGGCGCACGCACCACGGAGTCGCAGACCCACCGGGAACTGGCCAGCGGACTCTCCACGCCGGTCGGGTTCAAGAACGCCACCGACGGCAGCGTGGAAGTCGCGCTCAACGCCATCCGCTCCGCACAAAGCCCTCACCACTTCCTGGGGTTTACCGACGCCGGCCTCCCCGCGGTTTTCGGCACCGCGGGTAACCCCTATCCGCACCTCGTGCTGCGCGGCGGACGCCAGCCCAACCATGACGCCGCCTCCATCCGACAGGTGGAAGACGCCCTGCGCAAGGCCAACCTCCCTGTCAACATCGTGGTGGATTGCAGCCATGGCAACTCGGAGAAGCAGCCGGAACGGCAGGCCCACGTACTGCGCGACATCCTCACGCAGCTCGAACAAGGCAACCAATCCATCGTCGGCTTTATGCTGGAAAGCTTTCTGGAACCCGGCAGCCAGGCCATCCCCGCGGACCGGACACAACTGCGCTACGGCGTCTCCGTCACCGACGGTTGCCTCGGCTGGGCAACAACCGAGCAACTGCTGCGCGAAACCGCCACCCGCCACCGCGCCGTCCTGGCCGCACGCAACCGAAAGGCCTGCGCCGGATGAGAGCACCAGCCATTCTCATTATGGCATCCGGCGGGTCCGGCGGCCCCGCCCCTGCCACAATTATTCGATTTCACAATGTTATTGGTAGGGCGG
>CAIOST010000372.1 GCA_903861045.1 uncultured bacterium | reverse complement strand
CGACAACGCGTGGGACTAAGAAAGCTACGAAGTGTGGCGTGGCATGATAGGAGCAGCAGGCACTTCGTCCCACACTTCGTCGCACACTTTGTCGTCTACGCTTCGTCGCACACTTTGTCGGCTCTTCCAGTTCCGTGGCTTGAGCATCGCCCCGCTTCCCCTTCAATTAAAATCCCCCCACAAACCCGGAAGCGCCCTCCTGAATTCTGGATTCTGAATCCTGAATTCTGAATCCTGTCCCCAGCCTCACCCAATGTGCGGCCAGGGCCTCGATGCTGGATTCCACGGTGGCTTCGGGCGGGACCAGGTCGGCGGTGATGCCGATCTGCTGCAAGGCGGCTAGGGTGGGCTTGCCGATGGCGACCACGAACTTCCCTAGCAGCGAGGCTGCCCCCCACTGCCGGGCATAGACTTCCACGGCCGAGGCGCTGGCAAAGAAGACGATGTCGAAGTCGGGCTTGTCGCTATAGGCCATGGGGCGGTTGTGGTAGAGCAGGCAGTCGTCCACGATCGCGCCCATGGCTTGCAGTGCCTGCGCCAACTCCGGGCCGGCCTTGTCGGAGCGCAGGCGCAGGACGCGCAACCCCGGCTTCACGAGCGGTTGCACGGTCAGCAGGAGGCTTTCCGCGCTGAAGTGGCTGGCGGGTTCGATGTTGGCAGCGAGGCCGAGCGACCAGAGTTCTTTGGAGGTGCCGCCACCGCAGGTCACCAGCGTGGGGACGCTGCGCAGATCCACCCAGGCAGTGCGCAGCAGTTCGCCAAAGCAGCGCACCGCGGAAGGGGAGGTCAGGACCACCCAGTCGTAGCGGCGGAGCTGGCGGATGCTGGCAAGCGCCTCGGTGGTGGTCTCGATCTGGATGAGCGGACGGCGCACCGGGATGCCGCCGAAGTCGCTGACCAGGTCAGCGGCCTTATCCTGCAGCGCATCGCTGGCGGTCAGGAGCACACGGCGCCCCTGCAAAGCGCCCCAGCTAGGGTAGCGGTATTTGGCCGCTTCACCGACAATGAGCAACCCGGGCAGGGGGCTGTTGACCTCGCGAATGCGGCTGCCGATGGTGGCGAGGGTGCCGGTCAGCACGCGCGATTGGTCGCTGCCAGCGCCGAAGACCACGGCAGCCGCTGTTTCCGGCGCGTGCCCGTCGGCAATCAGTTGGCGCGCAATTTCATCGGCCACGGCCAGGGCCATGAAGAAGACGATCGGCAGTTGCTTGCGCACGTCCATGGCGACCGAGCCGGTGCCGCCGCCCTCCTTGCGCGGGGTCATGACGGTAAAGCCGCGCGAAACGCCGCGCCGCGTCAGGAGCATGCCGGTGGTGGAAGTGGCCGCGCTGAGGCTGCTGACGCCGGGCATGACGCGGTACGGCAGTTGGAGGGCGTCCAGCGCCTCGACTTCCTCGGCCAGGCGGCCGAAGATTCCGGGGTCGCCCCCCTTGAGGCGCACGACCTTGAGGCCGCGGCGCGCATAGCGCGTGATGAGGTAGGTGGTTTCATCCTGCGGCATGCTGTGCAGGCCGCAACGCTTGCCGACGTCGATACACTGCACGTGGGGCGGGAGGAGACGGAAGAGGTCGTGGCCCAGCAGGGTGTCGTGCAGGCAGATGTCGCAGCGCTGCAGCGCATGCAGGCATTCCAGCGTGCAGGCGCCGCCGGAACCGACGCCTGCGGCGGCGAAGGTGACGGATTTGGCGAAGAGCTGGCGCAGGCGCAGGAAGCGTTCATCCCCGGCGCGGAAGGTGATGGCCAGAGATCCCTGGCCGGCGGGTGGCGGGAGTTCGCTGGCCGGGATCCATTCCGTGATGCGGTCCTGCAGGCCCAAGCGGTTGAGGGCGGCACCGGCCATGATGATGAGGTCAAAGTCGCCTTGGTCCATTTGCTGTAGGCGGGCTTCGATGGTGCCACGGATGGTGGCGTGGACGGCCTGCGGGAAGCGTTCCCGGCAGTAGGCGGAGCGGCGTTCGCTGCTGATGCCGATACGCGCATCCGGGCGCAGCGTGGCCATGGTCAGGCCGCGTGGCCGGATCAGGGCCTCGCGCGCATCTTCGCGCCACGGCAGCCAGAACCAGTCCAACCCCTCGGCCACCGGGTCGGGGAGGTCCTTGGCGCTATGCACGGCGCCATCGAGCTCCCCGGCGAGGACTTTCTGATCCAGGTCCTGGGTAAAGAAATTCGCCGGCGTCTGGCGCAGATCCGTAGCCTGGTCACGATCGCCCGGTGAGGAGAGCGCGATGTCCTGGAACGTATAGGCAGGGAAGACGGCGGTGAGCTTGTCCAGCGCATCGCGGGTCTGGACGCGGGCGAGCTGGCTGCTGCGTGTGCCGATCTGGAGGGTGATAGTATGCATAAGCGTAATCCTAATCGTAATCGCAATTCGTTCTACTTGCTTAGGTGTCAGGGTTCAGGGGTTTCCAACGGGTCTCTAGCAATTCTCATGATGGCACTCGGCGGGTCCGGCGGCCCCGCCCTACCTGCCACAATTCGTCGATTTCACACGGGTATTGGTAGGGCGG
>CAIOST010000371.1 GCA_903861045.1 uncultured bacterium | reverse complement strand
CTTTTTCATTGATCTTCGCGCTGCTGCGCGGCTCTCTCTGATCTTCCCGTTCCGGCGGCACAAGGCCGCCGGGGACGGCGGGCAGACGCGCACCAGTAGTACGCCAAAATGACCATGGCCATCCTCTCGCCGGGAGGGCGAGGCTCCCGCCGAGCCGGACACGCGTGCATGCAACGCCCAACGTCCAACATCCAACGCCCAACGCTCAAGTGAGGAAGAAACCGCGACAGGTTGCACGAAGTTCCGTTGGGCGTTGGGCGTTGAAAAAACTGTTCCGCGCTACCAACAACTTCCCACCTTCGCGCCCTTGCGACCTTGCGCCTTGGCGTTAGAATCACAGTAACTACTCAGGCACCCGCCCGCGGCGTGCGAGTTCTAGGTTCAACAACCAACGTCCAACATCCAAGTGAGGAAGAAACCGCGACAGGTTGCACGAAGTTCCGTTGGGCGTTGGTTGTTGAGTGTTGGGCGTTGAAATAACCTGTTGCGTTCCCGCCGCTGCGGCGGGTCCGGCGGCCCCGCCCTACCACCTACCACCTACCACCTAACACCTAACACCTACCACCTGCCACCTGCCACCTTTCCCGCCCCCGGCGGCCTTGTGCCGCCGGAGCGGCAGATCAGCAAACGGACAGCAAAGCTAGTGCGCGGTCGCGCGAGACCAAGCCGGAACCGCCACCCCTCGCTCTGCCCGCAGCGCCATCGTTGTCTCTATCGTCGTCCCGATCTTTGTCGCACACCATCGTTGTCGCGATCCTTGTCCCGATCTTCGTCGACAACGATCGAGACAACGATCGAGACAACGATCGAGACAACGATCGAGACAACGACCCCGGCGATCCGCGTCGGCTGGACATTATCTGTCGGTGGACGACTACGGCGACGATTACGGTGGACGATCGGGCGAGGCCCCGCCCTACCACCTACCACCTAACACCTAACACCTACCACCTGCCACCTCTGCCGCTCCGGCGGGTCCGGCGGCCCCGCCCTACCACCTAACACCTAACACCTGCCTCCTCTGCCTAACACCTAACACCTACCACCTGCCACCTGCCACCTGCCACCTCTTGCGCTCCTCGCGCCCACCTAGCGCAAGATAAGCACCGTCCGCATGGCGGGGTTCGCGCGGTAGAACGATTTGGTGCCAGGCTCACCGGGAGCATTAGGATTCACCCCACCATTTTGCGGGCTGCCTGCGCCCGCGGCGACCGACAACTGACCCAGCGTATAGCCGGCCGGGGCGTTGGTGATATACGCGGTAGAACCACGTGCCAGGAAAGCGTCCAAATCCGCCGGCTGCGCCAGGTCGTACCAGATGGCGATGCGCCCGCCACCACCACTGCCCGAATCGAGGAAGTATGGTGCGCCATAGCAGTCCATGCTACGACCACCATTGGCCGACATCGTGCCACTCCCGGCGATCGTACGGCAGGCGATAAACACACTGCCGCCGGAACCGCCCCCGCCTTTGGCCCAAAGCGAACAACTACCTCCGCCGGCCCCGTTGGCGGAGATGGTGCCATGATTGACCACCGCGCCGGTCGCGCGGATCCAGATACAACCACCGCCGGCCCCGCCTGCGCCGGCATATTGACTTTCCCAGCCAGTACCACCCGCGCTGCCGGGAAAGATCGGCGCCACCGCGCTGCCGTACATAACCCCGCCCGTGTAAACGTTGCCCGAGACGGGATTCGTGAAGGTGCCGCCCCGCCCGCCATAGCCACCACCACTGCCACCGGCATTACCGGTGAACCCTTTGCCAGGACCGCCGGCTAGGGTGCTAATCTGGTACCCCTCGCTATCCGCATTCAGCGCACCGCCAGCATGAATCGTCAGATTGCATACCTCAAAACGTACGACCCCGCCATCGGGCGGCTCGTGCGTGGCATACAGGCGCGCACTCGGCACCACCACACAGTTGGAGTTCACATCCATAGTGCCATTGACGATCACCCGCGCCGTATAGCTCGGCGCCGTGGCATTCGTAACACCCGGACAGAGATACAAGCTCGCGGTATTGGTGAGAGCCAAGTTGGCGCAGCTCAGGGTGAAATAATTAGACAGGGTCAGCCGCGCGTCACCCATGATATTCACATTCCCCGCCACGGCCACGGTCACCCCCGTGGCCGCGATGCTGTAGTCACCACCGTTGATCGTCAGATAGGGCGGCGTCCAGGCATTGCCGGACGCCCAACTGAAGGAGGCGCCCCCGGAAAAATCACAACCCAGCGAACTCGGGTCAGATACATGGATCGAACCGCTCTCCCCGTACCTCGACGACCCCGTGGTTTGCGTTGGCAGGGCACCCCGCGCGACGGCGAGCCTGGGGCCATTCCCCATCTCGACGGCATACGCCTGCTGCGCGGCCGGATCGACGTGGACCGCGATGCGCCCGCCACCGCCATTACCAGCGTAACCTTGCCCCATGCCGCCATCGGCGCTCACCAAGCCCGACCCTTGGAACGTATGGCAGCGGATCAAGATGCTACCCCCCGAGCCACCGGCGCTGCTAGCGCCGACGCCCGCATTGCCTCTGGCGTCAATGACGCCGGAAGCTTCTACGGCCACGAAGCCGGCCGCTTCGATCGTCACCCAGCCGCCGCCCGCCCCGCCGGTCACCGAGGCCTTGCTGCCACCACCG
>CAIOST010000370.1 GCA_903861045.1 uncultured bacterium | reverse complement strand
CCTGCGCACGGACGCCTCACTATGCCCTCTATGGCTCACCAAGTGCCTCCCTCGCTCTTCACAGCCGCTTACCCGCCACTATTTGGAACCGCTGGGGCCCGGGAATGCTCGTTTGCTTTTCCGCTAAAAATCTTTATAGTCTCGGGCTGTTGCGAACAGGACCCTCCGGAGAATGATGACGATGAAAGCCCTGCGAAAATTGCTCGGATATGATGACAAATTCTTCGATCTGCTCGAAGCCAGCGCCGTGGAGGCGCAGAGTAGCGTCCAACTGCTGGCCACGCTGGTGCGGAGCCCGGAGAAGGTGCCGGCGCTGGATGACTTTATTCTGACCCGGCGCAAGGATAAGCGCATCACCGAGGAGATTACCGAGGCGCTCTGTAAGACGTTTGTTACGCCGCTGGAACGCGAGGATATCGAGGCGCTTTCGTTTGCCCTCTACAAGATCCCCAAGACGGTGGAGAAGTTCAGCGAGAAGTTCGTGCTCTGCAGCGGACAGGTCAAGGATGTTAACTTCGAAGAGCAGATCCGGATTCTGGAGACGGCCGTGGCTACCCTGGTAACCATGGTGCAGAACCTGCGGAACCGGACGCATCTGGAGAAGATGAAGGAGTTGAACGAGCGGCTGCATCACTTCGAGGGGCAGGCCGATAAGCTCATGCTGCAGTTTGTGCGGGATCTGTATACCGGCAAACATGAACCGCTGCGGGTCATTATCATGCTGGATCTGTATGAGACGCTGGAAGGGATCATTGACCGCTGTCGCGATGCCGGCAACGTGATCTTTCAAATTGTGTTGAAGTATTCATAGCCCGGCTGCGTCGGGCACTTGCGGGGGCGGCTTCCGCCGGGTGTGCGCATGGAATTGATTCTCTTTGTCATTGTGGCAGCGCTGGCTTTTGAGTACATCAACGGCTTTCACGATACCGCCATCTCGATCGCCACGAGCGTCTCCACCAAGGTGCTGACGCCGCGGCAGGCCGTGGCCATGGCGGCGACGTTCAATCTCTTTGGCGCTTTGGTGGGCACCGCGGTAGCCGCCACCATCGGCAAGGGGCTGGTGGATACGTCCTATGTGACGCCGATCACGGTGTTCTGCGCGTTATTTGGTGCCATCATCTGGAATCTGACCACCTGGTGGCTGGGGCTGCCGTCCAGTTCCAGCCACGCGCTGGTGGGCGGCCTGTGCGGGGCTTCCCTGGCAGCGGCGCATGGGCGTTGGTCGGTCATTAAACTCGAAGGCGTGTGGCACAAGATCCTGCTGCCGATGTTCACGGCACCGGTGGTCGGGATCCTCGGTGGCTGCCTGCTCATGTTTATCCTGCTCTTCTTCCTGCACCGGCAGCGACCTACGATGATTAACCGGGTTTTTGGCCGGCTGCAATTGCTCAGTGCGGCCTGGATGGGGTTCAGTCATGGCACGAATGACGCTCAGAAGACCATGGGGATTATCGCACTGCTGCTCTTTACCGGGACCAAGGCCGGCGCCTTTCATGATCTGCCCGGCTGGCTGGAGTTCTTGCGGACGCCGGAGTTCGTGGTGGCAGGCTGGGTGAAGGTGGCCTGTGCCGTCACCATGGCGGCCGGTACCGCTGCCGGGGGGTGGCGGATCATTCGGACGCTGGGGCATAAGGTGGTGCGGTTGCAGCCGATTCATGGGTTTGCGGCGCAGACCATGGCGGCCGGTGTCATTCATCTGGCCAGCCATTTTGGCATTCCGCTTTCGACCACACAGGTCATCTCCGCCTCCATCGTTGGTGTCGGCACCACCAAGCGCTTTAGCGCGGTCAAGTGGGGCATGGTGGGCAAGATCGTCTGGGCCTGGGTGCTGACCATCCCAGTCACCGCCCTGCTGGGGTACGGCCTGCAGAAGTTCTGCCTCGCGATGCACATCGGCGGCTAGCTTGGCGTCTGGGCGGCGTGTTCCAGAACCGCTCAATACTTTACGTTCAACAACCAACGCCCCTGGGCGTTGGTTGTTGGTGTCCGGCTCGGCGGGAGCCGCGCCCGCCCGCGTCGTGGCTGGTGTACAGGCGCGAGGCTAGGGGGGCACCGCCGCTGCGGCCCAGCGCGCGCTTATTGATCCAGCGTCCCTGGCAGCAGCCCCATAGGGAGCGCGGCCGGGCGTTGGCAGGTCGTGGTGAGCATCACCGCTTTGCCCTTGCGTGATGCATCGGCGGCGGCTTCCATGGCGTCGAGCACATGCAGGGCCAGTTCGCCGCTGGCGCGGTGCGGGCGGCCGGCACGAATGGCGTTGGCCATGTCGGCCACGCCGATGCTGCGGCTGTTGTCGGTATAGCCGTGCGTCAGCGGAACGTCGAGCCACTCCTTGCCACGGTTGATGCGCACTGGTCCGCCGAACGTGTTCGGGTCCGGTACGCTCAGGGTGCCCTCGGTGCCATAGATCTCGATGCGGGGAAGTTGCGCGGCGTGGCAGTCGAACGACATGATCATGGTGGCGATCGCGCCCTGCGCGAAGTCCAGCGTCGTGGCATAGTGCGTTAGCGCCTTGACGTGCATGAGCTTGCCGTGCTGCGGCTGACTGGTGATCATGCGTTCGGTACGCGTAGTGCGGGCGGAGCCACTCACGCGCGTGATCGGGCCGAGCAGGTTGATCAGGGCGGTCAGGTAATAGGGCCCCATGTCCAACATCGGGCCGCCGCCGATGTCATAATAAAACTCCGGCGCCGGATGCCAACTCTCATGCCCGGGGCAGAGCATGAAAGCCGAGGCTGCGACCGGCTTGCCGATCCAGCCGTCGTCCAGCAGCTTACGGCAGGTCTGGATGCTGCCGCCGAAGAAAGTGTCCGGCGCGGAGCCCACACGCAGTTTCTGCGCCTTGGCTGCGGCCAGTATCTTGTGGCCCTCCTGGCGCGTGACGGCCAGCGGCTTTTCGCCGTACACATGCTTGCCGGCGGCGAGTGCCGCGAGCGCCACCGCGGAGTGCGCCTTGGGGATGGTCAGGTTCACCACAATCTCGATGTCGCGGTCTGCCAGCAGCTCCTTGACTGTGCAGGCTTTGGGGATCTTGAACTCCTCCGCCTTGGCCTTGGCGCGGGCCAAGTCCAGGTCCGCGCACGCCACAATCTCGAGATTCCGGAAGGTCTGCCCGGCCTGAAAATAAGCGCCGCTGATGTTGCCGCAACCGATGATGCCGATTTGAGTGGGTTTCATACTAAGATGTCCTTTCCGCTCAAAAATACTACTATTATTTCATAGGTACAATGTATAGAATGATCATTTATATGGACGATTTTTCCATTAACCTGCGCCATACTGGACATCTGCAGCGGCAATTTCCCTCGGCGTTGCCTGTGGACAGCATTGGCTACATCCCGCACAAGACCAGTTGGATTGACTTTCAATTCCACACCTACAACTTCTCGTTTATTCTCAGCGGCAGCGGGGAATACCGGCTCAACGGCGTTGGCTGGCGCGTGCAGGCTCCCTGTGTGATCACGCAGGCTCCCGGGCGCCTGCAAGAGTATGGCCCGACCGGCAAACGGCAGGAGTGGGAGGAGTTGTACCTCATCTACGAGGCTGGCAAGATCCCCATACTAAAAAAAATGGGGATGCTCCGCGACACGCCCGTCTGGAATATCAAGGATATTGGACCCACACGCGCCCGTATGTTAGAGCTGCGGCAGGCGGCCGCCAGCGGGCGGGAGCACGGTTTTGCGGACCGCGTGGACCGCCTGTGCGAACTGCTGGTGATCGAGAGCATCCTCGGCGAAGCGCACGAAACCTTGACGCCGGAAGAGCGTGCCATCGATGCCATTCGCGACCAGATGAAGATGCAGTTTCTGCAATGCCATGATTTCCATGAACTGGCCCGTGCGCACGGGCTTTCCCATTCCACCTTCCGGCGATACTGGGCGACGCGGGTGGGTGTGCCACCGGCGCACTACCTGATGCGCCGGCGAGTGGAGGAGGCCTGCCGCTTGCTCGTGGAAACGCGCCTGAAGATCGGCGAGATTGCGGCCGCAGCGGGGTTTCGTGATCCGCTCTATTTTTCCCGGCGCTTCCGCTTGGAAACCGGGGTCACCGCGGCGGACTACCGCCGCAGCCACCAGTCCCCCCTCTCGCTGGAAGCGTGAGGTGTCGTTGTGCTGGTGACATCCAGGTTGACTAATCGCCAGCGGACAGGCATGCTAGCTGCCATTGCTGATGTGGCAGGTGGTATCTGGCGGTGTGAGGAGGCGGATGCCGCATAAGTTGCCCCTATCAGCGCACAGGAGAAATGACATGCAGGGGAATAGCAAGGTACTGGCGCAATTGAATGAACGGCTGGCGGATGAACTTACCGCCGTCAACCAATACATTGTGCATGCGGAGTTGTGCGAGAACTGGGGGTTCCAGAAGCTGCACGATGTCATCAAGCGGCGGGCCATCGAGGAGATGAAGCATGCCGAGAAGCTGATCGCGCGCATCATCTTTCTGGAAGGGCAGCCGACCGTCTCGAATTTGCGGCCGATGCACATTGGGGCCGAGGTCGAGAAGCAGCACAAGAACGACTTGCAGGCCGAGACCGACGCCGTCGCCGCCTACAACCAGGATATCCGCATTTGCGTGGAGCAGGGCGACAACGGCACGCGCGAGATGCTGGAAGCCATCCTCAAGGATGAGGAGGCGCATGTCGACTGGCTCGAGGCGCAGTTGGACCAGATCCGGCAGATGGGGCTCCCGGCCTACCTTTCGGAACAGCTCCCCTAGTCGGTCATGCATGACTTTCTGCTAGCGTTTATTCCGCTCTTTGTGGCGGTGGACGCGGTCGGCACGTTGCCGGTCCTGCTGGGGTTGCTGGAGCAGGTGGAGAAGGAGCGCCACCGGCGCGTGATTGTGCAGTCTGTGATCACGGCGGCCACGGTGGCGGTGGTTTTTGTGTTTGCCGGGCGCCCCTTGTTGCGCATGCTGGGGATCACGCCCAGTGATTTCATGATTGCCGGCGGGGCGCTGCTGTTTGTGCTGTCGTTGCGCGATCTGCTGGCCGCAGGCAAGGCCACCTTAGCGATTGATCAGGATACCGTGGGGGCCGTGCCCATTGGCATGCCCCTGATCACCGGTCCGGCGGTGCTGACCACCTGCATGCTGCTGGTAGAACAACCGGGGATGATGATCCCGACGCTGTTGGCCGTCTTGGCCAACGTGGTCTTGGCCGGCGTGGTTTATTGGTTTGCGGACCCCATCTGTGCGCGTCTGGGCAGTTCTGGCTCCAAAGTGCTCTCCAAGATTGCCAACCTGCTGCTGGCCGCTATTGCGGTCATGATGGTGCGCAAGGGGATCGTCGCGCTGCTGGCGTCGCCGGTCGGCACGTGAACGGCCGCGCGTGGAGCCGCGTGGAGGGCGCAGGGTTCAGGGTTCAGGGGCATGGATCAAGGTCTCAGGGCTCAGGGTTCAGGAGAATCAGCAGATAACCTACACCATACTCTGAATTCCTGGTACCTACTCCGGCGCTCCATGGTCTTTTCCTGAACCCTGAACCCTGAACCCTGACCACGGATCGCCGTTGCGTCGGTTCGGCCGAACCACTACACTTCGGGCTTGTCGGAGAAGCAATTCACAACAGGAGTGACCCATGGCAGACCAGCTATTTATCGGGATTGATAACGGAACGCAGGGTACCAAGTGTGTGGTGTTCAGCCGGGCGCAGAACCGGATCCTGGCGACCGCCTATGCCGCGCATGATCTGATTGAGAATGAGGCCGGGCGGCGCGAACAGGAACCGCAGTGGTGGCTGGCGGCTGCCACGGCCGCGTTGCAGGAGTGCCTCGCCACGCCGGGCGTGGATGCCCGGCAGGTGGCAGGTGTCGGCGTTTCAGGTCAGCAGCATGGCTGTGTGCCGCTGGATGAACATGGACGCGTCTTGCGCGCCGCCAAGCTCTGGTGCGACACCGAGACCGTGCCACAGTGCGAGCAGATCACGGCCGCCGCCGGCGGCCCCAAGAAGGTCATGGCGGCCATCGGCAATGCCGTGGCCGCGGGGTTTACCGCCTCCAAGGTGCTCTGGTTGAAGCAAAATGAGCCGGCCCTCTTTGACCGGTTGGCGCATGTGTTGCTACCGCATGATTACCTGAACTTCTGGCTCACCGGCGAATATCACACGGAGTGCGGCGATGCCTCCGGCACGGCCTATTTTGATGTGCGCAAGCGCAAGTGGTCGCGCAAACTGGTGCAGGCCATTGATGACAGCGGTCACCTGGCGGCCTGTCTGCCGAAAGTGGTTGCCTCGGATGCGCCCAACGGCTACCTGTTGCCGGCGATTGCCGCGCAGTTCGGCTTGCCCGCCGGGATTCCTGTCTCCTCCGGCGGCGGTGATAACATGATGGCCGCGATTGGCACGGGCAATGTCGCCCCGGGCGTCATCACCACCAGCCTCGGCACCTCCGGCACGATCTATTCGTATGCGGACCAGCCGGTGATCGATCCGCGCGGCGAGTTGGCGGCTTTCTGCTCCAGTTCCGGCGGCTGGTTGCCGCTGATCTGTACGATGAATGTGACGGTGGCCACGGAGCTGACGCGCGAATTGTTCGGGCAGGATCTGGTGGCGTTTGGTGCCGACGTAGCGCGTGCGCCGGTTGGCGCCGGCGGTGTGCGACTGCTGCCATATTTTAACGGGGAACGCACCCCGCCGCTGCCGCGCGCCCGCGCCACGCTGGCGGGGCTTTCCAGCACCAACTTTACGCGCTCGAATATCTGCCGAGCCGCCATGGAAGGCGCCTCACTGGGACTGCGCTATGGCCTGGATATTCTGCAGCGGCAGGGGGTGACCCCCACCGAGATCCGTCTGGTCGGCGGTGGCTCCAAGAGCCGCGTCTGGCGGCAAATCGTGGCGGATGTGTTCAACTGCCCGGTAGTCTGCCCGGTCAGCGCCGAGGCCGGTGCCATGGGCGCGGTGATCCAGGCGATCTGGTGCGTGGAGCGCGCCGGAGGCGCAGCGACGGCGTTGCCGGAGCTGACCGCGCAGTATGTGCAGTTGGACCCCGCCTCGCGCGCCGAGCCGGACGCCGCGCGGGCCCGCGCCTACGAGACGATCTATGGCGAATACCTGGCGTTGAATAACGCCCTGGCCCCGCTGGCACGGTAAGCGAGGGGGGTAGGGTGGGGATTAAGGTTCGGGGTTCAGGGTGAGCCCTGCGCCCGCTGATGTTCCCCCATGGCTGGGAGGATGCGGTATGCGTACGAGTTCCCGGATTATGAGGTGTTGTTGCGTGCAAGCTCTGGTTGTGGTCTTGCTGGCTACGTGGTTGGTCGGGAGTGCTGGCTGTGCCACCCGGCCGCCGGGACCTGCCCAGTCGGGCATTGTGGTGCAGGAGCTGGTGAAGAGCTCGCGCAGTTGGGATGGCGCATGGCTGCCGCCGTATCCGGCCGGGCAGCCGGAGATCACCATTCGCCGGATCACGATTCCGGCCGGCGCCCGCCTGGAGATGCATGAGCACCCGGTCATCAATGCCGGGGTGCTGTTGCACGGCCAGCTCACGGTGGTGACCGCTGATGGGAAGACGCTCTCGTTGCAGGAGGGTGAGCCGAATATCGAGGTGGTCAAGACGGCGCACTACGGCATCAACCGCGGCGACCAACCGGCCGAGATTCTGGTGGTCTATGCCGGTGCCACCGGCTTGCTAAGCACGGTGACGGCTGGGAAGTGAGCGAGGGGGCAGGGTGCAGGCGCAAGAACCACGCTTGGGTGGTAGGGCGGGGCCGCCGGACCCGCCGTAGCCGCTGGCAGGCGACGGGCATGCTCTTTGCCACGAAAGGAAAAAACCGCAACGTTGCGGTTTTTTTGAGTTGGCGACCGGCGTTCTGTGTCGAGTAGCCGCCTTGCCTGCTGAGCGAACCTACGATCAGGACAACGAATTTTTTGGGTTGCCGCGCGCCGGTCTAATATGATACAAAGATGGTGTTATTTAACCGGAGGGGGTGCTAGTGATCACGCGCGAGGTTGATTATGCATTGCGGGCCGTGCTGGAGCTGGCGGCCGGTACGGAGGGGCGGTCGGCCACGGTGCTGGCAGAGGCCACGCAGGTGCCGTACCCCTTTATGCGACGCGTGTTGGCCAGATTGACGGCGGCCAGGCTGGTGCAGAGTCTGCGCGGGCGTGGGGGTGGGGTACGTCTGGCCCGACCGGCGGGTGCGCTGACGTTGCTGGACGTGGTGCGTGCGATGGATCCGGATACCGTGACGTTGAATGCCTGCCTGCGTGAAGGGGCCTATTGTGCGCGCAGCGCCTGGTGTGCGGCCCACGCCGCGCTGACGGATGTGCAGCAAGAGCTGTGGCACCGCCTGGCCGGTATTTCGATCGCTGCGCTTGTCCAAACGGAACAAGCTAGAAAACCGAAAACCAAAACAAAACCAAGGAGAAAACCATGAGTACGCTCGTTACCAAAGAAGCCCCGGATTTCACGGCCACGGCAGTATGGCCGGACAACACGATGGCCGACCTGACGCTGTCGTCGTATCGCGGCAAGTATGTGGTGCTGTTCTTTTACCCGCTGGACTTCACCTTTGTCTGCCCATCTGAGATTTTAGCGTTTGACCGCAAGGTGAAAGAGTTTCAGGCACGCAATACCGTACTGCTCGGTGTGTCGGTGGATTCGCAATTCACGCATTTTGCCTGGCGTCAGACGCCGGTGGATAAGGGGGGCATCGGTGCCATCAGCTATCCGCTGGTGGCGGATCTTAACAAGAATATCGCGCGGGCCTATGGCGTGCTACTGAACGAGGCCGTCGCACTGCGCGGTCTCTTCCTGATCGATACGCGCGGGGTCGTGCGCCATGCGCTGGTCAATGACCTGCCGTTGGGCCGCAGTGTGGACGAGGCGTTGCGGCTGGTGGACGCCTTGCAGTTCCACGAGGAGCATGGCGAAGTGTGCCCCGCCAACTGGAAGCAGGGGGAGCAGGGCATGAAACCTACGGCCGCCGGCGTGGCGGAATATCTTTCCAAGAAGTATGTCAAGTAAGTGACGGATGCGGCGGCAGGGCTAGCGGGTCCTGCCGCCGTCAGGAGTTGACCATGCACGAGATACAGATTGAACGCTGCCCGGAAACCGGCATTTGCTCGCTGGTACGGGCTGACAAGTCGAAGGTGGACTTGATGCCGGATGAGGTGGCGGCCATTGCGGCGGCGGCCGGGAAGCCGGAGGCCGTGCGCGCCGTGGTGGATGGCGCAGATGCGGTGTTTGCGGCCACGTTGAGCCCCGCCGAGCTGGCGCAGATTGTCAAACAGTTGGCGTGATGGGGCCGGGTGGCCAGGATGGTTGGTGCGTGAATCGGCTAAATTTGCGGACAAACGGTATCGCCAAGCCACGCCTGGTTTGCAGGTTTTTGTGTGCCTGTGATTGACAGCAGGCGCGGCGTGATGTCCAGCAGCGAGGTGGCGCCCTGCAGCATCTGCTCTGCGCCGGGGCCGGTGGCGATCAACGGGACCGGATTGGTGGTGTGCCCGGAGGCCAGGATGGATTCAATGTTGCCGTGATCACTGGTCAGTACGACCAGGATCTCCTGCTCCCGTGCCATGGCAAAGACGGGCGTCAGGAAGGCATCCAGCAGGGCGAGGGTCTCTGCGGCTTCGCCAAAGTTGCGCGAGTGGCCGGCCAGGTCAGACTGGAAGAACTCGAACAGCGTGAAGTCGTGTGCGAGGGCGATCTGGATGAGGTGTTCCGCGGCCTGTTGCGGCGTGACGAGCGCCCCGGTGTAGCCGCGCTCCCGCATGCTGGCGCGGGTAATGTCATGGAAAACCGCTTGGTTGGCTAGCAGGTGTTCCCGCAGACAGAAGATCTGGGGGCAGGTGAGCCCCATCACCGTGGTCACGGATTTGAAGCGGCGGGCGCGGATCTCCTCGACGCTTTCCACGTAGTAGCCGTTGGCGAAGCAGACGCGTTGCCCTTGTTGGGTCAGGGTGAGTAGCAGGTTGCTGCTCACGATCAGGGTGCGCAGGGAGGGGCCGGGGAACCCTTCCACATGGCGGCCCATGTACTGTGAAGCATTCACGCCGGTGAACATCGTGGTCTGGCCGGTGGCACTTTGTGGCAAGCCGGGTACGCCCAGGCAGGCATCTATCGGTACCGCCTGCTCGCTGATCAGGTGGTAAATCGTGGGGCAAATGGCCGCCGTGACCGGATTGTCCGGTGCCGGCGCGCGGATGCCCAAGCCATCAATAAATAGAAACAACGTGCGCACATTTCCCTTTTAACGTATTAGGTGCGGCATCACAAGCGGATTATCCGGCGACAACTTCTGCTTGAACCTGTCCGCGCCCCCCTCTAGGATGAAGGCCGTGTGGCAGGTGCGTGCAGGAATTACACCATGTTTGAGCAATTATACGCGCGGCGGCGGTTTGGTATGCGTCCGGGGTTGGCGTCGATGCAGGCCTTGTTGGTTCAACTGGGTCATCCGGAGGCGGGGTTGGCCGTGGTGCATGTGGCTGGCACCAACGGCAAGGGGTCGGTGACCGCGCTGGTGGCGGAAGTGCTGGCCGCGGCCGGGTTGCGGGTGGGACGCTACACCTCGCCGCATCTGCTGCGGTTTCACGAACGATTCTTTCTCGATGGCCAACCGGTGGAGGACGCGGCCTTGGCACCGGTGGTCGCCGAAGTGGAGGCCGCCGCTTGTGCCGTGGAGCAGTTGGGCGGGCAACCGCCGACCTTCTTTGAATGCGCCACGGCCATCGCCTTTGTGCTCTTCCAGCGCGCTGGGATCCGGCTGGCGGTGATCGAAACCGGGCTGGGCGGACGCCTGGATGCCACGAATGTGCTGACGCCGTTGGTAGCCGTGATCACGCGCATTGGCTTGGATCATTGCACGCAGTTGGGTGCCACCCTGGAGGCCATCGCAGCGGAGAAGGCCGGGATTATCAAGCCTGGTCGGCCGGTGGTGGTGGGGGCCATGCCGGAGGAGGCGCGGGCCGTCGTGCGCGCGGAGGCCGTCACCTGTGGCAGTATGTGGGTGGATGCGGTGGAAGATGTGAACATTGCGACGGTGCGTGTGGCGCTGGAGGGGCTGTCGGTGCGTATTTCCACGCCGGCGCGCGAACTGGGGTTGGTCCGGCTGGCACTGGCTGGCACGTACCAGGTTGAGAACCTGGCCACGGCGGTGGCTACGTTGGAGACGGTGGCTACCGCACTGCAGTTGCCGCTGGAGGATGCGGCCTTTCGCACCGGGCTGGAACGCGTGTGCTGGCCGGCGCGCTTCCAGTTGGCGGTGCGGGAGCCGCCGGTGGTGGTCGATGGCGCGCATAATCCCGATGGCGCAATAGCCTTGCGCGAGGCGCTGCGGCGTGTGAAGTGGAAGGGCCCCGTGGCGCTGGTGGCTGGGTTCTGTGATGACAAGGATGCCATGGGCTTCCTGCAGCCGATGGCCTCGGCCGTGCGGTGCGCTTGGGCGGTGCCTGTGCCTTCCCCCCGCACGCGTGCGGCGGCGGAGGTCGGGTGTGCGATGCGCACGGCCGGGATCGGGCCTGTGACGGTGGGGGAGAATTTGGGGGAGGCGTTGACCGCCGCACAGGCGTGGGCCAGGGCCGAAGGCGGGTTAGTCCTGGTTTGCGGGTCGCTTTTCCTAGCCGGGCAGGCGTTGCTCCTGCTGCACGCCTACCCTTGGCCTTTACCGGCGGCCGGTGCGCTGGCGGATCCGAATGAGTGCTTGCGGCCGGAGTTGGCAAGCCGGGGACCCCGCCCTACCGGTTGATCAGGATCAGTACGCCGGCCATGACCGGGAAGGCATATACGGTGCTGAGCACGACAATGGCGCTGGCAAGTTCCTTGTCGGCGCCCATCCGGTCGGCCATGACATAGGAGGCGACGGCCGTGGGGCAGGCCAGGTAGAGCATGGCAATCGTGCGGCACTCGCCGGTCAGGCCAAACCAGGCGATGAGCCCCAGGCCGATCAGCGGACCGATGACGACGCGCGTGAGGGCGGCGGCGCTGGCCGGCAGGAACTGTTCCCGGAGGCGTTCAAACTGCAGGCTGGCACCCAGTGCCAGCAGGGCGGCAGGGAGCCCCGCGCTGCCCAGCATCGCAACGGTCCGCGTGACGGCTGTGGGCAGAGTGATATGCCACCAGAAGG
Organism: uncultured bacterium; assembly: GCA_903861045.1. Taxonomy (GTDB): domain Bacteria; phylum Verrucomicrobiota; class Kiritimatiellia; order RFP12; family CAIWXQ01; genus CAIWXQ01. The sequence goes on along the minus strand of CAIOST010000370.1, from coordinate 11,821 downwards.
CCGCCAAGCCGGCGAGGCAGGCGAGAATCAGCGGGTTGGTGAGAATGGCGGCGAGGGTTGGGCGCCACCGTTGCCAGAAGGTCCCTGCGGGGTGGCGTGGCGCCAGCAGCATGACGCTGACGACATTGTAGAGCGGCGTCAGTGGCGCCATAATCAGCGCGGCCAGTGCGGAGGCTTTGGGGTTGCCGGCCAGGGCATAGGCGATGACTGGGATGCCGATGTAGGCCAGGTTGCCGCGGATGGCACCTTGCAGGAAGGCGCTGCGAGAGACGGGTGGCACGCGCAGCAGACGGGTCAGCAACCAGGCCACCAACAGGGTGGGGGGCATGGCCAGGGCCACCAGGCCAATGGTCTGGAGGGCGGCGCCGCCGGCAATCGGGCACCGGGAGATCTCCAGAAAGAGCAGGCACGGCAGGCAGACCCAGAAGGCGAGGTGATTCAGGCCGGCAAAGAAATCGGCCGGCAGAAAGCGTAGCCGGCGTAAGAGTGCGCCGACCACGATGGTGAGGAAGACCGGCGCCAGCGCGTGGAAGACCGTGCTAAACATCCCTATTTCTGCTTTGGCCGGGGTGTTTGCCGCGGGATATCGTCGAGCACGCGCCGCACGATGGCCATCTGCTTCTCCATCTCGGCGTTGTCGGTCAGGGTCAGGCGCATAACGGTGGATTCCATGATCGTGTACAGGACTTCCGTGGTGGCGCGGACGTCCATGGGGGCGAACTCGCCGGCGCGCACGCCTTTGATCAGCAGGTAGCAGAGCGCCGCCTTTAGGCCGCGCGTATGGCGGGCGACCACCCAGCGTAGCGTCTTGCCGGAGCGCTTCACGCTGATGGTGTACTCCACGATGACCAGCAGCAAATCGCGCTGGGTGAAGAGGATCCGGAAGACCTCCGCGATCACGGCCTCGAGTTTGTCACGATAGGAGCCGGGGTGGGCGAGGATCTCGCGGTATTTGCCGACGAGTTCGTTGGTGGCTACGGTGACGGCGCCGTCAAAGATCTGGCGTTTGTGGTGGAAATACTTGTAGAGCGCGGTGCGTGCCAGGCCGCAGCGGGTCGCGATACTCTGGAAGGTGACCTCGCCATAACTGGATTCTGCAAACAGACGCAGGGATTTGCGCAGGATTTCCTTTCTGCGCTCCTCATGATTGACGACAATGGCCATGGCTATCCGTCCTAAAACCGAGCCCCGGGCGCGGTCTCCCGTCCGTCCGCAACCCGCCGGACACAAGCTGAGAGCATACACGGCCTGTGTCGGTGGACGCAAGGACGTCTTGGCAATTTTCGTGGCAGGCTGCAAACCGTTCTTGCGCCGGCCTGCCGCTTGCCGTATCTTTTTGCCCCTTGGAAAGGAAAACCCATGTCTAAAAATTACAACATTGCGTTGATCGGCGGCGACGGCACCGGGCCCGAGGTTGCTCGCGAGGGCGTGAAAGTCCTGCAAGCGGCGGCCGCCAAGTTTGGTTTCAAACTCCAGTTTGAATCGTACGATTTCGGCGCGGAGCGCTACCTGCGCACCGGCGAGACGCTGCCGGACTCCGCGGTGGAGGAGATGAAGAAGTACCAATCCATCTTCCTCGGTGCGATCGGCCACCCGGATGTGAAGCCTGGCATCTTGGAGCTGGGAATTCTTTTGAAGATGCGTTTCGCGCTGGATCAGTACATCAACCTGCGCCCCGTGCGTCTCTTCCCGGGCGTGGAGACGCCGCTCAAGGGGAAGGGTCCGGACGAGATCGACTTTGTGGTGATCCGCGAGAACAGCGGCGGGATCTATACGGGCATGGGCGGCGCCACGCGCGTGGGCACCACCGAGGAGATCGCCTCCCAGTTGATGGTGTACGACCGCCGCACGGTGGATCGCTGCCTGCGCTACTCTTTCGAACTCAAGCGCCGGCGTAATGCCACCAACGCCAAGTATGCGGCCAAGCCGATCACGCTGGTCCATAAGCGCAATGTGCTGACCCATTGCGGTGATCTGTGGTTCCGTGCGTTCGAGGAGATGGGCGCCCGCGAGTTCCCCGAGCTCAAGCGCGACTACAATCACGTGGACGCGGCCAATATGTGGTTCGTCAAGAACCCTGAATGGTTTGACGTGGTGGTCACCGAAAACTTGTTTGGCGACATCATCACCGACTTGGGCGCCATGATCCAGGGCGGCCTGGGCGTGGCGGCTGGCGGCAATATCAACCCCAGCGGGATCTCCATGTTCGAACCCATGGGGGGCTCCGCGCCCAAGTACACGGGGCTCAATGTGATCAATCCGATCGCGGCCATCGGCGCGGCCGGCATGATGCTCGACACGCTCGGCGAGCGTACGGCCGCGGCGGCCGTCGAGAAGGCCATCTGGGCCACTACGCCGAAAATGAAGAGTCAGGCGGCCGGCAAGATGGGATTCAGCACGACGGAAGTCGGCGATCTCGTGGCCGCGGCGCTGTAACGCCTGTGCGGCGCAGCCGCTGATGAACAGACGGGGCGCGGCGTGTTTCACGCAGCGCCCCGTTCCCTTTCCGGTTCATCCATGACGCAATCCAAGCCAACGGTCACCCCGGTTGCAGCCGCGTCCACGACCTGGCCCAACCTGCCGCTCTTTATGGTGGCGCTCGCGCTGCTGAGCGCGGCCAGCGGCATGTTCGAGACCACGTTCAATAACTTTGTCAGCGATGTCTATGGGCTGACGGCAGAGGCGCGTGGTGCGTTGGAGTGTCCGCGGGAATTGCCCGGTTTCCTGACGGCACTCATGGTCGCGGCACTGTTCTTTTTGTCAGAGACGCGTGTGGCCGCGGTGGCGGCCTTTGCAACCGGGATCGGGCTGCTGGGGCTGGCCGCGAGTGGCGGCTCTTGGACGCTGATGCTGGTGACGATGACGACGTGGAGCGTCGGCGCGCACCTGATCATGCCCGTGCGTTCCTCCATCGGCATGGACTTAGCCACGGGCACGGCGCGCGGTCGCCTGTTGGGGCAGATCAGCGGGGTGGCGGTGGCGGCGAGCATGGTCGGCTGCGGGCTGGTCTGGCTGCTGCTGCGTCAGGGCGGCAAGGGGTACACGACGATCTTTCTGGTTGGCGGCGTGGCATCGTTGGTGGCGGGGGGGGTGCTGCTGGCGATGCGCATGCCCGGGGCGCATCTGAGGCGCACTCGGCTGGTCTGGAACCGGCGCTACGGGTTCTACTATGTGCTCTCCTTCCTTTTTGGTGCCCGCAAGCAGCTCTTTATTACTTTCGGTCCATGGGTTTTGATCAAGATATTCCATCAACCGGCGATCATCTTCGCTCAGCTCTGGATGGTGGCGTCGGCGCTGGGGGTGCTCTTTCAGCCGCTGCTGGGGCGGGCGATTGACCGGTATGGCGAGCGGCGGGTGCTGATGTGGGATGCCGGGGTAGTCTTACTTATCTGCTTGGGGTACGGGTTTTCGGAGCGGCTGGGGGCCGGGGGGGTGGCGTTGTGGCTTTTGTACGGATGTTTTGTGGTCGATCAACTTCTCTTCGGCACCGGCATGGCGCGCGACATCTACCTCGCTAAAATTGCCGTCCGCAAGGAGGATGTTGCCCCTACGCTGTCGCTCGGGGTCAGCATCAATCATGTTGTCTCCATGTCCATCCCCTGGGTGGGCGGGTGGATCTGGGAGCGCTACGGGTATGCGCAGGTCTTTCTGGGCGCGGCGGTGGTGGCGCTGGCGACCGGGTGCGTGGCCCACTGGCTGCGTGTGCCCGATGTGGCGGCAGCGGACAACGCCGCTGCCGTGGCATCGTAATGGGGGGGCCGGGTTGTGTCAGGGCAAGGGATGGCGTATAGTGCCGCATGGTTTGTGGGCGGGCGCTGGCAAGGGGGACGAGATGAATCCTACGTTATTGATTCTGGCGGCGGGCATGGGTAGCCGATTTGGCGGATTGAAGCAGGTGGAGCCGGTGGGTCCGGCCGGCGAAACCCTCATGGATTATGCGGTGTACGATGCCTTGCAGGCCGGCTTTGATCGCGTGGTGTTTGTGATTCGCCGCGATTTCGAGGCTGAGTTCCGTAGCCGCATCGGGCGCAAGTATGAGGGGCGCGTGGCCGTGGCGTACGCCTTTCAAGCGCTAGATGACCTGCCCGCCGGTTATGCCTTGCCCGCGGGGCGCACCAAACCATGGGGGACCGCACATGCCATCCGCGCGGCGCGTGGTGTGATCCAGACACCTTTTGCCACCATTAACGCGGACGACTTCTACGGTCGCGAAGCTTTTGTGCGTTTGGCGGCTTTTCTGCAGGAAAGCCGGCCATCCAACGAGCCGTGCCTGCATGCCGCTATGGTCGGTTATCGGCTGCGACAGACCCTTTCAGAGCATGGTTCGGTCGCGCGGGGGATCTGCTGCGTGGCCGCCGACGGCCTGTTGCAGGGGGTGCAGGAGATGACCAAGATTCTGCCGGTGGCGGATGGCATCGAAAATCAGGAGCAGCCGGCCGTGCCGGTGCGACTGAGCGGGCAGGAGATGGTCTCGATGAACCTTTGGGGGTTTCCGCAGGCCTGGATGCTGGAGCTGGAGCGCCTGTTTCCGGCCTGGCTACAAGCGAATGGCACCAGCACAAAAGCCGAGTGGTACATTCCGTCCGTGGTAAATGAATTGGTGCAGCAGGGGGGCGCCGATGTGCGTGTTTTGCCCACGGAGGGGCAGTGGTTCGGCGTGACGTATCGCGAGGATCAGCCGCGTTCTGCGGCCGCTGTGCAGCAATTGGTGGCGCAAGGCATCTATCCCGCTTCCTTGTGGGGCGGCTGAGCCGTTCTGGCCGCAGGCCGGAGAGGGGCGGGTCCATGCAAAGGCCGGTTGTCACAACCCTGCTGGCGGACGCGACGGCGGCGGCGGTCGCCGTGCTGGATCTGGCATTTCCGCGGCATTGTGCCGGGTGTGGGCGGACGGTGGATCGTCCGCAGGGGCATCTTTGTTGGGAGTGCTTCCGCACGATTGAATGGCGCGGCACGGCTGTTTGTCAGCGCTGCGGCTTGCTGATCGAAGCGCGTGTGACGCACGCCTTCGATTGCCATGCCTGTCAGGAGCATCCGCCCGCGTTTGACCGGGCGCGCTCGGCCGGGCGGTTTGCGGGTGTGCTACGCGAGATGCTGCATCAGTTCAAGTATGGCGGCGCCACCTGGCTCTGTGCCGATCTGGCGGAACTGCTGCATGGTTGTGTGCTGGCCCATTTTGCCGCCGCAGAGGTGGACATGGTGGTGCCGGTGCCGCTACACACACAGAAGCAGCGGGAGCGCGGATACAATCAGGCGGCGCTGCTGGCGGCCGCCTTGGCGCGGCGCTTGCAGCGTCCGTGCGTGGCCGATGTGCTGGCACGTACGCGCGCCACGCCTACGCAGACCCATTTGCATGCCAACCAGCGGCGGCAGAATGTACGCCAGGCCTTTGCCGTGCGTAGTCCGGCATGGGTGCGAGGACGCACCGCGCTGGTGATTGACGATGTGATGACCACCGGCGCCACCATAAGTGAGGTTTCGGCCAACCTCAAACGCGCCGGGGCCTGGCGGGTTTGGGCCGCCACCGTGGCCCGCGGGTAGTATGGTGGCAGAGGGGGCGAGTCTGCCATTGCCTGTGGCGGGTGGGGTGTGCGATTCTGGAGGCGCGATGTGGGCTGATAACAGAGCTGTTGTGCGGCAACCGGCCGGTGGGGGCGGCCTAGGAGATGGCAGGCTGGCCGCAACGCCGCCAGCCGGTGCGCATTTGTATGTGCATGTGCCGTTTTGCGATGGTAAATGCCTCTATTGCGGCTTTTATTCCGGTATGGCGGATACGGCGCAGCGGCAGGTGTACGCGTCTCTGCCGGGACAGGAGTGGCAGGTGACGGCGGCGGTGGCAGGCGTGGCGTCATGGGGCGCGCCGCGTACCCTCTATTTCGGCGGCGGCACGCCGGCCATGCTGGGGGTGCCGGGGCTGCAGGCGCTGGTGGACGGGTTGCGCGCGCAGGTGTCGCTGGCGGCGGTGGCGGAGTGGACCGTGGAGTTGAATCCGGCCAGCGTGACCCCTGCGCTGCTGCAGGCCTTGCGGGCGTGGGGCGTGAACCGGGTGAGCATCGGCGCGCAGAGTCTGGATGATGAGGTTTTGCGCTTCCTGGGGCGGCGGCATACGGCGCAGGCGGTGATCGAAGCCGTGGCTATGGCGCGTGCGGCTGGTTTTGCCAACATGGGCCTGGATCTCATTGCCGCTGTGCCGGGTGTCTCGCTGGCGGCGTGGCGGGCCACGCTGGCGGCGGCGGTGGCGCTGGAGCTGCCGCACCTTTCGGTCTACGCCCTGAGTATGGAGGCGCAGACGCCGTTGGCGCAGGGCGTGGCCGCCGGGCATGTGGCTATGCCGGATGAGGAGGCGCAGCTGGCGGCGCTGGCACTGACCGAGGAGCTGCTGGGTGCGGCGGGCTTGGTGCGGTATGAGATCTCCAACTACGCCCGGCCGGGATGTGAGTGTCAGCATAATCTGGCCTGTTGGCGGGGGGAGGATTATCTGGGCCTCGGACCTTCGGCATCCTCGCGCGCCGGGTTGCAGCGCTGGACGAATCAGGCCGATTTGACCGCGTATCAGCATGATCTGCAGGGGGGGCGGCCGCCACCGCGCGAGGCGGAAGAGCTGGATCCGGCGGCGGATGCGGTGGAGCGGTTTGTGTTCGGCGTACGGTTGCATGAGGGGGTTGACCCCGTGGCCTTCGCATGCCGGTATCCGGCCGCGCGGCCGCGTCTGAACGAATGGTTGGCCACGCTGGCGCGGTTGGCACAGCAAGGGGTAATGGCGCGCACGGCGGCGGGCGGCTGGCAGCTGACGGCGCATGGCCGTGAAGTTGCCGATGCCGTGGTAGCGGAATTGCTGTAGGATGGCGGGCAAACAACGGAGGTTAGGCATGCAGTTGGATAAGATCGTTTCCTGGCTGGACCAAGAGTTGACGCTTACGAGGGAGTCGGTATAGTCGTGCGCGCGGTGGAAAGGTATGTTGGGAGAAGCCATCATGGATGCAGATATGGATCGTGTTAACACGGATTTTCGCAAGACGAACGCTCTGGATCGATTGCTGGCGGCGGTTTGTGGCGTGGTGGCTTTGGGGGTGTATGGGCTGACGCTGTCGCCAGGGGTTTATCCCGGGCAATCAGCCCAGTTGATGACCATTGGCACGGGGATTGAGCCCTTGGTGGCGCCGACGTATCCGTTCTGGACGCCCTTGGTCTCCTGGTTGTCGGGTCTAGCGTGGCTTACGCTACCGGTGCGGCTCAATCTGTTCAGTGCGGTCTGTGGCGCGCTGGCCGTGATGCTGCTGTACCGGTTGGTGGCGTTTCTGGTCCGGCTGGTCGTGGATGATGACACCATTGGCGAGCGTCAGGCGAACCGGGCGGCGGTGCTGGCGGGGTTGACCGCGGCGGTGGCGCTGGCTTTTGCGGTGCCCTGCTGGTCGGCCGCGACGCGGCTGCAGGTGCAGAGTTTTGATCTGCTCTTGCTGCTGGCGGTCTTTTACCTGCTGGTGTGGTATGTGCGCACGGGGTGGCTGGTGTTGGTCTTTCTGTTTGCGCTGGCATATGGCGCGGGCGCGGTGGAGTCCGTGCAGTTTATCCTGATGGCGCCGGTGGCCCTGGTGGCGGTGTTGCTGGCGTTGTGGCGACACGCGCGCCTGACGAAGCTGACCGTGCTGGGGTGCGGGGTGCTGCTGCTGTTGGGGTTGGGTGTTTATGTGCTGGTGGCCCGGCATTTCTTTCAGGTGGAGGATGTGGCGCTGCGCGGGTATACCCATTGGCGGGATGTGCTGATTTATATGTGGCATGATCAGCTCAGCGAGATCAAGCGTGCCATCCCGCGGTTAAACTGGTTCTGGCTGCTGCTGCAGGGCGCCGTGCCGGCGCTGGCGGCGGCGCTGGCGGCGCGCCGTGCGCTGAACAATGAGCGCTCTTGGAGCTTGTATCTGTTGCATGTGATCCTGACGGGCATCGTGGGGTGCGTGCTGGTCAATGTGCCTTGGTCGCCCTGGCGGCTGGTGGCGGGGCAGGGGGTCTTGCCCGTGCTGACCTACGGCATGCTGGCGATGGTGGCCGGCTACTTGGCGGCCTATTGGTACCTGCTGGCGGCGGTGGCTACGATGCGGCATGACCAGGAGATCTCGGGGCTGACCATGCAGTGCGGACGGTGGATGGGGCGCATCCTGCTCTGGCCGCTGGTGGTGCTGGTGGCGGTGACGTGTCTGGTGAATCGAACGGAAGCGGATGGCCGTCGCGGGCGCGGCGCTGACGCTTGTGCCCAGGAGATCCTGGCGCGGTTGGGCGCCCGTACGTGGATTGTCACGGATGGTTTGCTTGACCACCATCTGGCCGTGCTGGCTCGGGTGCGCAATCAGAAGGTGCACCTGCTTTGCTTGCAGCGCGACACGGACAAGGTGTACCAGCGGCAGTTGGCGCGGATCCTGGAGGCCGAGAACATGTTCCCGGCCAATCGGGCGCAGGTGCTCCACACCTTGGATCTCGGCATTCTCCCCTTCCTGCAGGACTGGCTCACTTCCGATCCTGATGTATGCCAGAAACTCGTCATCAGCAGCGTGCCGGATCTGTGGTACGGTGCGGGTTTTATGCCGGTACCGGAGCTCTTCTTTTTCGCCGGTACGCGCGACCTAGCCAAATTGGACGCCGGCGCGTGGGTGGCGGACCACCTGGCGTTCTGGGGCCGACTGGAACCCCTGGTGCCGCGTACGCCAAAGCCGGACAATCCGATGGCTAACTACAACAACCTGTTGCGCCGGCAGATGGGGTTTGTGGGTAACAATCTCGGGGTCATCATGGAGGAGTTGGGCCGGACGAACGAGGCCGATACGGTTTACCAACGGGTGCGGCAGCTCGACCCGGATAATGTCAGCGTGCTTTTCAACCGGTTTGAACGGGCGCGCCGCAGCGGCGATACGGCGCGACAGGCAGCGGCCGAGCAGGAGTTGAAGGATTTCCTGGCACGCGAGAAGCGGCAGTATGCCCTGTATGCCCTGTCGCGCTATTTTGGCTATATTCGATCGCCGGAGCTGTTTGCGCGACTGGGGTGGCAGTGGGCGCTCTCCGGCCAGCCGGGTGCCGGACTGGCCGGGATCCGCAAGGCCAGCGATCTGCTGCCGCAGACCAGCGATCTGCTGCCGCAGACTAGCCAGATCGCTTTGGAACATTCCATGGCGGCAATCTACCTGTTGCAGGAGGAACGTGGCAAGAGCGCGGAAGTTTATGAGGGGATCCTGGCGAAGGATCCGGAGAATCACCAGGCGATGCGTGCCATGGCGCGCTTGGCCGTGCGGGATGGCGCGCTGGAGAAGGCCAAGTTGTGGCTGATCCGGTTGCAGAAGACCGGCGTGGCGCAAAACCAGTTGGGTGTCGAGTGGGCGGCCATTCATTTGGCTGCCGGCGAGTCGGCGCTCGCAACCACCAATCGCACGGCGGCCACGGTCGCCTTTTCGCAGGCGCGCATGCAGTTGCAGGAAACAGCGGATTTGCAGCCGAACAACCTGCAGGCGTGGGGGATGCTGGCCGTGGTGCAGCTCCAGCAGGCCGCCCTGGAGCGAGCCTTCGGGCGCGATCCGGTTTCCTATTTCCGGGAGGTGGAGCAGACGCTGGCACAGATGGATAAGATCGCCGGTTCGCCGAACCAGTATTTTAGCCAGATTGTGAAAGCCCAACTGGCCATGGCGCGCGGGAAGAAGTATCACCGCGTGGCCCGGGAAGCCTTTATCAGCGCCAGCATGCTGCGGCCGGATGTGACGAAGTTGAGTGATGTCATCCTGCAGCTCGATATCGGCTTGGCCGACAAGGACATGGCGGAACGGCATGCGATTGAGGTGTTGCGCCGTAACCGGCGACATGCGCTGGCCAACTATGTGATCGGATCCCTGCGGTTGCAAGGGGGGGCGTATGGTGAGGCCGAAGATTTTTTACGACGGAGCGTGGAGGGGGAGCCGCTGCCAGCGGCACTGAACGACCTGGCGGAGGTGCTGCGACGTGGCCATAAGCTGCTGGAGGCGGAGAAGTTTGCGCGCCAGGCTACGGAAAAGGCGCCCAACTTGTATGTGGCCTGGGAAACGCTGGGCGCGATCCTGATGGAACAGCAGCGACTGGCCGAAGCCGAGGTGGCCATGCAGGAAGCCGTACACCGCAACCCGAACGACGTGCGCCTGCAGGTGTCCATGGCCAAGTTGTGGTATTTGAAAGGTGATGGGGATCGTGCCCGTGACAGTATCAAGCAGGTGCGCCATAACCTGACGGAGTTGACTAGCTACGAGCGCGAGGAGTTCGAAAAACTAGCGGTAGCGCTCGCTAAGCAGAAGCCGTAGGCGGCGGCTGCCGCAGGGTAAGATATGGGGCGAAAGACGGGGCTCGAACCCGCGACCATCAGAACCACAATCTGACGCTCTACCAACTGAGCTACTTTCGCCATTGATCAGGAGAAACTATAGCAGGCGGCGGCTGGTCAGTGCAATCACGAAAACTTGTGTTGCACCCCGCCCCTCGCCAGGCCGGGTGTGGCGGCAATATTCGGCTGGGATTGTTGTCGACGAGCGCTCAACTTGCAAAAGGATACCAAAAAGGCTTGGCAGGGTGATTCGGTTTCGTCATTATATGTCCCAACCGCCACTACTGGCGGATGTTCAGGCGTGAACAAATAGGAGATTGCATAACATGCAGACAACGGAAAGCATTTGTCAGGCGTTGATGAAGGGTCGTGCGGCCGAAGTAAAGCTACTGGTAGACCAGGCGCTGCAGGAAGGCGTGCCGGCGGTCAAGATATTGAATGACGGTTTGCTGCAGGGTATGGGCATTATCGGGGATAAGTTCAAGAAGAACGAAGTGTATGTCCCGGAAGTGCTGATTGCCGCGCGCGCCATGAAGGCGGGCATGGAAATCCTCAAGCCCAAACTCGTCGCCGCCGGCGTGCAGCCGCTGGCCACGGCCGTCATCGGCACGGTCAAGGGCGATCTGCATGATATCGGCAAGAATTTGGTCGGCATGATGCTCGAAGGCGCCGGCCTGAAGGTGGTGGACGCCGGTATTGACGTGGCACCCGAGAAGTTCGTCCAGTTGGCCAAGGATAATCAGGCCCAGGTTATTGGCGTTTCCGCGCTGTTGACCACCACGATGACCAACATGAAGCTCGTCGTGGAAGCCGTGAAGGCGGCCGGCCTGACCACGAAGGTTATGGTTGGCGGCGCCCCCGTGACCCAGGCGTTCTGCGATGAGATCGGTGCGCATGGCTATGCGGCTGATGCCGCCTCGGCCGCGGATCTGGCCAAAAAGTTGCTGAAATAATCCGGTCGCAGGACGGGTATTACTGGACAGGCGGTGGCTGAACCACCGCCTGTTTTGCCGGGAGCCTGCGGCCCCCATGACGGGGCGTCCATCAGGACTTGGGACACCTCGGAAGATAAACGAGCGAAAAGACTAAAAAACTGTTGCACCGCTACCTGTCAGCATGGCAAATTAGCAACCGGTGCTACGGTGTGTAGTGATTCACAAGCGTGAGCACGCGGCGTAAGATACGCAACGAGTTCTAACTAGGTACTAGGAGTCGGCACATGATGCAGCGCAAAAAAGGGTTCACACTGATTGAGATGCTGGTCGTGATCATGATTATCGCCATTCTGGCGGCCGCGCTGTTCCCGGCGATCTCCGCCGCGATAGCGCAGGCAAAGGCCTCAGCGGGGAAGAACAGGGGGCGCGGTATCTGGACGTCGGTTCTCTCGGCGAATGCGGAGCGCGAACCGTTGGGCATGCCCCATGTCTGGCCAACGACAAGTTATCTATCTTCGACAGCATACTTTACGCATCTGATGGGGGGGGGGGGGGCTCCGAT
>CAIOST010000369.1 GCA_903861045.1 uncultured bacterium | reverse complement strand
CTTCGCTCCGGCGGCACAAGGCCGCCGGGGGCGGCGGGTCCACAGCTACCACCACCCACCTAACACCTTCCCACCTTCGCGCCCTTGCGCCTTGGCGCCTTGGCGTTAGAATCACCGTAACGAATCAGGCACCCGCCCGCCGCGGGCGGGCACCTGCGTAGTGACGTCAAAGAGCTGCTCCACTTTCGGTTCTAGGTTTATGATTCGGACCTCGAAATTCGGCAATCTGCAGTTTGTTTAGGCCAAAATTGCACGGTCTATGTGGCCCCCATTTGTCCAGCGATATTTGTGGCTAAAGGGTAGGCCTTGTGCCGCCGGAGCGGAAAGTTCAGGGCAGGCGCAAAAGCGCGAAGACAGAAGCATAGCGCGAGGTGCGGCCGTGCCGGCGCTACGGTACCGCCGCGAGCTGCTGCAGCGTGCGGATGGCCGCGGCCGGATCGGTGGCGTGGTTCACCGCGCGCACCACGGCAAAATTGACGACCCCCAGCGCCAACAGGTGCGGCAGGTTGCTGGCGTCAATGCCACCAATGGCGACCGTGGTCAGCGGCGAGGCGCGGATAATCTCCGCCATCCGCGCCACGCCCAGCACCGGATCAGGGATGGCCTTGGTTGGTGTGGCGAAGACCGGCCCTACGCCAATGTAATCCGGCGCCAGCGCCTCGGCGGCCCTGGCCTGCTGCGCGTTGTGGGTGGAGAGGCCGAACAGCCGCCCCGGCGCCGGCCAGCGCTGCCGTGCCTCCGTCAGCGACAGATCGCCCTGCCCCAGATGCACGCCATCGGCCTCCAGCTCCTGTGCGAGATCCACGTCGTCGTTCAGGATGAAACGCGTGGCCGTCCCCCGCGTAATGTCGCGTACTTGCCGCCCGGTGGTGCGCACGTCGGCGCGGGCGATGCCCTTCATGCGCAATTGCAAATAGCGTACGCCGCACGCGACCGCCGCCTCGGCACAAGCCGCATAGCCCGCCACCGGCTCGGTCAGCACCAGATATAGACCAAACTTCTCCGGCATCTTACGCCTCCCCCGCCACGCGATACGCCGCGTCCCAATTCTTAAAAACCGGATCCAGCCCTTGCTGCCGCAACATGGCGCAGAACGTGGCAATGTCCCGCTCATCCGAGACCGCAAACTGGCCGGTGGCATGCACGGCGGCCTGACTATACCCGCCGACCGTGGTCCGGCTGGCCACACTCATGCGGGTAATTCCCAACCCGGCCAGGCCGTCGCGCAGCGCCGGCGACTCGCGGGTGGAGAGCACCAAGGGGGTGTCCGGCAGGCAGATGCGGAAGGCCAAGATAATCTGCGCGAGTTGCGTGTCACTCACCGGTGCGGGTGGCGTAAAGCCACCGGCTTCCGGCCGCAAGCGCGGGAAAGAGACGGAGACCCCGGAGCGCCAATAGTGTTTCTGCAGCGCACACACATGCCGGTAGAGCGCCACGGCCTCGCTGATCGGATCGGCCAGCCCCAGCAGGGCCCCCAGCCCGATGGTCCGTATGCCAGCCTCGAGCGCGCGGGCGGGCGCCTCCAGCCGGGCGGCGTAGTCGCGCTTCGGCCCCCAGCGATGCCACTGGGCATACGACACCGGGTCATACGTCTCCTGATAGAGCGTCACGCCCGTGCAACCGGCCGCGGCGAGCTGCCGGTACTCGGCGACCGTCATGGGGAAGGCTTCCACGGTGACCTCGTGCATCACGCGGGCGGCGGCGCGCACATTCGCCAGCAAATAGTCAAAATCCGCTTGCGGCGTGCGTTCGCCGGTGAGCAGCAGCACTTGTTCGAACCCCATCGCCTTCATGGCGGCCAACTCAGCGGTGACCTCAGCCGGCTCAAGGCGGCGGCGCGGGTGCGGCCGATCCGCGGCAAAGCCGCAATAGGCGCAGCCACCGGAACAGAAGTTGGCCAAATAGAGCGGCGCGTAGAGCGTGATAGCGCGGCCGAAATGCTGCCGGGTAAGTTGCTGGGCACGGCGCGCCATATTTTCCAGTTCGCGGGCGGGATCGGCGCGCAACAGGGCTAGGAACTGCGCCTCCCCCGGTGCCGGGCGTGTCCAGGTCTCCGTCGCCACGGCGGCGGTGGCAGTGGGGCGGTCGGCTATGTCCTGATGATCCGGCATAAAGTGTCTCAAGCGGGGCGGTCGCCTCACCCCTCGTGGCGCAGAAAAGCTGTTAATGGGCTGGTGGCGCTGGCCTCGCCCGTGGTCATGATACCGGCCCGGAAGGCCTTGCGCCCCGCCTGGACGGCCTGCGCAAAGGCCTCGGCCATGGCCGGCGGATCACCGGCCACGGCGATGGCGGTATTCACCAGCACGGCGGCACACCCCAGCTCGAGTGCGGCCGCGGCCTGGGCCGGCGAGCGCAGCCCCGCATCCACGATCACCGGGATGCGCGCATCGCGGATGATCAGGCGCAACAGTTCCGCCGTGGCCAGCCCCTGGCCGCTGCCGATGGCGGAGCCCAGCGGCATAACCGACGCACAGCCGACCTCCTCCAACCGCTTGGCCAGCACCGGATCGGCCGGCATGTAGGGCATTACCACAAAGCCATCGCGTGCCAACTGCCGCGCCGCTTCGTAGGTCTCGATGGCATCCGGCATCAAGTGATGCGGATTCGGGTGGATCTCGACCTTGACGAAACGGCTGCCGCACAAATCGCGGGCAATGTAGGCGGCGCGTACCGCTTCGGCGGCTGTGCGGGCCCCCGAGGTGTTCGGCATCAGCACCAGATCTTTGCGTGACAGCAGCGGTTCCAGCAACGCGTCATGCGGGCGGTCGCGATCGCAGCGCCGAAGCGCCACGGTCACCAGTTGCGTGCCCGCAGCCTGCACGGCGCGCATCATCACCGACGCGTCGGCAAACTTGCCGGTGCCCAGCAACAGACGCGAGGCAAAGGCTTGCCCCCCCAGCACCAGCGCATCGTGATTGTCGATATCGTTTAGCATAGATCCTCCTCTGACTCAACCACCGGCGGCAAAAGCCAGCAACTCCACCCGGTCCCCCTCCACCAGACGCGTTTGGGCGCGCGCCGTGGCGGGGACGATGGCATCATTATGGACCACGGCCACGCGCTCCGGCACCAGCCCACGCTCCAGGATCAGGTCCAACACAAACACCGCTTGGGTTTGACAAGGTTCACCGTTAACAATCAGTTGCATGGCCGCCTCCTGCTGGGAATCCTAAAAACACAAAAGGGAACGCTCCCCAGGCCGGGCGCGTTCCCTTCATCAGCTCCCTTCGCCGGCATGATCCGGATCAGGTCGTACGGGTGTAATCTCAGCCCTTCCCACGGAAGAACACCCCGGCCACTGGCAGGCGTTATGGATACCATGCGGCGGACGGGTTGTCAACGCACTTGGCGCTACCGAAAGATTCTGGTAGGCTCATCGTTTATGAAATTTTTGTTCGCTTTTCTGGTTGTGCTGATCGCGGGCACACTGGGCGTATATTACGGGATTCAACCGCTTTGGCGCGCCATCGGCTGGCCGATCCCCCCCGCCCCCCCCGGTGCCACGGCGCCCAAAGGCCAGCCGGCCCCCGCGACGTCCGAGCCCCCCATCCGGTCCCTGTTGACACGCCAGCCGGAGAGCACAGCGGCCACGGCGTCCGCCACCACACCGAAGGCGGAAAGCACACCGGCCACCGACGACACCCTCGGCACCGAGCCGCCCCCCGCCACGGCCACGCAACCCGTCGACGCCCCGCCACCGGCCGCGCCGACGGTCCCCAGCATCACCCTGCCGCCATCAGCCCCCGGCAGCAAGGGCTGGGGGCTGACCATCACCAGCGCCGCCTACTATTCGCTCTCCGGTGAACTGCGCGGCCACTTGGCCGGCGGCACCGTGATGGACATTGATGACGGCCGCAGCACGGAAAAGGGGGTCGAGATGTCCCTGGGGCAGGTGGAACGCAGCGGCACCATGGCCGGCCCCTATCTCGTGGCCAATGCGGATCTCGTGCGTTTCCAGGTGGCGCGTAGCGAGGTTCCAGCCAACTCCCTGGCCACCCTGAAACAGTATTACCAGCTCAAAGGGCAACTGGAGCAGCGCCTCAATGATCTAAAGAAACAGGCCATCAGCGCTCATCCGAACCCCTACGCGGCGGCCTATGGCGAGGCCGTGCAGCAATACAACGCCTTTGGGGATCGTCAGATCAGGCTGACGGCCCAGCGCGACAAGGCCGCCGGCACCGACCGGATGCGTTATATTGACACCCTGCGCGGCATGATCACGGAAGGCAAGCAATTGGAGCTGAAGCTACAGGAGGCGAAAGGCCAGTACAACCAATGGAAAGCGGCCCATCCCAATGCGGTGCCACCCGACCTCGCGGCCAGCGACGCGCAAGTGCAGGCCTGGCGCCAGCAACTCGCCGCCTTGGAGCCGGCCGTGAAAGAGATTACCCAGTAGAGGCGCTTGCAAAACCTCTGGTTTTGCAAGCGGAGGGTTCAGGGTTCAGTTGGGCCGCGGAATGGCCGGAATTCCGGCCATTCCGATGGTTTCAGCAATGAGAAACCAAAAGGTGTCTCAGATCAGGGTTCGGGCGATTATCGGTTGCTCGCTTCGTACGCGGCGCGCGTCAGCAAGCGCGCCCAATCCGCGGCGGACACCGACGCCAGCTTATACAGCCAACCGCGCCCCTGCGGATCCTGGTTGATCAATTCCGGCGTAGTGGCGAGGGACGTATTGACCGCCACAACCAGGCCGGCGACCGGCGCGGTCATCTCGCTGGCCGTCTTGATCGATTCAATGACACCCACGATCTCCTGCGGGCGCACCTTCCGCCCCACGAGCGGCAGTTCTACATACGTGATGTCACCCAGGGCCTGCTGCGCCTGCCGGGTAATCCCGACCACCACCCAGTCCCCTTCCCACGCGACCCAGTAATGATCCGGCGTATAGCGTAGTTCCGCTGCTTGCATGGGGGGATATTGTAGCGCTGGGCGCCACGTAGTAAACCAGATTCGCCCCTATCAGGTATGCATGAACAGGTCCGCCGAGGCAAACTGCGGATCAGAGGTGTGGCGGATGCCTACCCGACGCAGGCCGGCCTCATCGCCCGGCGTGACGAGATGGGTCAGGTGCATTTCGCATTCGCGCAGGTCGCGCAGATGTTCCATGGCCGCGTGGGCCGTCGGATTGCCTGCCGAACTGATGGCGAGGGCAATCAGGGCCTCGTCGAGGTTGAGGCTGGGGTTGCGCCCCTGCAGGATGTCGTGCTTCAGGCGCGCGATGGCGCGGATCACATCGGGGGAGAGCAGGTGGATGTTGTCGGGCACGCCGGCCAGCAGCTTGATGGCGTTAAGCACCACACTGGCTGCGGCGTGCATCAGATCGGAGTTTTTGCCGGTCACGATCCGGCCGTCGGCCAGCTCGATGGCGGCACCACAGAACGCACGCTTGCACTCGGCTGCCCCGCTGGCCAACGCCGCTTCCGCCGCCTTTCGGGCCGGTCGCACCACGCTACGGTCTTCCGGTGTCAGCCCCGACTCATTCAGCAGCAGCTCTTCCCGCGCCACGGTCTCGCGTTCCGTGCCCCCCATGGCGTACTCGCAGGCGTGGCGGAAGTAGCGTCTGATTACCTCCTGCCGCGCGGCCGCCCGCACCACACCGTCGTCCATGATGCCGAAGCCGACGCGATTAACCCCCATATCCGTGGGCGAGCGGTACGGGCAGGCCTGATGCGTAATGCTCTCCCAGATGGCACGCAGCAGGGGGAACGTCTCGATATCCCGGTTATAATTCACCGTTGCCTGATTATAAGCTTCCAGGTGAAACGGATCGATCATGTTGATATCGTGCAGGTCGGCGGTGGCGGCCTCGTAAGCGATGTTTACCGGGTGCTTGAGCGGCAGGTTCCAAATGGGGAAGGTCTCGAACTTGGCGTAGCCGGCGGCGCGGCCAGCCTGGCCGTCGTGGTAGAGCTGCGTGAGGCAGGTGGCTAGCTTGCCGCTCCCCGGACCGGGGCCGGTGACGATCACCAGCGGTCGCTCCGTGGGCACATAGGGATTGGCGCCATACCCTTCCTCGCTGACAATGGTGGCGATATCCGTGGGGTAACCCCGTGTGGCGCGATGGCAATACACCGCCACCCCGCGTCGTTCCAGCTTCGTACGGAACTGCTTGGCCGTAGGCTGCCCATCGTAGCGGGTAATCACCACGGCGCGCACGCAGAGGCCGCGGTCGCGTAACTCATCAATCAGCTTCATGGCATCGGCATCGTACGAGATGCCAAAGTCCGCGCGCATCTTCTTGCGTTCAATATCCCCGGCATAGATGCAAATCACCATCTCGGCCTGGTCACGCAGCTCCTGCAGCAGACGCAACTTCACATTCGGGTCGTAGCCCGGCAACACGCGCGCGGCGTGAAAATCATGTACCAGCTTGCCGCCAAACTCCAGATAGAGCTTATTACCGAACTGCTGCACGCGACGGCCGATCTCCGCCGTCTGCTCCCGCAAATACTTCTCGTTATCAAAACCGATGGTCTTCATGGCAAAGCCTTTCGCTGCTTTTGGTGCGACCTACCGGACCGGCACAATACGGGATATGGGGCGGGCGGTAAAGCCGCGGTCCACCGGCAGAAATGCCGGTTCTTGCCGCGCAGGCAAGGGGCCATGGTCTTTTCCTGAAGACCTGGTTCTGTGGACTCCCCGCCGGGCGGAATCTAGCCACAAAAAGCACAAAAGACACAAAAGAAAGCGGTTTTTTTCCGAGTAGGGCTGGGGCTTGCGCCCCAGCCCCCTCACAGACCCGT
>CAIOST010000368.1 GCA_903861045.1 uncultured bacterium | reverse complement strand
CATGAAGTTCGTCTTTCGACGTTCCACGCGCCCTTTATGATTCTGACCTTGAAATTTGGTGATTTGCGGTTCGTTTAGGCCAAAATTTCACAGTCTGCTCGGCCCTCATTTGTCCAGCGATATTTGTGTGTAAAGGGCAGGTCAAGCCCGCGGGGGCGGCACGCGCAGGGCGCTAACCCCGGCGAACCACGCCTTGCTGGCCTCGCGTCTTTGTGTAATCGCCGCACGGGGTGAGCGAGGCTCCCGCCGAGCCGGACAAGCCGCCAAACCGGCCGTTGCGCCGGCCGGGGGGATATGCTTGAATAGCTGCATGTCCGCTGACACTCATATCCGCCTGCTCCCGGTCCAGGTGGCAAACCAGATTGCCGCCGGCGAAGTGGTCGAACGCCCGGCCTCGGCGGTGAAGGAATTGATCGAGAACGCCATCGACGCGGGTGCCACGCACGTCGAGGTCTTTGTCACCGCCGGCGGGCGTAAGCTGATTGAGGTGCGCGACGATGGCTGCGGCATGAACCGCGACGACGCCCTGCTCAGCATCGAACGCCAGGCCACCAGCAAGATCCGCGACGTGGATGACATTGAGCGCATCGCCACGCTGGGATTCCGCGGGGAAGCGCTCCCCTCCATCGCCTCGGTGTCGCGCTTCTCCTTGACCAGTTGCCGCCGCGGCGAGACTGTGGGCACCGAGCTGACCATCATTGGTGGCCGCCTGCAGGATGTCAAAGACGCCGGCGTGCCGCCCGGCACCACCGTGGCGGTGCGGGATCTCTTCTTTAACGTCCCGGCACGCCGTAAGTTCATGCGCGCCTACGAGACGGAGCAGGCCCACATCCGCACCGTTTTCCTGCTGCACGCCCTGGCCCATCCGGAGACCGGCCTGCTGCTGAAAGTGGACGGCCGGGAAGTCTATCGCCTCCCCGCCCACTCCACACTGGAAGATCGCGTGCGCGATCTCTTCGGCGCCGACTTCCTCGCGGCCCTGCGGCCGCTAGACCGCACCTGGAACGGCGTGCGCGTACACGGCTATGTCGGGCTCCCCACCCTGACGCGGGCCGACCGCGCGGAGCAGTATATCTTCATCAACCGTCGCCCGGCCTCGGCCGCGGTGATCCCCTATGCCCTGCGTGAGGCCTATCCACCGCTGGAGGCCGAGCGCAAGCCCGTGGTGCTACTCTTTCTGGATCTCGACCCCGAGCTGGTCGATGTCAACGTGCACCCGACCAAGAAAGAGGTGCGTTTCCGCCGGCCGGCCGACGTGCGGGAAGCCATGATTACCGCCGTGAGTCAGGTCCTCGGGCATACCCCGCGCCGCACGGCCGGCGGCGAGCCCGGGCGCACGGCCGCCGTAGCCACGCCGATCTGCCCACTCGTGGTACCCCCCTTGGTGCCACCGCGGCCACAGGGTGCCGCACCGCGCGAAAACCCCATGCAAACGCTACCATGGGAACCAGCCACGCCAACCGAAGACCGGCCGGATCCGGACGACCGCGCTACCACCCTACCAGCCACGCACCTCCCGTACGCCGACGTGACGACCACGGCCCCGGCAACCGCCACACCGGCCGCGTCCGCCACAACACCGACCGACGCCCCGATCACACCGGCCGACGACGGCGCGCCTTGGCATTGGAGCCGCGTACTGGGCCAGATCCACGATCTCTACGTGCTGCTGGAGACCGACGCCGGCTATGTCGTCCTGGATCCGCGGGCCGCGCATGAACGCGTGCTATACGAGCGCCTGATGGAATCCGTCAAGGACGGCGCGATCTCTTCCCAACGCCTGCTCCTGCCCGAAACCGTGCAACTGCCGCCGGAAGATGCCACGCGCTTACGGCGCCATCTGGCGCTGCTGCAAACCATGGGGTTCGGCGTGGACGACTTTGGACACGATCACTTCGTGGTGGACGCCCTCCCCACGGAGGTGCAAGCCGCCCCCTGCCGCGAACTACTACTGGATATCGCGCACGATCTGGAGACCGCCGGCGCACGACGCGGTTCGGAAAAATGGCGGGAAGAAGCGGTGGCTCGCGCCGCCTGCCGCGCCGCCGTGAACGGCCGCGCCAGTGCACTGGCTCCGCGAGAAATGACCGAACTGGTCAATGCCCTGGCGCGCTGCCGCATGCCGTACACCTGCCCGCGCGGCCGCCCCACCATGCTCCTCACGCCCAACCGCGAACTCGCCCGCAAATTCGGCCGGGAGTAAGCGACTGCCGGAACATGGTCTTTTCCTGAAGACCTGGTTCTGTGGACTCCCCGCCGGGCGGAATCTAGCCACAAAAAGCACAAAAGACACAAAAGAAAGCGGTTTTTTTCCGAGTAGGGCTGGGGCTTGCGCCCCAGCCCCCTCACAGACCCGT
>CAIOST010000367.1 GCA_903861045.1 uncultured bacterium | reverse complement strand
GCCCTACCGGAAACCGCACGCTTTGGTCAGGTAGGGCGGGGCCGCCGGACCCGCCGCGCGCCAGCATGCCAATGGCTGGACGTGTTGCGATCTCGCTGGCAGCGGCGCCCATGCGTACCTGCATCGATTTTGCCAAATTCGTTTGTTTGTTGTCCATGTGCTTACCTGCTTTTGAATGTAATTGGCACGCGCATCCGGAACGGTACCGACTCGCCATTACGTTTGCCTGGCTCAAACCGCCAGCGTTTCACCGCCTGCAGCGCCGGCTGCTCAAAGGCGGGGTGGGTGGTCTTTTGCGCAACCGGGCCTTCCACGCGCCCAGCCTTGTCCACCAGGAACAACACATGCACCGTGCCGTCCAGCTTCTGCTTGCGCAGCGCGGCCGGGTACTCCGGCGCGGGCTGAAAGACCACGCGCGGCGCCTGGTCAAGATCCGAAAGTGAAAAAACCTGTTCCGAGCCGGCCGCCGCAATGGCGCTGGCCTCGATCGCCGCGCGCGCGCCCAGCGTGGCCGCACCGCGGGAGAAGAAGCTGTCACCGCCTTCACCCCCGCCCGGGTTCAGCGCGTCGGAGAGCGCATCGAGTCCCAGCGGCGGCGCCTCGGCGCTCTCCTTCAACTCCGGCGGTGCCTCGGGCGCAGCCTTCTTCTCCTCGGCCAACTCCTTCTTCTGCTCCTGCTTATCCTCGGGCTTGACCTGCTCCTCGATAGCAACGTCCTCCAGTGTCTGCCGGCCGCCGTGCATGGGCATGAAGAGCAGTCCACCGAACAGCATAATGCCGCCCATGAACGCCACGGCGAGCAAAAAAGCCGCTATCTGAATCTTTTTCATTTTTTCTCGGTCGAAATGCCGACCTTAAGGATGCCGTTCTTGCGGGCTTCGTCCAGCACGGCTACGATATTGCGGAAGTTGGCGTTGGCCTCGGCGCTCACCACCACCTTGGGGTCCTTGGAGGCGGCCTTGTAGGTCTGCAATTTGAACGGCAGTTGCGCCATGGTGACCTTGTCCTTGTTGAAGAAGATTTCGCCGTTCTGGCGCACGGTGAGCGTAGCAGCCTTGTCGCGGTCCTCGATCTTCTCGGCCGTGCTGGCGCTGGGCAACTGCACCTGCACGCCCTGGTTCTTGGTCATAGAGAGCGAGACCATCACAAAGGTCGCCAGCAAGAAGAAGATCACGTCAATCAGCGGCACGATTTCGATACGCGCCCGCTTGAAGTTGTACGCTTTAACTTGCATGATTAGCCCCCTGCTCTTTTTCCACTGCCAGCCGGTAGCACTTGTTCTGCTTTTCCAGCAGCGGACGCATCAGCAACTCAAGGTGGCTCATGGCGTCCTCCATTTCATGGCGTGCGCCTTCGCAACGCGCGTGCAGGAAGTTCAACGGGATCAACGCCGTCACAGCAATACCCAGACCAAAGGTCGTGGCAATCAGCGCCTCAGCAATACCGCCGGTAATGGCCGTTGGCGCCCCCAGCTCCGAGCCGCCCAACATGCCGAAAGCCGAGATCATGCCCGTGACCGTGCCGAGCAGACCCAGCAGCGGGGCCATGGTGACGACCGTGTCGAGCAGCGCAATGCCACGCGTAAAACGCACCATCTCCTGGGCCGAAGAGCGCATCAGCGCGTCCGAAAGCGACTTCTCGCGATGGTGCAGGGCGTAGGAGAGGCAGCGCGCCACAAAGTCCTTGGAGTCCAAGCCGGCTTTAATGGCCTTTTCCGGATCGCTTTGCTCCAACGCCAGCATGATCTCAGCCACCGCATCGCGATTACGACGTTTCTTCTCGATGGCTAGGAAGACCAGCCGCTCGATGAGCACAGTCAGCGCCAGGATCGCCAGCGCCAGCAGCGGCCACATGATCGGACCACCGCGCTTGAAGTACCCCCATAGGTTGCCTTTGGCGATCAGCTCCTTGAGCGCGCCGCCCATGGTCGGATCGAACTGCAGCATCCCCTGACCGGTTAGCACAATACCGGCCATACTGATACCGGCCTCCTTCTCCGGCAGCAGATGCACGGCCGGTTTGCTCGAACCGGCCTGCGGCAAAGCCAGGCCGGCGGTTTGCCCGTTCAACGTGGAAAATAATGCCACCGGACCGATCAGCGCAAACTTACCGTCTTCAACGATGCCCTGCGGATCCACCGCCGAACCAGCGAAGCGCGTGCCGCCGATCAGTTCTTCCAGGCGCTGAAAGGATGCCGACGCCATGGCCAGTTGGCAGTCAAACTTCTGCGCCGGGTTGAGATCCTTGTTTTGCGGCGCCTGCAAAGCGCTTTCAATGGCCGGTTTGTAGCGCTCAATCTCGCTGGCGTGGATGCGACCCTCGAAGGTACGGGCATACTCGTCGAGCAAGCTGCCGACGTACGTCACTTCGTCCTGCCGCAGCTTGGCATCCGCCTTAAGGTTGTTCAGCTCCAGGCTGCGCGCATCCACGGCCCGCCGGGACTTGTCGTACTCACGACGGGCCTCGATGAGCTGATCCTCGAGCCGCGAAAGCTCGCGAGTCATCGGCATCTTCTCGCTGCCAATGCTTTCGCGCAAGGACGTCAATTCCTTGGTGGCCGTTTCGAGATCCTGCCGCACGGCACTGGCCGCGATCTCCATCGACACGGGCGCCGTACTCTGCGCCATAGCCGGCCCCGCCGATATAAACCCGGCCAACACAACAACCATCGTTTCGGATGCGTATTTCATGTTTTTCGCCCTTACCCAAGCTGGAACTCAGGATAACAGGATCAATTGTCCGTTTTTCATGAGTTCCTGAGCTCCAAATTGACTGTTCACTGCTAACCGCCTGCCGTCTTCCGTCTCACCGTCTGCCATTCCTGTCGCGCGGCGGGTCCGGCGGCCCCGCCCTACCTTCGCATCCACCTGCCACCGTCCCACCGTCCCACCGTCCCACCGTCCTACCGTCTCACCGTCTCCCGTCTGCCCCCTACGGCAGCTTCACTGGCAGCGGCACAAAGTGCGGCGCGGCCTTACTCTGCAGGGTCTGCATGGCATCGGTGATTTGCGCGGCGAGCTGGTTGGCAGGCTGCCAATCCCAGCCGTTGGCGCCTGGCCGCCCGGTGCCGGCATCGCCCTTTTCGCTCACGTAATAAGCCTGTGCCAGACCGATATAGAGCGCCTTGATCTGCGTAGGGCGGCCATCGGCCATAGTGCGGATTTCGGTGGAGACGGTGATCTCGCCATTGGCCTTGCCAATCTCGTTCAGAATGCCGATGACACTCTGAAAGCGTTCCGGCAGGCTGATCTTGGTATCGGCCGAATTCTGGGGCAGACGCTGTACCAGCGGCTTCAGGCGCTCGCGCACCGGGTCAGGCGTGCGCCCCAGCAGCGGCGGGAGACGCGTTTCCAGCGCGACGACGGCGGCGCGCATACGGGCCGACACGCCATCGAGCTGATCATTCTGCGCGCGCGCCTCAGCCAGTTTGCGATCCACCTCAGCCGTCTCGTTGGTCGCGGTAGAAATCTTCTCCCGTACCCCCGCGATCTCCTTCTCCAGCATACGCGCACGATCCGCCAGCAACTCCTTGCCGAGGCGCCAGTCTTGCTTCTCCTGCGAGATCAGCCGACGCGACTCGATCCATTTCTCCACGGCCGCGCGGCCGGACTCATCCGAATCCGGCACCGCCGCGAGGCTCCGCCATATCGGCAACGCCAGCAATAGTAGGGCTACATATCGAATCATCCTCATCGTGCCACCTTTCGCGCTTTGCCTCTTCGTTAAAACTTGCACCCCAATGAAATCGAATAGGTGCGGCCCTGACGGTAGCTACTATTGGGCAGATCGCCCATGGGACCGCGGTAGACCGAGTCGATCTTCGGATCCAGCAGGTTTTTGACATCAAGGCCGACCCGCCAGACTTTCGCGAATTTCAACCCGATTGAGCCGTCCAGCGTACCCACCGGCAGTTCCACGATGTTAGGGTTGTATCCTTTGGCAGCACTCCAGGATTCGCCCGCCGTGTACGTTTCGCCCTTGAAGTTGTAGAAGAGGCCTAGAGAAAGCCCCGAGGGGTCGTTCTCATAGACCAGGTTCAGATTAGCCAGCAGTTGCGGCTGGCCGTCCATCGGGCGCGAGCGGTCGGTAACCCCGCCCTGCCGCAGGTTGGTCAGCAACTGATCGTTGTACGACACGGCCGATGACTGCAGCGTCGCATTCGCGCCGAGCAACAAGTCCGAAAACCCCGACCACAGAAAGCCCAAGTTCTTGCGCCCTTCCAGCTCGTAACCGCTGACGGTACCCTGGCTATAGTTCTCCGGGACGATGTAGTCCTCTGCGCCGCCGGTGAAGAGCTTATACGTCGTGTACTGGATCGGCCCCTCGATCGCCTTATAGAAGTAACTGGCGGCCACGAGGTCGTTAGCGCCCGGCGCGCGCCACTCCAACCGGAGGTCGTAGTTTTTGAGGTTCGACATGGCGAGCCCCGGGTTGCCAAGAAAGATTTTTGACCGGTCGGCTTCCTGATACAATACCGGCGACAATTCCTTAAAGGTGGGGCGGGCAATCGTCTCAGAATAGGCCAAGCGCAGGCTGAGCTGATCATCCGGCTTGACCGTCAGCGATAACGCCGGCAGCAGGTCAACTTGGTTGATAGCCGAGGCACCACGGGACTGATCAACATTAGACTCGTAATAGACCGACCCGTACGTGGTTGGTTTGCCCGGGTCAGACCCCACCCGGTAGAGCCAGATATTCGAGCTGCCCGGTTGCCAAATACTGGTCTGCATCATTGTGCTTTCTAACCGTGCGCCGCCCACCACATCGATCCAGTCCGGTAATGGCGCGCGCATCATAGTGTAGGCGGCCGTTACGTCCTGCCTACCGTCAAACTCAATGCTCACGGGGCTGACACCGCCCAACGGCTGGCTGTCCAACCGGTCGAAATGACTGTAGTCATACTCGTCGGTCGCCGGCACGGGGACCGGGCCGGGTGCGAATGCCCGGTTACGGAAGGTTCGTTCCAAGTAGTCCCCGAACACCCCGCCTTTGACGTACGCGTTATTTTCAGACACCGTAAACGGCACTTTCAGATTGGCTTGGCCCTGGGGACCCGCCTCACGGGTGTCCTGCCAGCGGCGCTGATACTCATCAAACAGAAACTGACTGGTCTCGTTGCTGTACGTGCCCACGTGGTTGGCGTCGTAGCGAATCGTCTTGTTGTACACATAGTCGCCGGCGAGGCTGCGCCGGTCGGGCTCCACGCTTTCGGCCGCGTTGTACGCGGCGGTCCAGTCGAGCTCCGCATCGTTCAGCGCCTCGAACCGATGCTTGCCCGCCAGTTGCAGACTGCCATTGCCACTCTCCGCGTATTGTTGGACGACCGACATGTCGCGCCCCCGGCTCCAATTCTCACTGTAACCGGTAACCCTCCCCCGCACCCGGTTGGTAACGGACGAATAGCCCTCGGGGGTATACTGGCCATACCGCAGCTCCACAATATCGCGCGCCAGATGCGTGTAGAGACTGGTCAACTTGACCTCGTCAGTCTCGTTCTTGATCCCCGCCGTAAGCCCCATACTCCAGAGCTGCTCATCCGTGGACGTGCGGACCACGGTCCGTGAATCCGGAAACGTCACCGTATTGGAGGCCTGCAGGCCCGGATCCATGATCCCAAGCTTGGTGGCCTCGCGGTATTTATACTTCTGGCCATAGGTAGCATTCAGCAGCAGGCCTGCAGTCACCTGCTCGCCGAGACGCCACGCCTCGCCGACGGCCCCCTTGACACCATAGTTCGGCGGCGGTGCATCGGCCGCGATCCCGTTGCCGTACTGCTGCTGTGAGCCCCGGGGGATGGTAAGATCGTTTTGTTTCCAGAAGAGCCCGTCCAGCACGCGCATGCCGCCCAAGCGATTGCCGTGATCGGCCCCCACGAGAAAGCCGTCGTTGCCCGTGGCCTGGGTGTCGTACTCCACACTGACACTGGCGGAAAGCACCCGCTCGGCCGGCACACTCTTGGTCACGATATTGATGCCGCCACCGGAAGCATCGCCCTGCTGGTCCGGCAGAAAGGTCTTGGTAACCTGGATGCTCTCGATCATCGCCGCCGGAAAGAGATCCATCTGCACGGCGCGTCGCTCCTTGTCAGCCGTGGGCAACCGCACGCCGTTGAGCATGGTGCTTGTGTAGCGGTCGCCCAGGCCTCGAATAACGGCATACTTACCGTCCTGCACGGAAGCCCCGGTTACCAGACGCAGCGCCGCCGCGGCGGTGCCCGCGCCCGCCCGGCTCATGAGATCAGAGCCGACCGCATCCATCATAGCGACGCTCTGCGTGCGCAGGTTCAGCAACCCCGTCTCCGTCGCGCCACCGAGGTCAATATCCGAGACAATCAGTTCTTCCATGTCGGTGTACTCGCCGCTCAGCCGCGTGTCCACCTCGGCAAACGCACCGGCCGAAACCAGCACATTAATGCGGGTTTCGCGCTGAAACCCTTCCTTGGCAAAGAGCACGGTGTAGATGCCGGGCGCGAGGTCGGCCAGCGCGTAGTGCCCGTCCTCGCTGGTCATGGTAGTGCGGTTGATATCCAGCACCGACACCCGCACCTGCGGCACGGGCACGTTGAAGTCGGCGTCGTAAATCAAGCCGCGAATACCGCCCTTGGCGGTCGTCGCCTCCTGGGCACGGGCGCACGGCATGGCCAGCAGTAGCAACCCCAGCAGGCCAGCCACCCAACGCACCCCCTGCCCCAGACAGGGCAGAAAAGTCGGCTTGGCCGTTGTACGCCGCACGCGGATGGCGCCCGTCACTCGGCCTGTGAAAACGTGCGTACGTTCGGAGTCCGCCGCACCACCTTCGTTATAATCTACATCTAACATGAACGCGTATACCTTCGTATCGATAGCGCGCCGGTAAGTATATGGCCAATAATTAGCCTTGGATTAGCAATGTGTTGTTGAATTGTGAAATGAACTACCACCCGACCGTGTAACTAGCGATACCCTTCCACCTTGGCGGCTTTTAACGCCGCCGCGACGTCCGCCTCCGTCCATAGCAAACCGCTAACCGCCATCATTGCCAGCGTGCGCGTCAGGGCGATTTCGCGGTTAAACCCTGGTTGCGTGTCCCCAGTGGTCAAGCTCTGGCAAAGGGCCGCCTTGGCCTGCGCCGTTTCGCCCATGCGTTGATACCCTTGCGCCAGGACGCGCCAGGCACCCGGCCGATCTTCCTCCTGGCCGGCCTCCACGCGTGCACGCGCCTCCGCCAACAACGAAACGGCGCGCGCCGTATCGCCGCACCCCCAACATACCTCAGCCATGTGCACCAGACTGTCAAAGACCGGGACACTGGAAATCACAACCTTCGCGTTCTTGCGGCGAGTATCGTTGGTAGTGGTGCCGGCTGAGGCCTGGTCACAAACCTGATTGGTCGCGTCGCGGTCGCCACGCTGGGTAAACGACTCGATCGACGCGCGCGCCTCCGCCCGGGTCACGGCCTGCGTGTTGATGGGCGACAGGCAGGCCATGATTTCGAGCTGCTCCCACGCTGGCAAACTGCTGGCCACTCGCATGGCTACCGCCACCAGCTCCGGCGACAATTTGGCATCTGCCAGGTACCGCGCTTTCCAAGCGCAAGCCCATGCCACGGCCCCCATGCGCCGGCCAGGCTCTAGGGCCATCCACTGCATCATGGCATTCGTGGCCACGGCCAGACCCTGCGCGCGCCACGCCCCTTCCAACATGACGGCCGCTTCGCCATTGGCAAGGGGCTGTTCCACCAAGGGGCGCCGCCATTCAATCGTGGCCCCCGCCTCCCGCTGTGCTTGTGCTAACAAATCCTTGGCACGCCGCTGGTCGCCGCTGGTGGCCACCGCACACGCCTGATAGGCCAGCACGCCACTGCGGATCCAGGCCTCACGCTGCGCCGGTGGCAGATGCTGCAACCGACCGGCATCCTGCAGGTAATCCGTCCGCCCGGCCGCGGCAAAGCGCCTGGCCACACCAATCGTCTCACGTCCCGCATCAATCGGGCTCTGAATGCCTGCGGCCATCTGCCAGGCCGCCCGTGCCAGAACACCCTCTGGTTTCTCCACGGTATTGGTACCGGTAATACGGCTGGCCGCCGGTGCCTCCGAACCATTTGCATTTGCCGCTCTGGCCATACGCTCCACCGTCTCCTCGCCGAAGCCGGTGCCGCCTGTGAGCGTCACCCCCATGAGCACCACCGTTGCCACCCATTGTGCGGACTTAGCCATAGCTTGCCTCCTCATTCATAGAGCGGCCCGGCGCGCCAGGGGTGGCGAGCCGGGCCGTAAGAAACCGTTAAACCATTAACTTTCGCATCGTGTCTGGCTCATTCAAACGCCACGGCCACGACCTTGTAGAACTTGGTCGGATCGGTCGCGCCCACGTCCAGGTAGGATACGAGTTCGCCGGTACCCTCCAACTCGCTCAGCGTCGTATAAGGGCCGCTAACGATGGTCGCCACCTTGACACGGTAGGTCACCCCCTTCTGCGTATGGAAGTACGCCACCGGCGTGGCCACGTTAAAGGCCGTGATCGTCACGTTGGTGACTTCCGTGCCAGCCGCGCTGCTGCTGCCAAAGAGCCCCATGCGCTCCATCGTCGTCCAGCCGCGCGCCCAGTTATGGTAAGAATCGAAGGCGCCGCGGTAAGAGACTGGCGACAGCCAGCCATCATTGGGAACCGGTGCGCTCGCGATCACCGCATCGTTCGAACCGCGCGGATCGATGAAGGTCACGTCCACGCCTGCCACGGAATTGCTATAGGCGGCCGGCACAGTCGCCGCGAACAGACGGTTCGTGACAGGCACTTGCGTGCGCGCCCGGATCGGCATGTACGTCGAGCTGTCGCTAAAAATGTCGACCACGTTATTCTGACTAGCATCCGTAGCCCAACCTGCGTAGGAACCTAGACCGGTAGTAAACCAGGGACCCTTGTCGCTGTTCGAAGTGCCGAACTTGGCGATAAGCGCCGCGTCCACTTCCGTCGGATAGAGCTGCGGAATGTGCCAGAATACGCAATCCTTGATGTGGGCCTGCTTGCCAGGGCGTTGTGACGTGTACAGATAAGCCGGCCCGATAGTGGTGCCCAGATAGTTGGTGGCCGTGTCCGTCGGCCAGTTGGCCAGGAGGTTGTCGGTCACGAAGTGCGTCGCCGGGTTGTTGGCGATGCGATCCGCCGTATCATCGCGATTTTCGATAAAAGTCGCCGGCGTGTAGGTGTCCGAACCGTTGCCGCCGAAGTCCATGAAGATCGAGTGGTTAATCTGGGGCGAGGCGCCGTCACGCATCTGAATGGCCACATTTTTCTGTTTGCCATTGCCGTCGTTCGGACCCATCCAGCCAACCAGGGTGATGTTGTACCAGGCAGAGGCCGACCACAAGGTGCGGCCGGGGGCGGTCTGAACCTCAAAGCCGTCCATCTCCATGCCTTTATCCGAGCAGCCGGACTCGCGCCCGGTGCCGCCCATGTTGCGCTGAACGCCAAACAGGAACTGGTTCTTGCCGCGGAAACCGCAGTCACTGTCGAAGGTGTCGTCGCCCGGGGCCCAGGCCACGAGATACTTCGAGTTCACGGTGCCACCGAACCACTCGAAGGTGTCATCCTGATTGTTGAACACTTCGATATGGTGCTGTTCCGTACCGCGACCCACGCCATACATGGTGTAGCCGTTAATCTCCTTATTGGAAATTAGGATCGAACCGCCATAACGGATCTGAACGTACTTGACCACGCCGGAAGAGTCGTCATCGTCACGGCCGCCACCCGTGATGCCCAAGCCGACATCCATCCCTTCGCAGTTGATTTCCCCGGTCCCCAACGTGTTCTTGTTATCCCAGTTGTTGAAGGCTTTACCGCACAGTACGATACCGCCCCACACGCCGTGCAAGTTGCCCGGCTTGGAATAGTCGTACGTATCGGTCAAAGTGTAGGGAGTGCTGTTGCCGCCGCGATACTCGTAGGTGCGCGAGACGGGTCCCGCCGTCTGCCCGGGCACGTTATTATCCCACTCATCCGTGAAGATGATCGGCTGGCTGGCCGTGCCGTTGGCGTAGATCTTGCCACCGCGCTTAATGATCAACATGCCGGGGCGGTAAGGCACCGCAGTCGTTCTGGTGTTCTGTCCCCGGATCAGCGTGCCCGGCTCGATCGTCAACGCCGCGCCGTCACCCACCAGGATGACGCCATCCAGCAGGTAGGTGTTGGCCGCGGACATGGTCATGTTGGTTTGCAGTTCATAGCAACCACTCGCAACCGTCACGCATTGTGCCTTCATGGACACATTCGCCGCCTGCGAGCCGCCGGCCATTCCGGCGGCGCACAACAGCGCCATCATCCCTTTTGTCATCTGTTTCATCATCGCTCCTTTGTAGCTTGAATCGTGTAGGCCCCGGGATTCGCACAACGGTTCCAGTCCGTCAGCCTAGTCTGAACCGGCAACCGTGCCGGCCTGGTGGCGTCCCGACCCTGCGCCCCCAGTGCATCCTGCTGTTCCCTGCTTAGCGCCGCTCATCCCACCGGCGTTTGCCTCACCACTGCCCGATCAGTCGAGGTGACGACCGACGCTGACTTGGCTCGCGTTGTAAAGATAGCTTCCGTATGTTTGCCGGTTGTTTGGACACCGCTAGTTCTTGGTTTCGCATGCCCATGCCAGAGACGGGGGCGCTAGGGCGCCGGCGTCAACAGCCACTCCATCGGCCATGGCCCGAACGTGGTGGCCGCCGGCACCACTGTCAAGTTGCCGGGCAACGGCGTCTCGGCCAGCAGCACCCCATCCACCCACCGCACACGCAGCATGACCGTGCCATCCGCCAAGGGACCATCCGCCAGTCTATCCGGCACGCCGTCACCATCGGCATCCGTACCCTGGACGCACAGCGCACCGCTCCAAAGCACGGGTTCCGCGTTCGCGGCGGGTGCCGTGACATCCAAGACCAGCGCACCACCGCGCACCGTCACGGTCAGCAGTTCCGCACCGTCGAGCAGCCCGGCCGGCATTTCGACGCCGTCCAACAGCACCGCCATCGCAGGTTCGCCGGCACCATCGCTCACTTGGAATTCGCCTGCCGTTAGGAACTTGGCAGCCCCCGCAGTGCCGCGCGTGCTAGCCGGCTGGATAAAGTAGGCCTGCACGGTCACGTTGGTGGCGAGCGCCGGGAACGTCCGAATGCTCTTGGTCTCTCCGTCAGACCACTGCACGAACCGCCCACCCTTGCTGGCTTTGGCCGTGAGCGTGATCTTGGTGCCACGGGCAAACTTCACGCCGTCAACCAGCTTGCCGCCCTCGACCGGGGCCGGACTGACAGTCACGCTGCCGGCGCCAACCAACGAAGCCCGCACCACCACTGCGGTCACAAACACGGCGCTGTAACTGTTGGTCTTGCCCGCCGCGACTGTGACGCTCCGCGCGCTCGTGCGGACCCGGTCCGTCCATTGCCCGAAGACAAACAGGTCATTCGTCGAGACCGCAGTCAGCGTGACGCGCTGTTGGCCGTCGTACGTTCCGCCGCCCGTCACCCGGCCGGCCATGGCCGGGCTGGCGACACCACGGACTACGCCCTGCTGCACAAACGTGGCGGTGTAGGTGGTGGTTGCTTTTAGAACCACCTGGCGTAACGCATTGGTGTTGCGGTCCTGCCACTGCTTGAAGCGCCACCCGGGGTTGGCCACGGCCCGGACCGTCTGCGTCGCGCCGACCGGGAAGATCCCGCCGCCGAACACCACGCCGCCGGCAACCGGACTCGCCTTCACCGTCAAAGTGGCCGCCGGCACGAAGGTCGCCGTGTAGGTCGCATTGGTCAGCACCAGCACGCGCCGTACCGGGTTGGTCACGCCATCCTGCCATGCCGAGAAAACGTACCGGATCTTGGGTACGGCTGTCAGATTCGTGACAAACCCCGCGCTGTAGGACCCGCCGCCTTTCACCGATCCGCCTGCAGCAGGCGCGGCTACAGTGGTAATCGCAACGGTACCAGTCTGCGCGAACGTGGCCATGATCGTACGAGCATGTGTCATGGGTACGTTCAGCGTGTTCCCGGTCGACACACAGCCATTGGTATCGCCCGACCACCCCAAGAGCCTGCGATTAGTCGCCGGCAGGGCCGTCAGTACTACATTGCTGCCCGACGGTTGCCAGTTGTCCGAAGGCGTTACGCGGCCGTCGCCCACCGTGGCGGTCGCCAGCCAGAAGTTGGTCTGCCAACGCCAGGCGAGTGCCGCTGGGTCGTTCACCGTAAAGACGGCCAGATTGCTGGTGCCGGAAGCCGGCTGGCACCCCGTGGCAGTCCAGCCGGTGCAAACGTACTGCGTGGCGCCGGCGGCCACCAGGGCGTCCACCGAGGCGGACACCGTGGTCCCAACGACCTGCGTGGTCACGCCGGTGGGGACCGCGGTCCCGTGCGCCGTGCTCACGGCCAGCGTGGCCGTGGCGGCCTGCACGAAGACCGGGTTGGAGTAGAACCAGAGGTCGTCCCAGGCGTTGCTGGCGGTGTTGCCCTGGGCATCCACGAGCGGGTTGCCAGCGGCGTCGGTCTGGCCGTCGTTGATGCCACGGTTGGTGCCGCGCAGACGGAAGTAGGTGCTCTTGTGCTGCGTGTTATAGGAGAGCGTCATTTGCTTCCAGCCGCCGCCCAGGTCGCGCCACGCCGTGTTCGTCAGGCCGTTGGCGTCCGGTCCGGACGCGCTCGCGCCGAAGCGCGCGATCACCTGCGCCGTGGC
>CAIOST010000366.1 GCA_903861045.1 uncultured bacterium | reverse complement strand
GCACACTTTGTCGTCTACGCTTCGTCGTACACTTTGCAGGCTCTTCCAGTTCGGCGCCTTGAGCCTGGCCCCCGCTTCACCTTCAATGAAAAATCCCCCCACAAACCCGGAAGCGCCCATTTTACTGGCAGGAGGCGACAAAAGCAGCCAACCCAAGGACATCAGAAACGCGCAGCGCCTCGCGCGGGGCCTGTAGGAGCAAACCATGAGAAAAACAGTCACCAAACGCTATGATGTCGCCGAGTATCTTCGCACACCCGCAGAGATGGCCGCTTACCTAGAGGCCTGTTTTGAAGAGGCCAATGGCGATGCAGCCCTGATTGCCAAAGCGCTGGGCGATATTGCCCGCGCAAAAGGCATGACACAGGTGGCGCGCGATGCCGGAGTATCACGGGAAAGTCTTTACAAGGCGCTCTCGGGCGAACGCAGCCCGGACTTTAATACCATTCTCAAGGTCGTTGGCGCACTCGGACTGAAGTTACATGCCGCGCCCGAGGCTGCCTGATCAAATATGGCCCAACCAACGGCTGCTGCCTCGCCGTTCGTGGGCCCGTAGAAAGTTTATGTACTTGTCGCAGCGGCTGATCCGTGACGTTCGCAATAATAATGATGATTGCAGACACAATGCATATGTAGTACGATTGCACCATCAACAACGGGAGGATTCGGCATGAGCACCGCGACACTTCAAGTACGGTTAGACCATCAACTCAAAAAAGATGCGGACCGCTTTTTCCTGGCTGCAGGCTTGGACACTACCACTGCGGTCCGGATGTTTCTCCGGCAAGTCATCATCCGAAAGGCAATTCCCTTTGACATTGTCGCCGATGATTCATTCCACGCCCCTGCCAATCAGAAAGTCCTGAAGAAATCCATCCGTCAACTGGAGGCGGGAAACGGGAAAGTGCACGCACTTGCCGAGGTCTAGCCATGAACAAGGTCTTTTCGGACGATAGTTGGGCCGACTACCTCTATTGGCAGGCGCAGGACAAGAATACCCTGAAGCGCATCCATGCTCTCCTGCAGGATATTGAGCGGAACGGGCACCATGGGATAGGCAATCCCGAGTTGTTAAAGGGACGGCCAGGCTATTGGAGTCGACGCATTAACGAAAAAGACCGGTTGGTTTACAAGATGGTGGACGGCGCAATCTGGATCGCGCAGTGCCGCACGCATTACGGCGATCATTGAGAGCGCGAACCAAGCGATGCACCAGCGGCCGTAACCAGGCTTGGGCTCTATCCAAGGTGCAGGCCGCGGTGATCGCGGTCGTTCGCGCAAGAAAGACATATCGGTTCACGGTGGCTTTCGATTGCGGCAAGCATCATTCCAACACCCAAGCGGGATTATTTGAGGTCGGGCGTTGCCGCTAGGTCTCGAAAGACGGACGTGGTGATCGCTGCCGCAAGGGGGAATATTTATTGCGTTGCCAAAGCACGCAATCGCGTGGTATAAGAACGCAACTATGAGCCAATTGGCAGAACTTGTTGGGTCGAAGATTCGGGCCGAAGTTTTCCGGCTGCTCTTCACGGGCAAGGAACAGGAACTCCATATCCGGGAAATCCAGCGTCGTACCGGCTTCAACGACCGCGCCATCCGGCTGGAACTGGTCCGCCTGGCCCGGTTGGAACTCGTTACGCCCCGGCGAGACGGCAACCGGCTCTACTATTCCGCCAAGCGGGAGAGCCCGCTCTTCCCCGACATCCGCAACTTGACGATCAAGACGATTGGCCTGGCAGATGTTTTGAAAGCCGCCTTGCACGCCGAAGAAATCCAGGTGGCGTTCGTGTTCGGCTCCGTCGCGCAGGGTACCGAGAAAGCCGCCAGTGACGTGGACCTGATGGTCATCGGCTCGCTTGGCATGCGCGGCGTGTCGGCCTTGCTGACGGGTGTTTCGGAAAAGATCGGCCGGGAGATCAACCCACACGTTGTGACCGCTGCCGACTTCAAGGCCAAGATTCGGGCGGGGGATCATTTCCATACCGCCGTGTTCAAGGAACGCAAACTATTCCTCAAAGGCGATGAACATGAGCTTGCAGGATTGGCTGGCTAACGGCTGGTTACGGGCGCATCAGCCGACACACCGCGAAATCGCGGAACTGTTCGCGATTGCCGAGCGTGACATCAAGGACGCCCGGACCGGCAACGTGTCCGCCGACTGGCGTTTCGGCATCGCCTACAATGCCGCGCTGAAACTCTGCACCGTCCTGCTGCACGCCGCCGGCTACCGCCCCGAAAAGACGCTCCAGCACTACCGCACCCTACACGCGCTGCCGATGATTCTCGGCGACGAATGGAAACGCGACGCGGAATACCTCGAAACCTGCCGCCGGAAACGCAACGTCGTCGAGTATGATCGCGTGGGCGACGCTTCAGATGCAGACGCCCAGGAACTGCTGGACTTCATTGCCGACTTCCGCACGGCGGTGCACGATTGGCTGCGTAAGAACCACCCGCATCTTCTCTGAGGCCACGGCAGCATGTCCCAGCATCAGACCTCTCTACCTCCCGGAAATGGGCGTGGCACCATAAGTTGGGGCAACCAAGAGAACGAGCAGGCGAGAGTGCCGGGAACCGCTTCGGCGGGATTATTCGAGGTCGGTCGTTGCCGCCAGGACTCGAAAGACGTATGCTAGGGCTGTTTTCTGACCGGAAAGGGCAGGCTGATGGCCGGGCGGGCTTGGATGAGCCTGCCCGGCGAACCACGGCGGGTCGCCGGATGTGTACGGTTGTATTTGACGTGCGTGGTGCCATGGGGGTGCCGAATTCCTCAAGCCACGATCCGTTGTCCCGTTTGCCGCATAGCATCCATCCTGTTATACGCTGCTAGGCGGACCGATGCAGACGCAACTCGTTGATTATCAAGGAGCGGATCGCCGCATAGCATCCCGTGCGATGGTATCGCAGGTTGCTATTTTCACCGGCTAATATCATGTTGGGGCAACACGATGAAGACATTGATGATTGCAGCTCTCATGGCATGTTGCGGGCTTTCCTTGGCTCGCGCCGACTATGCTCTGCAACCCGAACAGGACAGAGTTGTCCTGCTGCTCGACCTGAACACAGTCAAACTGGACAAAAGAGGACTCGTGTTTCCGGTTGGCAACACCAATATGCAACTGCGCGTCGACCGACTCTGGATGCAGGACCGAATCTGGAGTGACGGAATCTGTGTCGGCGTCAAGCACGAGGATGCGCGGAGTGCCGAGAGCAGGATCGTGGCGGTCCAGAAGGCGATCGCCGCCCGGGCCCAACAGTCTCTCCTCGTCGAATGCGTCTGGCCCGAGGGGGGGGCGCGTGGTTGGTCACCTACCTTCGTCTCTTCGTGGTCGACGCAGAATATCCCAGGTATTTCCCCAAGCGGCAATTCTACGACACGATCCAATTCCCTGAGACGATGCAACCAAAGGATGGCGCCGACTTCGTCAAAACACTGAAAGAACTCTCGGAACAGTCTTTGAAGAAACTGCAAGCAGGATCCCCAACCATACCTTCCACCGAACCCGCACCCGCGCCGGGCGCGGTCCGGTGAAGGTGACGTTCGGCAGGAGAAGATGAAAAGCGGAACGAAGAGAATCATCCTTGTCATCGCGGCGATTGTGGTCGCGGCCGCGGCCACCGTCGCATGGGGGTTCTTCTCTGCCCTGCGCACATTCGGAATCGAAGACCGCATCCACGGCGCGTTCTTTCCGGCATCCATCGCCATTGAGCGCTTTGCGGAGACCAACGGCGTTCCGCCGAAGACGCTGGACGACTTGGTTCCGTCGTTCTTGGATCGCATCCCGACATCTCCCCTTGTTGACAAGATCGAGTACAGAGTCGTCGATGGAACCAACTGGATCATGAACGCTCACAGCACCGCGCTGAAACCGGCCCGGGTCTATTCTTGGCGTTCAGACTGGAGTTTCACCGAGAAGGAAAGAGGGAAACTCTTGAAGCAATTTCACAACGTGGCGGTCTTCAAGGAATAGGAGCCGATCGGGACAGGGAGTCCCCTCGCGGGGACCCCCTCCCTCACCACTGATCGTACGGATCGCGAACCCAGCGGTTCGGCTGTCATAAGCAGAGAGTAGCCAGACAGAGGACTCCTGCGGAGCGTGTAAACCAGTTGTCCGGCAGCGCCGCGCATACCGTGCCGTTCCGACTCAAGCGCCATGGCCCTGTCACCGGGTGTTGCCCACGGCGATCGCCCAGCGACGGGCAACGCCGATGAGGTTCCACACCCGGGTACGCGGTAGCTTCCCCTTTTTCCACGCTTTCTGTCCGTGTTCCCGTGCCGTGATGGCGCGCACCTTGCGCCGGAACTTTTGCAGGCTCCGGCCGTGAATGCCGGTGCGCGTCTGCCCCATGTAGCGGGTGAGTCGAAACCCCAGGGTGAACCCTTGCCCTCGCATCCCCGCCTCATATCCGCCGACCGGGCCTGTTGGCCCCGGTCTGCGCGGTACGCTCGGCCCGCGCATGGACCTACGGCTTCCTCTCCGCTCCCTTCACAGGGATACAGTTGCCTGGAGTCTCCGTTCATCGTCACCAAACTGGGGCAGGACTAACTCCTTGATGGTCGCAGACTTTACGAAAGTCGGTTGACGCCCTTCATGATACCGTATATGGTATTGCCATGACCTCGATGCGGATCGTCTTGGACTCGAATGTGCTGGTCTCCGGCCTCCGGTCGCGGCGTGGCGCATCCTTCCAGTTGCTAAAGCTCGTCGGGACCGGGCGATTTGCCACGGTTGTGTCCGTACCGCTAGTGGTCGAGTACGAACACGCGTTGCTGGACCCGCGACACGAATTGCCGTATGGATCCGGAGAAATTCGAAAGTTTATTGACTTCTTTTGCAGTGTGTCAGAACGCCGAAAAGTGCACTTCCTGTGGCGTCCGCTCTTGCCGGACGCTAACGACGACATGGTTTTGGAGGCGGGGGTTGCCGGACGATGCCGGCACATTGTAACGTTCAATGTGCGGGATTTTGCGGGAACAGAACGGTTTGGCATTCACGCCTTGCCACCTACGGAGTTCTTGCAAATACTGGGAGAAAAACGATGAGCACGCTAAGCCTTAGATTGCCCGATTCACTGCACACCACGGCTAGATCGCTGGCCAAGCAGGAACACGTTTCGATCAACCAACTCATCGCTACGGCGGTCGCTGAGAAAATCTCAGCCCTCATGACCGAGAACTACTTGGAAGCGCGTGCCAAACGGGGCAAGCGGCGGGATTTCGATGCTGTACTTGCCAAGGTTCCGGATGTCGAAGCGGACGAGAAAGATCGCATCTGAGAAATACCGAACGAGGCGCGGGAGGCGGCGGTATACCGCGCCTCCGCTTTATCGTTCGCCCGGCGGAGGCGCCGATGAGCAAATCGAAGCTGCCGGATGTTCTGACCAATCCCGCGATCAAGCGTCATACGGAGCGAATCCTGGTGCTGCACGAAGAGGCATGGCCAACGAGGATAAAGCTGGGCAGCGTCAACGCCGCAAGCGGCGCCGAACGCGTGACCGTCAAAGCAGCGCTCGACCAGCTAGCCAACAAGACGGCGTGGCTGCGGTGGCTGACGACGCACGTGCCTTACTCGGCCAAAACGCGCAGAACTACCTGGCGCTTGCCAGGCTGGGCAAAAAAAACGAAAGCGCTTTCGTTTTTTGTAGCTACTCAGGGAGCCAGTGTTCAGTGTTCGGTACGCCGCCAAAGGCGTGCGCATGCATCTGCCGCAAGGCATGGCAGGGCGAGGCTCCCAACGAACCGCACACGTGTCCATCGAACAACACCCAACACACAACCTCCGACACCCTCGCGCCCCTCGCGACGGAAACGCCCCATTCGCGTCCATAGCACCGTAAGTTGATCATCTCTTTGGCTGTACGAATCAGGTGCAGCAGCGGCCGCACGCGGCAGCGCGGAGATGCTCCCCGGTGGGCTGGCCCTGCCCTTTACACACAAGTTCTCCCGGACAAATACCAAGGCCGCAAAAAACGACAAATTTGTTCTGCAAAATCTCGAGCCGAACCTTTCAATCTGCGCAAATCTGCGAAATCTGCGGACAACCAAAAGTTGCGCCCGTGATTTTGTCCGCAGATTTCGCAGATTTGCGCAGATTGCGAAGTGGTTGGGTCGCGG
>CAIOST010000365.1 GCA_903861045.1 uncultured bacterium | reverse complement strand
GGGGGGGGGGGGGGGGGGGCTGGATAGGTGATCTCCAATGCAGGATCGGCTTCGGACAATACACACGACAGCATCCCGCCGGGATTCAGATGCCCGACAATCAGCCGATCGCAGTGCGCCAGAACATACTGGTTGCACCACGCCGCGCGGCGCAGGCTTGGCACTTCGATGTCGTCGGCGAAAGGCGATACAACAAGCAGCCGGTCTTCGGCAATGGCGCGGCGCACCGGCGCGGCCAGCCCGTCGTCTTCCAAGCCCCAGGGCTTCACCCAGATCAGCGGCACCCTGTGCGCCAAGCCCTCCGTGAAGACCGCCCGTTCCATGGGCGAGAGAAAGCCCGAGATGATCGCCGCGCCCGGCTCGCACGGGCAGGTCGCTGGGTCTGCCCGCTCGGGTGCACCCCGGCTGGCGAGAAACCCTACCTTCCGTAGTGACAGCAGCGCGGCATTGCCCAGCATGCGCGGCGCGCCAACATTCATCACGCGATCATAATTCTGGGGATTGCACCGGATATAGTGGCGGATATTGGCCAACGCCTGCTCGTCGCGCACGATCACATCCCAATAATTGCGATGCCACAATTTGCCATTGCGCATGGTGTCCGGCCCGGCATGCGGGCTGGCGCAACGGCCAATATGCGGGCTGGCGCAACGGCCAATATGCGGGCTGGCGCAACGGCCAGCCCCTTCCTGCACGGGCGGGCCGTCGTGCCCGCCCTGAACCGCCATTTTCCGCCAGGCCACATCCGCCGTGGATTTGAACCGCCGCACAAAATCCGGCAACCCCGCCGCTCCGCTGCGTCTGGGCTGGCCGTCGCGCCTGCCCTGTATGGGCTGGCCGTCGCGCCTGCCCTGTATGGGCTGGCCGTTGCGCCTGCCCTGTATGGGCTGGCCGTCGCGCCTGCCCTCTACGCGCACCAGGCCATGCACATGGTTGGGCATCACCACGAATTCGTCGAGGTGGTATTCCGGGTGAAATTTCTCAACGGCAAACCACATCTCCTGCACCAGCTGCCCTATCTTGTTGAGCACCATCTTCCCATTCACGACCGTCCCGAAAACCGGCCGCATATCCTGCACGCAAATCGTCACAAAATACCAGCCGGGGGTGGTGTAATCCCACCCCCTCATCCGGATGCTCTGACGATTGGGCAGCGCGGTGTCCATGGATCAGCACGTGGAGGCGTGAGGGGTCGCACGAGCAGCGCGAGCCCACCCCCCCTAGACGGCCCCGCCGCCTGTCGTGGCAGGTGCTGTCGGCGCACCGGCGCTCAACTGCTTGACGATATCGCGATAGGCCACGGCCATCGCCAACGTCCCCAACGGCATCGTGACAATGACGCCGATGCCGCAGGCAATACTACCGGCGCTACTGAGCACCCCGGCCAGGCAGGCGTACCCCAGCATCGGCCAGACGTTCATCTTAAGGATCTCGAGGCTGCGCAGCACGCTCCCCTTGGCATCGAGTTGCTGGTCCACGATCAGCGGCAGCGCCAACATCATCACCGGAGTGATAAACACGGCCACGGCCGCGTACACGACCGGCGCCAGACAGAACACCACCATCGCCAGGACGGCCGCTACCATGCAGATGATGCCGACCGCGAGCATCAGGAGAAACGCCGGCAGGAAGAACTGGAACCCCTTGAATACATCGCCAGCCGTAGGCTTCGGCGCCGTTTTGTCCACCAAGGCTAGCGCGAGCATGCACAGGCCGGCCGCCATGGGGCCGGCCAGTATGCCCATCGTGGCGCCACTTACAACGGCGGCCAGCAGGCCGCTCACGATCAGCAAGGCGACGTTGTCTTTATAGATCTCAAACGTTTGCTGCAGCCACGCGCTGAACTTCACCTCGTACTTGCCCGTTTCCATGGCCCCACCCCTCTCTTCACAAAGGCGCGCCGCGCGCCTCACTATGTTTTAGTTACTCTATCAGAAACCGCTTTTCGCCTGCCACCGGCCCACACGGGCCGCCATCCTGGCACCAGCCGTACCGCACAGCGATCTCATGTTGGAAAGTTTGTCAGAAGCGGGAAGGTACGTCAAGCTCACCGGCTGAAGGTTACGCCGCCGCACGCCCCGCGACAAACGCCAAGCCTGACGACACGCGCCGGCGGCACAAGGCCGCCGGGGGCGGCGGGTCCGACGTCCCGCCTGCCAGGTCCCGCGCTTCCGCCGTCCCGTACACCCGGCGCCAGCAACCAAGCACCACGAACCAAGAACCAAGAACCAAGCACATTCCCATTCGCGTCCATTCGCGTTCATTCGCGGTTTATGCTTGCTCTGTCACCTACCACCTTCCCCCTTCCCGCTACCCCCGCCAGACCACGCGCAGGGTACGCAGCAGGATCCGCAGGTCCAGTCCCAGTGAGCGGTTGCGCAGGTACCAGATATCCAACTGGCACATCTCCTCGAACGTGCGGGCATTGCGCCCCGACACCTGCCACAATCCAGTTAGCCCCGGCCAGCCATCCAGGCGCGCGCCATGCCACGGGGCGGCATAGTGCGGCTCCTCATACGCCGGCAGCGGGCGCGGCCCCACCAGGCGCATCGTCCCCTGCACCACCTGCCACAGCTGCGGCAGCTCATCCAGCCCGTGCTCCCGCAACCAGCGCCCCAGACGGGTCGCACGCGGATCATTTGCCACCTTGAACGGCCGGCCGGTCGGCACCGTATGCGCCAGGGCCGCCCGCTGCTCCTCCGCGGCCGGCTGCATGGTACGCAGCTTCCAGAGGCGGAAGCGCCGCCCATCCCGGCCGGCGCGGGTTTGCACAAAGAAAGCCGGTGCACCATCCTGCCACCGGATCACACCCGCCGCCAGCAGCACCCACGGCAGCACAGCCAGCCAGAGGCCGGCGGCCAGCAACCGGCTGCACCACCCGCTCTCCGCCGGCCGAGCCGCCGGAAAACAGAGCCACGC
The DNA here is from genome assembly GCA_903861045.1 of uncultured bacterium. GTDB lineage: Bacteria > Verrucomicrobiota > Kiritimatiellia > RFP12 > CAIWXQ01 > CAIWXQ01. Next base: position 9,932 of record CAIOST010000365.1, on the reverse strand, counting down.
CGCCCCGGCACCCCAGACCGGACGCACACCGCCGGGCCCCGTCAAAACCGGGAACCACACCGCCGGCGCCAGCACCGTAACATCACGCCGCTGCGCCACCAGCGCCAGCACACTGGCCGCATCCCGGCACTCCCGCGCCGGCACCGCCGCCGCCCACGCCGCGCCTGTCAAGCGCACCGTACCCGCCGGCAGCACCAAGACTCCCGGCGCTTCTGTGGGGTCTACCGCCCCCAAACTGCGGGGGTTGGAAGGTTGGAAGGTTGGAAGGTTGAGATCACCCGCGCCTGTCATAGTCGATTTACACCTGCTGCTGGGCATGCATTCCTGAAGCACCGCTTGATGTGGCGCGCCCGCCAACGCATCGCAGGAGACTGCCTGTTTCCTACACTTCCCCATCCTTCCAAGCATCCATCCCCCCAATCTTCCGCAGTTCTGGAACCGCGCTTGCCCCTTGCGTTGTGTGTCATAGTCTGCCATATTTAGCACGGTAACGCCAAGCGGGATGCAAATGTCCTTCATGGCAAGGACGCGCCCGCAGCCAACCACGATCGGCGGAGGATGCGTACTTATGCAAGCGATGTCCGTCTCCCAGATTCGTAATTTCGCTATTCTTGGTCACAGCGGCAGTGGCAAGACCACCCTGACCGACGCCCTGCTCTTCAAGCTGGGGCTGAACGACCGCCTGGGTTCCACCGAGAACGGCTCCAGCGTCTCGGACTACACGGACGAGGAGAAGGCGCGCAAGATCTCGCTCTTTGCCTGCCCGTTCACCGCCGACTACCAGGCCGCAGCCGGCGCCACCTACCGCTTCGTCTTTACCGACACCCCCGGCTACATGGACTTCTACGGGCAGGTGCTCGGCGCCATCCGCGCCAGCGATGCCGCGCTCTTCGTGGTGGACGCCACCAGCGGCGTGCAGGTGGGCACGCGCCGCGCCTGGCGCGCCTGCGACGCCGATGGCCTGCAACCCCGCGCCTTCGTCATCACGGGCCTGGACAAGGAGAACGCCAGCTATGACAAAGCGCTGGCCTCCATCCGCCACGCCTTTGGTCCGACCTGCATCCCCGTCGTGGCACCGGCCAACGGCAAGATGGTGGATATCCTGGCGGCCAAGGAGCTCTCGGACGAATGGCAGGAGATCAAGGGGCAACTGGTGGAGGCCGCCGCCGAGACCGATGACACCCTGCTCGAGAAATATCTGGGCGGGGCGAACCTCTCCGCCGACGAGATTGGCGAAGGGCTGGTGCATGCCGTGGCCAGTGGCAAGTGCTACCCGGTCTTTGCCGCCATGCCGCTCAAAGAGGCCGCCGGTTTGAAGGAGTTAATGGAGGGGTTCGTGCGCCTCTTCCCCGCGCCCGGGGCGCGCGTGTTCCGCGACACGCATGGCAACGAACTCAAACCCGATCCCGCCGCGCCGTTCGTCGGCCAGGTCTGGCGCACGGTCATTGACACCTTTGTGGGGCAACTCAGCTTCGTGCGCGTAATCTCCGGCACCCTGACCAAGGGGGAGTATTTCGACGCCTCCGCTAATAGCAAGGAGTCCGTCGGCGCCCTGATCCACACCATCGGTAAGAAACAGGTGCCGGCCGAGCACGCCGTGCCGGGCGAGATCGTCGCCATTCCCAAGCTCAAGGTCACACGCACCGGCCACACGCTCACCACGCACGGCCACATCGTCCAAGTCACGCCGCTGGTATTCCCCAACCCGGTCATGTACATGGCGCTCACGGCCAAGACGCAAGCCGACGAGGACAAGATGGGGACCGCCATTCACCGCCTCTGCGACCAGGACCCCACCCTGCACGTCGAGAAAAATGCCGAGACCAAGGAGGTCGTACTCAAGGGGCTGGGCGATGTGCACATTGACGTGGCCGCCAAGCTGATGCAGGCGCAGAGCAATGTGCATGTGGACCTCAGCACGCCCAAGGTGCCGTATCGCGAATCCGTCACGGCCTTGGGCGACGGCCACTACAAGCATAAGAAACAGACCGGTGGCCACGGTCAGTACGGCGAAGTCTATCTGCGGGTGGACCCGCGGCGGGAAGGCGAGGAGGAGTGGTTCCTCGACGAAATCGTCGGCGGCACCATTCCCAACAATTTCAAGCCCGCCGTGCACAAGGGCGTGGTGGAAGCGATGCTGGCCGGCAGCTTGGCCGGCTACCCCGTGCAGAACGTCAAAGTCCACCTGTACGATGGCTCCTACCACGACGTGGATTCCTCCGAAATCGCCTTCAAGATCGCCGCGCGGCGCGCCTTCCGCGACGCCATGTCCAAGGCCCACCCCGTACTGTTAGAGCCGATCATGACGGTCAAGGTCGTGATCCCGGAGCATTTCATGGGGACGATCAACGGCGACCTCACGCACCGGCGCGGGCGCGTGCTGGGGATCGAGGTGGCGGAGGGGCAGCAGACCATCACGGCGGAAGTGCCGCTGGCAGAGATGTTCAAATACGCGGCCGAACTGCGCTCCATGACCGGCGGCCAAGGGTCGTTCGACCTCTGCCCCGCCCGCTACGAGGTCGTGCCGTCCAACGTGGCCCAAAAGGTCATCACCGAGGCCGCCAAACACCGCAAGACGGAGCACGAGGAAGAATAGCACACTCCCGTAGCTGCGTTTCCCGCGACGCGCCCTCAGGCTGGTTCCGCGCAACCACCCCCGCAGCCACCGCTCCGCACCCCTGCTGCTTCGCCAGACTATGCCGCAGCAGGTCCGCCGTCTCGCGCAACACGTCATGGATATCGAGGGGCGCGCGGCGGATGGCCTCTTTGCGGGAAAACACCAGCAACTGCCGGTTGATCTGCGCGCTTCGTGATGAATCTCACCTTTCTCTTGTCACTATCTAAAATCGCACCCTTGTGGCGGCGGGTCCGGCGGCCCCGCCCAACCAATAACAGTGCGAAATCGACGAATTATGGCAGGTAGGGCGGGGCCGCCGGTCCACACTTGCCTTGACGGTGCCAACTCCCCATAATGCGCCTCCCTAGCCAGCCCCCCGTGCGCGGCTGGCAAAACGCAGGAGAACAGCCATGTGGCATGACCTACAAACCTGGCTCTTAAATCCCGATCACATTCTGGCCCTGCTGCACATCCTGATCCTGGCCTTGGGCGGGTTCTGGCTGACGCGGATCTTCTGCCGGTTCCTGGAACGGCGCATGTTGCCGCATCTCGGCTCGCCGGTGTCGGACATCCTGGCCAAGGCCATCCGCTACCTACTCTACACGATCCTGCTGGCCAACATCCTGGGGGAACTCGGCTTCAAGCTGACCGCCGTCGTGGGCGCGGTGCTCGGTGCCGCCGGCGTGGCCGGTGTGGCCTTCGGCTTTGCCGCCCAGACCAGCCTCTCCAACTTTATCAGCGGCCTCTTCCTCGTCTGGGAGCGCCCCTTTAAGACCGGCGAAGTCATCGAAATTGACGGCAGCACCGGCGTGGTCCACAGCATCGGCTTTCTCTCGACCTCGCTGCGCACCTTCGATAACCGCATCGTGCGCATCCCTAACGAGACGCTGGTCAAGGGGCGCATCACGAATCACACCCGCCTGCCGACCCGGCGGGTCGATCTCACGCTGAGCGTCTCCCATCAGGCAGATCCGCAGCACGTCATACGCTTGCTAGCCGAAATCGCAGCGGCGCACCCGAAATGTCTGCACGAACCCAAACCGGTCGTGGTCTTCCAGGGGCTCAGCGCGGCCTCCATGAACTTCCTGCTCGGCGCCTGGGGCCATCAGGAGGACCTCGCCACCATCCAGAACGAACTGCTCTGCGCCATCAAGCAGCGCTTCGATGCCGAGGGGATTGCACTGCCGAGCCAGCAATTTGTGCTCGCGCCTGGCCCGCAGCCGCTGGCGGTGCGCCTCGCGCCCAACTAGCAGGTCGGCGTAGCCGCTGTCACGGGGCGAACACGGTGCAGGAGCTTCCACCGCGAGCAGCGCAGCAATTCTCATTATGGACTGGAAGCAACTCTGGACCGTATCGAGGGGCATGCCGGCCTGGGCTGCGAGTTCCTTTAGCGTCAGGCCGCCATGCAACCGGCCGACATAGAGCGTCAACTCTCTCCCCCAGTCTCCACGCCGTTTCACAACTTCCACCCCACGCGCACCTCTGCCACGGCCCGTGCGATGGCCGCAAACGGCAGCAGCCGGCGCCAGGCCCTGGCGTTGGTCCGTGCGCCTGCCTCGCCCGTCAGCTTGCGCCGCAACTTCTCCAGAAAGGGCGTGCTGCCGATGGCCAGCGCCTGGGTCAGGCGATCCCACCGACCCTCCTGCAGCCCCTGCGTCAGGTAGTCCTGTGAAAGAAATCCCGTTGCCTTCCCGTGGCTTCGGCGGGTCCGGCGGCCCCGCCCTACCGTACAGCCATCCACGCACCCAACCGCTCAGCAACATCCAACAACCAACATCCAACGCGCAACGTCCAAGGGAACACCGACGGAAAATCTACACGAAGTTCCGTTGGGCGTTGGGCGTTGGGCGTTGGGCGTTGGGCGTTGGGCGTTGGGCGTTGGGCGTTGGGCGTTGAAAAAGTCCAACTTTGTGCATTCGCGGTCAACCCTGCCTTCCTACCCCCCACTATCGCCCGCCTGCTAGTAGGCAGGCCTACGGCTGCGGCGGAGGTGGCGGCGGAGGCGGCGGCGGTGGCGCGGGTGGCGCGCTCACGGGGCCGACCGGGCGCCCCTTGGCATCCACCAGAATATCTTCCGGCACCTGGATGGTGCGGCCATCGGCCGTGGTTTCGGTGCGCCAGCGGCGCACCATGTGCGAGGTGTTATCGAATGGTGCGGCCATCCCACCCACCACCCCCTCGGTTGCACCGACTACCAGGCCGACGGCATTGCCGCCTACCACCCCCACGCCCGTACCCACCGTGCGGCCGACCACCGGACCCGGATGATAGGAGCTCGTCGTCGGACTGGGCGTAGTACAACCCGCCGCCAGTGTCAACAGCAACGCCGGCACGGCGCCGCGGTTTATGATCTGCTTGCGTGTCATCGGTGCTCTCCTCTAACCCAGCCAGCGTCCGGCCGGGGGTAACCCAGCCCACTAGCCCCATGCCGCCCCTCGGCCTACCTCAGAAACCAACCGTGGAACTGCTCCCCTGCTTGGTGATCTCCTTGGCATCCTCCCAAACCGCCACGCCGCTGCGCGAGGTCAGCGAAAGCTGGAAGGAGTAGGTGGACTGACGGATGGATCCGGACTTGGCGCGCTCCTCGATAATCTTGCCGGAGAGGGTGTAGTCCGGCAGACGGACGTGCTTCTTGTCCTCAAAGAACTCCTGCGCCTTCTGCTGATCCGCGGCCAGCGGGTCCTCCGCGCCGCCCAACCCCATGGTCGTGGTGGTCTGGATCCGGCCGGTCCGGTTGAGGGCGATGCGGATTTTCTTCACCAGCAGGTCGGTATCAATCTGCTTGCTGGTGTTGTTGACAATCTTGCTGATCGCCATCAGCGCGGGCTCACCGGCCACCGAGCTCTTGCACTGCCCGGCGTTGATAAAATTATCGATCAGCGAGGCCACCATGACATCGGCGGCCTGATTGAAGTCCTGAATGTTGATCTGGCCGACGTTGACCACCAACTGGGAGCTGCCGGTCTCCACATACGTGGCAGGGGTGGAACAGCCGGCCAGCAGGAGCAGCGCCCCGGCGGCGGGGATGGACAGAAGCGGAAGCGAACGCAGGGATGTTTGCATGTCTTAGTTACCTTTCCTTAGAGAAACTGGGATCATTGGCCGGGGGGTGCCCGGCGCGGGGGATTACTTGGCCTCGATGAACTTGATGCGGAAGTCCTTGGCGCGATCGGTCGGCGCGGTGGCCGTGATGGCCAGGGTCTCGCCCCCCTCGATCGTGCGCGATGTGGCGACCGCCATGGGCGAGTTGATGATCATACCATTCTCATCGAACCACTCCACGCGATAGTTGAAGCTGTGCCGGCTGCCGGTCGTGTTCTGCACTTCCACCTGGACCTTGAGGAAGCCGCCGGGGCCGGTGGCGGTGTTGATGCCGATCGGCTGAACGTGACGATGCAGACCGGTATCGGTAATCAACCGTTTATCCGTGAGCATCTGGCGCTGCGCCACCGTGCCGGCCGGCTCGATGGTGTTCATGCTGTTCGCGCAACCACCCAGCAGCAGCGCCGTGCCGCAGGCGGCACCGGCAAGGAACAGAAGGTTTTTTTTCATTTGAGTTTGCTTTGCGAAATGAGTAGCGGACCACCGCTGGTCATGGACCGCACATAGACCACATTTACCACCCCGTCGCCCAGCGCCACGTCCACCGGCGCGACCCCAGCCACCGAAACGGTTATCTTACGCTCATCCGGTGTCGGGACGCAAGCCACCTGATACTCCTTGGGCAGCGTGGTCCAGGAGCGGGTATCGGCGATATTCAACGCATACTGTGTCGCGGCCGTGGCCAGCTTGGAGGCCCACCCCAACGCTTCCGACTGTTTCTCGGCCACGGCGTTCGCGGCATACGCGGCCACGCCCTTGGCCACGGCCGAGGCGATGGCCTTGGTGAGGATCACGGGCCACTCGTTCTGAAACTCCCGCGCAATCACCGCGTCCATGCTGGCCACGCGCAGCGTGCGCTCCTGCACCCCGCCAGCGCAGACCAGCAGTTCCGGCGCATAGCTATTGTGGAAGGCCAGCTTCGGGAAGGCCACGCCCACATACGAGACCTTGGTGATGATAATCGGCACATCAATACGGACCTGATCCAGGCTGGCGGCCTGCCCGGTCTCGAAGATCACATATGTGCATTTTGCCGGCGGGGTGCCATTTCCCGCCGCCTGCAGATCGGCCTGGACGAATTTATTGCTGCCGGCCACCTCCTGCACGCGCTGCAGCGACTTGCGGGCCCGCTCCAAGTCCGACCCGCCTGCGCCGTTGTGCAGGAAGTAGATGCCATCCAGGTAGACCGTAAAGGGGTTCACATAGTCAGCGTAACACTGGAACCCCTCGAGGTTATTGGTGACGCCCGCCAGGTCGCTGCGGAACTTGGGATCGGCCTTAGCCTTCTCGGCCGTGGCGCGATCCTTGTTCGCTTTCTCTTCCTCCTGGGCGCGCTCGATACGCCGGGCATTCTCCTCGACCGCATCCTGCTGATACTGGTAGGCGCGAATGATCTCCGGGCGCGCCTTGTCCACCTCGCCCTGCGTCAGGATATTCAGTGCCTGGTAGGTATGCAGCATGATCTTGTCATACGAGCGCCCCTCATACGGCAGGTTCTGCTGGTTGGACATCAGCGCCATGGCTTCGCGGCCGACCTTGGTCTTGGCCTGCTGCTCATAGACGTCAATGCGCTGCACGGCCTTGTCAAAGTGGCGGTTGCTCTCCGGCAGGTTGCCTGCGACGCGCTGTGACAGGGCGGCCTCGAGGTTCCAGACGATGGCATCCTTGTCGTCACCACAGTTGTCGGCTTCCTTGGAAAATGCCGTGGCGGCATTCGTCACTTGGCCAGCCACCCAGTCGGCGCGCATGGCCTTGGCCTGCGACGTATAGGTCTGGCACCCCGAACCCAGCAGCGTCACCCCTAGGGCGACCCCTGCCATCTGCATCATCTGCTGTTTACGCATAGCGCTTCTCCCAACCCGTTCTAAATGATTACTGCGGCTTGGGCGCCGTCGGCTGTCGCACGACCATGCCTTCGGTTACCTTGTCCGCACCCTCGACCAATTCCGCCGTGCAGAATTTGGGCTGCACCGCGATCACGCGCGCCTTGCCCACCACGGCCTCTTCGCGCCCCAGCACCTCGCCGGTATCCGGATCGGTCAGCGTCTTACCCTGCGACATCACCTGCCAGACCTGCCCGATCTCCACGCCCGTGCTGTCGCCCCGATTGATGGTAATCTGCTTGTCGGTCTTGGCCAGCACCTTGGCCGGAAAGGCCACATTCACCACGCGGTCAGCGATCTGCTGGGCGGCATCGCGGACCGCCAGGATCATGACCTCATCCGTCAGTTCGGCATTCTTCTGCAGCTCCACTGATTCCGTACGATCGTCCTTCTTGGCCACCTGGATGTTGGCGGTCTCGTACAGTTCCGGCGGATCCATGGCCAGGTTGTAGATCTTCGCCACCACGGAGAGGCGCACCTTGCGCTTCAGGCCGACCTTATTGAGCGTCTTGAACTCCATGCGCTCGGTCGAGTCCTCAAAATCATCCAGGGTGGCGACCAGGCCATAGTTCAACGTCTTGACCTCCGCCGCCTGGCCGGCGCGATTCACGGCCTTCAGCAAGTCGGCCTGATCGCTCACCGCCGTGACCTTGAACTTGCGCGAGGCGTTCAGCCGGTCCATCAACTGGGTATCAAAGGCCTCGGTAACGCGTCCGATCGAAGACCCCTTACCCGCGTTCTCCATCGTCTTTTGCAGCGTCGGCTTAGCGTGGATCTTCTCCACGGAAAGCGTAGCCGGCCCCGTGGCCTGCGCCAGCGCCCCGCCCGCCAAACCAGCCACCACACCCAGAATCGCCAAGGTTCCATTCCAACGGACTTGCATGTGCTCGCTCCTCTACCTACGCTTATGCCACTTTGGTACGGTTATCACAGCCTAGAAAAAGCTCTTCCGGGTGCTGAACTTCAGCCCTTCCTTCGTATCCACCTTGATATCCTGCTTCACGTCCTGTTTCACATCCACCTTCACATCCTCTTTGATCATCACGCCGCTCTGGCGGAGCTGCTGGGCATACCCTTCCAGGACCTTGACCTCGGCATCAGTCAGCTTGCGCGTGACATCCACGGTCGTCAGGAACGCCCGCAGATTCTTCCAGCGTGCATAGCCGGCCTCGGTCAATTGCAGGGTCGGTGATAGTTGCAGGCCAGCCTGCGCATCGATGGTAGCCACGTAGTCTTCGCACCCCACGCGGGTCAACCGCAGCTTATGCAACCCCGGCGCCAGTTTGATCTTGGCCGGGGTGGTCCCCATCAGCACGCCATCAATCTCCGCGGAGGCGCTGGCCTCCACGGGGAAGGACTTGTCGCCTTTGATCACCTGATTGTTCTCATTCACGCGGATATCTTCCAGCGAGATCTCGGTGCCCGAGAGGTCACGCAGGGCACAGGCGATGGTCACCTCCACCTTACCGGCCGCCGCCGCCACCTTGAGCTCCTTGGTCTTTTCCTGACAACTGGCCGCCATCTTGGCCGCCGCCGTGCGCAACAGCTCATTCAACATGTTTCCGTCATGCCGCTTCACGGAGGGGCCGAACTTCAGCTTCTTGGTGGTCTCGACGTCATCCCCGGCCACCGCCCCGCCGGAGGCGCCGTCCAGCACCTTAAAGGTGGTCTGCAGCACATACTCCACGGTCACAAACGACATCTGCTCGTCCTGGAACTTCGATTCGTTCGCGGCGAAGGAATTCATCGTAGCAATCAGCACGAAGTCCGCGCCCAACTGCTGCCCCATACGCAGGGCGCCGGCCTGATCCGTGGGCGTATCAACCACATCGCTACGGCTGATCACCTGAAAATCGCTGCTCCCCAGCCGGCTGGACAGCGCGGACTCCAGCACGGTGGACTTATCCTGACAGGCCACCCCCGCCTGATTTTTCACAAAGATCGCCACCTTGCGTGCTGCAGGCGCCACGGCCGCCGCGGGTGCAGCCGCCGGGGCCGCCGGCTCCGCCGCTCCCGTCAAAGAAACCAACCCAAGCACACCCATCGCACTACAGATTCGCGCCAGCACAGTCATGAGCAACCCCTTTATCGGTTTAGCGGCCAACCAGCCCAACCCCGCCAATGGATATCTACGATACCACCGCTTACCGGTACCGCGTCAACGGGAAAGCAACGAACCCATTGCGAGAGGGTGTAGGACAAAAAAGTGAGAAGAGGGAGGGTGTGCGCAAGGTCACGCTGCATTCTGGCTGGTTCCAACCGAAGAACGCTCGCTCCAATATAGGTCGTGGAGTTGATCGGCAACGAGTGCGCGGCAGCGCAGCACGTTT
>CAIOST010000364.1 GCA_903861045.1 uncultured bacterium | reverse complement strand
GAGGGGTCGACCAAGGAGTTCCAGGAGGCGTTGCAGACGTTACAGACGCAGAAGATGACTGGGCTGGTGGTGGATTTGCGCGACAATCCCGGCGGACTGCTGCAAACCGCGGTGGATATCGCCGGGTTCCTGCTCCCCAAGGGGACGGAGGTGGTCTCCGTACGTGGCCGGGAGGGGACGCGCGGCGAGGAGCATCATGCGGCCAACGGGGCGTTGCACCTGACCGACGTCCCCTTGGCTGTGCTGGTGAATGGTCATAGCGCCAGCGCCGCGGAGATCATGGCCGGTGCCATGCAGGACCATCACCGCGGCATCCTGGTAGGGGAGACGACCTTTGGCAAGGCCTCGGTGCAAAATGTGCTGCGCCTCAGCACACGCCCGGAGTGTGCTGTGCGACTGACCACCGCGCATTATTACACGCCGGCCGGTCGCATGATTCATGGCAAAGGGATTGCGCCAGATATTACGATCCCGGTGCCGCTTTCAAAGTGGCGCAATGTCGTCATCCGGCGCGCCTACACGGAAATGCCGGAGATCTATCCACCTGCCACGCGCGAGAAGCTCGATGAGACGCCGGACGAGGTGCTCAATCGCGCCATTGATGTCGTGATCGGGGTGCGGATTCTGAAGTAGCAAAAACCGTAAGGGCCTGGTTTGGCAGGGCGGCGCCAAGGCCCGCCAAGCACGGGTGGATGGTAGCTTACCCATGACAATTCTCGGTGTTGAAACGTCTTGTGATGAAACCGCGGCCGCGGTAGTGCGTGACGGGCGGGAGGTGCTCTCCAGCATCGTCTACAGTCAGGTGGCGTTGCATCAGCCCTACGGGGGCGTGGTTCCAGAAATCGCCTCCCGCAGCCATGTCGAGAAGATGCCGGGGGTGATGACGCAGGCCATGGAGGCCGCCGGGATCTCCTGGCCTGCCATTGACGCCATCGCGGTAACGTACGGCCCGGGACTGGCCAGTTCGCTGGTAGTTGGGCTGGCGGCGGCCAAGGGGTTGGCGTTGCGGTTGGGCAAACCGTTGATCGGTATCAATCACATTGAGGCGCATCTTTTCTCGGTGTTCCTGAGTCCGGAGGCACCGCCACCGGAGGAGGCCTGTCCGCTGCTGGGGTTGGTGGTCTCCGGGGGCCACTCGATGTTAGTAGATACGCCGCAGCTGGGGTGCTATCGCATTATTGGCCAGACGCTGGATGACGCGGCCGGCGAGGCTTTCGACAAGGCGGCGCAACTGCTGGGGCTTGGTTATCCCGGCGGGCCGGCCATCGACCGGGCGGCGCGCCAGGCCACGTTGCGCAGTGATCTGGTCTTTCCGCAAGGGCGGGTGCGCGCCGGTCATCATCTGATGGCAGGGGCGTTACGACCCGAACTGTGCGTGAGTTTCAGCGGACTTAAGACCGCGTTGATGTATCATTTGCGCACCCATCCGGTCACCGGACCGGAGGAAGTGAACGCCATTGCGGCCAGCTATCAGGAAGCCATCGTCAGTGCGCTGGTGGACCGGTGTGACCGCGCTTTGCGGGGCAGTCACTACCGGTGCCTGGCGGTCGGCGGTGGTGTTTCGCTCAATGCGCGCTTGCGGGTGCGACTGCAGGAGTTGGCCGAACGACGGCACGTGCGCCTGCTGCTGGCCCAGCCGAAGTATTGTGGCGACAATGCCGCCATGATCGCCGGGTTGGCCGGTGCCGGACACGGCGTGCGCGGTGCCGCAGCCATGGCACTGGATGTGTCGCCCAGCCTGGCGCTGGATGCGCTGGCGCCGTAGCCCCGGCCCGCCTCGGGCCGAGGGCGGATGCGGCCTTAGGTTTGGATGAGTTTTGTGTGCGCTGGGCTTGGGGGCGAGCCCGCGCTACTGGGGGTGGCCATGGAACGTGAGGCTAAAACAAGTGCGTTTTGGCGGGGTGCACTGCCACATTGGGAAGTTGTGGATGGTCGCTATTTTGTAACCTTGCACTTGGCTAACAGCCTGCCGAGTGTGGTGGCTGAAAAGTTGCGACAGGAGCTTGCTGCGCAGGAAGGGGATCCGCAAGAGCGGTCGCAGGCCTACTTCCGACAGTTAGATCATTGGCTGGATGCCCATCATGGGGATGATTACTTGAAGCATCCGGCGGTGGCGGCCTGGGTGGTGGAGACGATTAAGCAGTATCAGCGCGCGGGCTATTGGCAGGTGCTGGCCTATGCCGTACTGCCGAATCATCTGCATCTGTTTTTTCAATGCGGAATTTTGTCGCATTCAGATGTCATGAAACGCTTTAAGCGCTGTACCGCACGCGAAGCGAATCGGTTGCTGGCTGCACGCGACGAACGATTTTGGCAAAGGGAGTGGTTTGATCATTGGTCGCGTAGTACACAAGAGGACGACAAGATCATTGCTTATATTCGTAACAATCCGATGCGCGCCGGGTTAATCCGACAGGCTGAGACCTGGCCATGGGTTTGGACGCTAAATCAGTAGCCCCGGCCCGCCCCGGGCCGAGGGCGGAGACGGCTTTGGGCGTGTATGGGCTTTGGCAGCGCTGGGCTCGGGGGCGAGCCCGCGCTACTGGCCGAGGACGGCAGCGGCCTTGGGTTCGGATGAGTTTTGTGTGCGCTGGGCTCGGGGCGAGCCCGCGCTACTGGCCGCGGACGGATGCGGCCTTGGGCGTGGATGGGCGGTGGATGCGCTGGGCAGTAGCCCCGGCCCGCCCCGGGCCGAGGGCGGAGACGGCTTAGGCGTGGATGGGCTTTGGAGACAAGGCGCTGGGCTCGGGGGCGAGCCCGCGCTACTGGCCGAGGGCGGATGCGGCCTTATGTTTGGATGAGTATTGTGTGCGCTGGGCCCGAGGGCGGCAGCGGGCCTTGGGCCGGAGACAAGTATGTTGTTGGGACGTGCTATAAAGATCGCGCTGTTGCTGGCAATGCTGCCCATGCTGGCGCTGCCGCAGGCCCTCGCGCAGTCACCGGCCACCAACCAACTCGTGCTGGCGAGTTGGAATGTGGAGAACCTCTTTGATCCGGATCTGGACCCGGCGAATCCCGGCGCCAAGGACTATACGCCCCGGGGGTGGACACGCTGGACGCCCGAGCGGTATGCGCTCAAGCTGGCGCATCTCGCCGAGGTGATTGCCGCCATGCGCCCGGATGTGCTCGGCCTGATCGAAGTCGAGAACCGGCGCGTGTTGGCGGACCTGACGCGGGTGCTACGGGAAGTGCATCAGGTTGACCTGCCGGTGATCCTGCATCGCGAAGGAGGGGACCGGCGCGGGATTGACGTCGCCATGCTGGCCCGCGTGGCGCCTGTGGCCACTAACTGGATCACACCGGAGCCGCTGCAGCGCGATATCCTGATCGCCCGCTTCGAGATGCACGGCCGGCCCCTCACCGTTTGTCTGAACCACTGGAAATCGTGGATCGGCCCAGCATCGGAGAACGTGCGCATTCGAACCACGGAAGCACAGGCTGCACGTGCCGAGATCACCGGGCGGCTGGCCGGGAATGCGGCAGCAGCGATCATGGCGCTGGGGGACTTCAATGACAATGTCGAGGCCGCGAGCCTGACGCGGGACGCTGGCTTTGTGCTGTGGCCACCGGCGCAGCCACTGGCCACCCATGGTGCGGAGGTGCTGTACAATCTCTCCGGCCTGTTGAGCACGGAAGCGCGCGGCACCTATTACTACGGCAAGGACCGCGTCTGGAACTCGTTTGATTCGATCAGCGTCAGTCGCGGTATGCTGCCCGGTGGTGCGCAGACTTCGGTGTGGCAGGTGGTCACCAACAGCTATGGGCCGTTTGTGCTCCCGCCGCAGCGCGACGAGGCGGGGCGTCCGTTGCCATTTCGTCGTGTGCGTAAGAAGGACGCCACGGGTGTTATTCGCGACACGTATTTAACCGGTTATTCGGATCACTTCCCGGTGCGGGTGGTGCTGCAGGCCACCGAGCGCTGATGAGCGGGGGTAAAAGAAGAACGGCCGGGTTTGCGACCCGACCGTTCTTGGCTTAGCGTCCGCGGATATGTAATTTATGGCCGGATCTTTTTGGTCGCCAAGCCCAGTGCTCCCAGTGCCATGCCTAGCAGGCCAATCGTCAGTCCGCCATCCGGCACGTCTGGTGGTTTCCCATTGAACAGGGAATAATGGGAGAGTCCATGCCTTTTCTTATCCCAACCCGTGCCACCCAAGGTGAGCTCTACATCCCCCGTCATATCTCCGATATAGTACACCGCACTATCTTTTCCCCATTTGGCCAGTACCCAATCATAGGATGTGCTTCCCAGATGGATGACGGCGGAGGGATCTTCCCCGCTTTTGAACCCGGAGACAGCCAGCGGTGCCGTTCCAGCGGGAGGCAGTACCGTCGAGGCGGAATAGCGCAACGTGTACACCTCGAGCTTCGGATTTTTCTTCGGCCGGTTGGGGTCTGCCGGATTATCGCCCATGATGCCTGGGGCGGCTCCGTCATTATAGCCGGCCACGTCCTCCCAACCATTCAGCAAGCCGTTTACCATGACCATTTCATTCGCCAGATTCGCCGGAGTACCAGGCTCAATTGTCCCCAACAATCGATCGGCTCCGATGGTGATGGCGTACGCACCCTGACAAAACAGGAGACCCAGCAACATAGCTACTACCGACTTTTTCATAATGTACCCCTTTCGTTGTTTCCTGTGTTACTTGTGGTTTTCATGTCACTTGTTTAAACGCATGACGTATGCCAACCGCGCGAGGGATTTTGACTGCCGCGCGTATCTGTTCAGGCGTAAGCAGTTACAACGATCAATCGGAGCGTGCGTGTGCCCGCAAACCGCAGGATGGGGCGTGAAGTGTAAACCTGGCCGACGTTTTTACGTGATCGCCATATCGGCTACGACCGGCTTTTAGAAAGAGGCCCGCTGGGCTTGCCGGAAAGCATATAGATTACGAAAAACCTTCGGCAGCATGGCGCTACCAGCGGCCGGAAGCGCCGCCGCCGCTGAAACTGCCGCCGCCACCCGAGAACCCGCCGCCCCCAAAGCCGCCGCCGCCGAAGCCGCCGCCGTAGTAGCCGCCGCGGCCGCGATAGGTGCGTCCGTTCTTGGCGGAGAGGATCGAGATCGTGATGAAGACGATGATAAAAAGGAGCGTGAAAAGGGGGGACGGCGCCTGCGATCGCCCGCGCGGATGGCCGTTGCTTGTAGCGGATTGGTTGCGTAGGTTGGGGGGCGCGGCGGCGGGTTGACCGGTGACAAACCCTGTGACCTGCCCGACGGCGTACAGCACGCTGTCGCCAAACTGTCCGGCGCGGCAGTAGGGGCGCATGCCGCGGATGATGTCGCCGGCACGGGCGTCGTTGATGGGGCCTTCCCAGCCGCGCCCCACTTCCAGCCGGATGTCGCGGCTGTCGCGTACCAGCAGCAGAATCGCGCCGTTGTCCTGGCCGGCCTTGCCAATCTTCCAACTCTCGGCGACGCGCAGGCTGAACCCCTCCAGCGTGTCGCCACGGAGTGAGGGGATGGTCAGCACCGCCAGTTGGCCGCCGGTGCGCTGTGCCAACTCCTGGATGGCTTGTTCGAGGCGGGCGGTGTTGCCGAGCAGACCGGCGCGGTCCACCACGCGCCCGGTCAGGGGTGGCACGGGCGGTTCGGTCGCTGCCAGGGCCACGCATGCCGCGAGCAGGGCGATGCCGAGCAGTGGTGTCACCAGCCACCCGCGACGCCGGGTTGGGCGTGGCCGGTGGGGTAGGTGAGCAGCAGGGGTGAGATCCTGGCGGTTATCCATGGCTGATCTCATCCGGCAGTTCATTCCGGTCATCCGGTTGGCGGGGGAAGTTCTGGCGCAGGGCTTCGCCGGCGGCCTGCACACCGGCTGCGATGCCTGCCACGACGTCGCCCGCGGCAAAGTGAGGGGTCATGGCATCGGCGGTGGTGCGCCAGAATGGTTCGCCCACCTTTTCGTGAATGCCGCGGTCGCCGATGACGGCAAAACGATGGTCACGCCAGGCCACGAAGATCAGCACGCCATTGCGCGCGGCGGTGCGGGTCATGCCGAGGCGTTCAAAGCGGCGGGCGGCATCGAGGCAGGGGTCCGGGCTGCAGTGGCGTTGCACGTGCACCCGGATTTCGCCAGAGGTCGTCTGCTCGGCAGCACGGATGGCTGCTAGCAGGCGTTGGCGCTCAGCGGCGCGGAATGGTTGGAAGAACGGCATGGGTAGGCGGCGGAAGTACGACGGGGGTTAGAACTGTACCTTGGGCGGTTCTGCCAGCGCCTTGCCGGCCGGGGGCTGGAAATACTCGGCGGACTTTAAGCCGAGTCCGGCGGTGAAGAGGCTGCCGGGGAAGCCGCGGATGGCGGAGTTGAACTCTTTGACGGCTTCATTGTAGCGGGTGCGCGCCACGGTGATGCGGTTTTCGGTGCCGGCCAGTTCATCCTGCAGCCGGGTGAAGTTCTCGCTGGCGCGCAGGGCCGGGTAGCTTTCGGCGATCGCCAGCACGCGCCCCACCCAGTCGTTCATGGCGGCGCTGGCTTCGGCCTTGGCGGCCGGTCCCTGGGCGCGGAGCAGGCGGCTGCGCGCATCCGCGATCTGGAGAAAGATATCCTTCTCATGCGTGGCATACCCTTTGACAACCTCGACGAGGTTGGGGATCAGGTCGACGCGCCGTACGAGCTGGGCATCAATCTGGCTCCACTGCTCCTTGACCGTCTCCTCTTTACGGATAAGTCCATTGCGGACGGATACTAGCCAGCCGCCGGCGACCAGGACGATCAGTACGAGTACAATCAGTTGCTTCATGGTTTCTCCCTGTAGGCCGCTACGCGCCACCGCACGTATTGGTCTGTGATCGCGCTACCGTAGGCGCAGGGAGGGTTGGTGACAAGCAAAAAAGGAGATTTCGGACAGATCGGGCTGTTAGTAGCGCGGGCGCGCCCCCGCGCCCAGCGCACACAAAGCACGAACGGGCCTAGAACCGCCCTCTGCCCTCGGCCCGAGGGCGGGCCGGGGCTACTGGCTATAGCCGGCGAAGAGCGCGGGATGGTGTCACGGAGGCGGCGGGTCCGGCGGCCCTAACACCTACCACCTCTGCTGCTCGGGCAACAACGCCCAACGTCTAAGAGAGGAAGACACCGCGACAGCTTACACGAAGTTCCGTTGGGCGTTGGTTGTTGGATGTTGAGCGTTGGGCGTTGAAAAAACTGTCGCGTTCCCGCAGCTCCGGCGGGTCCGGCGGCCCCGCCCTACCGGCCTAGCGGCGCGATCCAGATGCGGCGGCTCACCGGGAGGTTCGCCCTCCCGGCTTGACGGCGTATTCCTGAGCGTTCAGCCTGAACCCTTCTCCGCGTCTACTTCCGCGCCTTGCTCTTGGCAGCGGGCTTGGCCTTGGCTGCGGCCTTGGCGGTGGGCTTGGCTTTCTTCGGTACCTTGACCAGTTTGGCGGCGCGCACGAGCCCCTTGGCTTGCGCTTCGCGGTCCAGTGCGATGCGCGGATTGGCGGCTGAGACGATGCAGGCCGCCGTGGAATCGGCCAGCTCCACGTCCAAGTCCCGCACCGTGCCATCGAAGGAGTCCTTGCTCCCCGGCTTGATCTCCTTCACTTCCGTGGGGAGGCCGATCTGGTTGAGCAGTTCGATGAACGGATCGGGATCGAGCTCTTCCACGTTGACCATGGTCTGCGGATCCCAGATCCCCTGGGCCACCAGAATGGCGGCCGCCACCGGCGGCACGCCGGCCGTGTAGCTGATCCCCTGCGAGCCAAGCTCCAGGAAGGCCTGCTTATGGTCCGAGACCTGGTAGATAAAGACTTCGCGCTTCTTGCCGTTCTTCCACCCCTTGCAGAAGTTACCGATGCAGGTGTTTCCCGTGTAGTTCGGCGCCAGCGTCTGCGGGTCGGGCAGCAGCGCGCGCACGACCTTCAACGGCACCACTTCCTGCCCGGTGGCCAGTTTCACCGGCAGGTGGTTGAGGAAGCCGAGCGTGCGTAGCACGGTGAAGACGTTGATGTAGTGGTTGCCAAACCCCATCCAGAAGCGGATGCTGTTGGCGTCGATGTATTTGGAGAGCGAGTGCAACTCGTCGTGCCCGTTCAGGTAGATGGGGCAGGGACCGGCCACCGGGAAGTCGTAGACGCGCTTGACGGCGTGCGTGGGGTACTCTTTCCACTGCCGGTCAATCCAGGTCCAGACCTTGATGAACTCGCGGAAGTTGATCTCCGGGTCGAAGTTGGTGGCGAAGTAGCGGCCATGGCTGCCGGCGTTGACATCCATGATGTCGATGGTGTCAATCTTGTCGAAGTAGTGCTTCTTCGCCAGGGCGCAGTAGGCATTGACCACGCCCGGGTCGAAGCCGACGCCGAGGATGGCGGTGAGCCCCTTGGCGCCGCAACGCTTCTTGCGCTTCCACTCGTAGTTGGCGTACCACGGCGGGGTTTCGCAAACCTTGTCCGGGTCCTCATGGATGGCGGTGTCGAGGTAGACGGCGCCGGTTTCGAGGCAGGCTTCGAGCACGGACATGTTGATAAAGGCCTGGCCGAGGTTCAGGACGATCTCGGACTTGGTGTCACGGATCAACTTCACGGTGGCCGGGATATTCAGGCAGTCGATCTGCCGGGAATAGAGCTTGCCGGAGCGCTTCTTCAAGTGCTTCATCTTACGGATGCTGGCAATGATCGCGTCGCACTTGGCCTGCGTGCGCGAGGCGATGCAGATGTCGCCCAGGATGTCATTGTGCATGGCGGCCTTGTGGGCGGCCACATGCGCGACGCCACCGGCGCCGATGATCAACAGGTTTTTCTTCATGTTACGTGTCTTTCCTTGGTAGTAGGGCCAGAGATCAGAAGTCAGAGGTCAGAGGTCAGAGGGCAGAGGGCAGAGATCAGAGGGCAGAGATCAATTGTTGGAGACTTTCGCGCTGTCATCTACTTTTCTTTTCTGACCTCTGACCTCTGACCTCTGCCCTTACGACAAACTCTCCACAAAATCCTTATAGCCGAACTGCCGCACCAGCTCCAGCTTGCCGTTGAGGCGGCGCACGGCGATGGCGGGCATGGGCATGCCGTTGAACCAGTTCTTCTTCACCATGGTGTAGCCGGCGGCATCGCCGAAGCGTACCACCTGCCCGGTCTTCAGGCGTGACCGCAAACTGTACTGTCCAAAGACGTCGCCGGCAAGACAGGATCGTCCGGCGATGATGATTTTGTGCGCCCCCTCCGGCCGGCCTACCAAGCGGGTATTCATGCGGTAGGTGAGTACATCCAGCATGTGCGCCTCGGTGGAGGCGTCCACGATGGCGACGTCGGTCGCGTTGTGCACCACATCCAGCACGGTGGTTACGAGTTCGGCGGCGCCGGTGATGGCGGCTTCGCCGGGCTCCAGGTAGACCTGCACGCCGAACTGCTGGCTGAAGGCCTTCAGCTTGGCGCAGAAGGCGTCGACGGGATAGCCGGCTTTGGTGAAGAAGAGCCCGCCGCCGAGGCTGACCCACTCCAACTGCGCCAGCAAGTCGCCGTACTCCCGGCCGAGCCGGTCCAGGTTGGCGGAGAAGTTGGCAAAGTCATCATTTTCGCAGTTGAAGTGGAACATCACGCCGCGGATCAGGCTGGCGGCGGCGCGCAGCGCCTGGCCATCGCGCACGCCGAGGCGGGAGTTCTGGCGCGCCGGATCGGCCAGGTCGAAGTGCGAATAGCTGAACCCCGGGTTGACGCGCACGCCGAGCTGGCAGCCACGGGCCTCGGGCGCCAACGTCCGGAGCTGCGAGAGGGAGTTGAAGATGATCTTGTCCGCGTAGCGTCGCACATCGCGGATATCCGCGCGCGTGTAGCTGACGCTGTAGGCGTGGGTCTCGCCGCCGAACTTCTCGTATCCCAAGCGCGCCTCGTAGACGCCGCTGCTGGTGGTGCCGTCCATATACTGGCGCATCAGGTCGAAAACGCACCAGGTGGAGAAGCATTTCAGTGCCAGCACGGATTTGGCGCCGGAGCGTTCGCGCACGCGCCGGATGATGCGCAGGTTCCGCAGGAGCCGGCGCTCGTCCAGCAGGTAGTAGGGGGTGGGGATGGGTTTCATGTATGTGGGTTTCTTGCTGGAGGGGGGCGTCGTGCGGCGGGGGCGTCACGGTTCGAGGGCGGCTCTGGCCATGGCTGCCAGATTTTGTGGCGGCACATTCGGTAGCAGCGCTTCGTGACTGGGGCTGACGATCAGGCGGGGTCCCAGCAGGCGCTTGATGCGGCGCACGTCGGCCGTAATGTCGGCCGGGGTGCCGTGGACCATGAGTTCCTGGGTATCCACGCCCCCCATGAAGGCGATGCGTCCCTTGAAGTCGCGGGCGAGAGTTTCGGCCTCCATGTTGGCGGCCCGGGCTTGCAGCGGATGCAGGCAGTCCACGCCGGCCTCGATTAGTCGGTCGATTACCTTGTGAATCGCGCCGCAGGAGTGCAGCAGCGCCTGGTAGTCGTGGGCATGCGCCTGTCGGGTATAGCGCACAAACCAAGGCATGATGAACTGGTCAAACTGCGCGGGGCCGCAGATCAGGTCGAGCTGCGTGCCGAAGTCGTTGCCGAAGAAGAACCCATCCACTTCCCGGCCTGCGGCGGCAAAGAAACGCTCATTGGCCTCGTAGTAGAAGCCGCACACCTTGTCCGTAACGGCCTGGACGACATCCGGGTGCGTGTACATCTTCACCATGTAATCTTCCATGCCGAATAGATCCATGACGTTATGGTAGAAGCAGGTCCATAAGCCACTCGCCCGGTAGACCTCGCCCGCGTTACGCAGGGCGTCCAGGCAGCTATCGAAATGCAGGTAGTCCGGGTTGGGCCAGGGGAAGGCCTCCACTTCGCGCGGATCCTCGCAGTTTGCTAGCGGCCCGGCCTGACCATGCTGCGTCTTATGAAAGCCCAGGTCGAACAATCCGCGGCCACTAGGATCGCGATAGACATCCGGGTAGAACTGCGGGCAGATCCACCGCAGGTCGTCCCCCAGTTTCACGCGCAACTCCTCTTCGGTGCGGGTGCCAAAATAGCTATGTAGAGCTGGCCAACTGGCATGATCGGGATTGCCCAGCCAGAGGCCGCAACGATCGGTTGGTTGGCCGGCGATGATGGCGTGGATGCGTGCACGACTGGTCATGGAACGTTTCCTTCTTGCTGTTATGGATGTCGTCCGGCGGCCCCGGCGGCCCCGCCCTACCTGCACCATCACTACTCTGTACCTAGTGCTTATCTCACGCCGGGAGCCGGGCGCGCACAAAGTCACGCAGCGCGGCCACGGAGACGAAGTTGCGTACGTTGAAGTCACCATCCTCGAGCTGGATGCCAAAGGCCTCTTCCAGGCCGACGACCAGTTCCAGGAGGCTGACGGAATCCACGCCGTAGGTGTCCATCAGCGAGGCCGCGGTGGGGATCTCCTCGGGTTTGACCTTGAGGAAGAGGCGGTCCACGATCATGGCTTTCAGTTTGGCTTCGATGGCGGTGTTATCCATGGTTTTTCCGGGGTCCGTGGTTGTGTGCGTGGCAGGGGCGCGCCGGCCGGTGGTCGCAGGCGCCGGGGCATCGGCTGGGACGGGTGAAAATGTAGCGGAAATAGAGAAGGATGGGAAGGGCGGGAAATGGCGTTTTTATATCAACGGCAGTTCGCCAATGGTTTCGAATGGCACGGGCGGCAGTGACCGCCAGCGGCAGTCGGCCTCGGTTGGGCCGTCTTCGCGGCTGAACATATTTCGCCAGCGGCGCTGGAAGGTCAAACCGTTGCGTACGACCACGGCGGGGTTGGTCATGGTGGGGGTCCCCTGTGTGGTGGTGCTTTCAAAATGGTACATCTCGACGGATGGGAGGTAGCGCGCTTCCCACCCTTGCTGGCGCAGCCGGTAGCAGAGATCGAAATCCTCGAATTGCACGGGGTTGAAGGCTTCGTCGAAGCCACCGCTCTCCCGCACCAGCGTGGCACGGGCCACCAGGCAGGCGCTGATCAGGCACTGCACGGCTATTGGCTGGTTAAAACGCGTGTCGTCGCACGCTTCGCCGCGGCCGCGGAAGCAGACGTGCCCGCGCGGTGAGATCCCCACGCCAGCGCATTGGATGAGGTGGGGCGCGGTGGGGTAGACGAGCTTGGGGCCCACCAGCGCCGTGCGTGGCTGGGCCTCGAGCTCGGCAAGCAGGCGCGGCAGCCAGTCACGGGTGCGCGGGGCGACGTCGTTGTCCAGGAACGCCAGCACCTGGCCCGTGGCAGCGGCTATGGCCTGGTTGCGGGCCGTGGAGCACCCCACGTTGCGGTCGTTGGTCAGCACGCGCAGGTTCAGGTTGTGGGTGGCGGCCAGGTGGCGAAGTTCGCCGGTGAGCCAGGCGCGCGTGCCGTCGGTGGAACCGTTGTCCACCACGACCAGTTCCCAAGAGCCCGGCGCCACGGAGTGCTGCACGAGGGCGCGCAGGCAGCGCTGCGTGCAGGGGAGCTTGTTGTGGCAGAGTATGATCAGCGTTGCCAGCACGAGGGACTCCTGAACATGGCTTAATTCGAGTTCGGGAGCGAGGCTAGTACCGCCTGTGCGGCGCGTGTTGGGGAGCCTGACTCCCCGAGGGTGGCATTGACGGCATCCAGCTCGGTGAGCATACGGTTACGCACCGCGGGATCGGTCAGGTATTGCCGCAACTGCGCGGCGATGGCGTCGGGCTTGACCTCTTCCTGTAGCAGCTCCGGCATGATGGCGTGGCCGGCGATGATATTGGCGAGCCCCAGGAAGCGGGAGCGGCGGGTGATCCAGCGCAGCAGGCGTGCCGGGATGCGCGGGACGCGGTAGACCAGTACCGTGGGGCAGCGCATCAGGCTGGCCTCGAGGGTGGCGGTGCCGGAAGCCACGGCCGCGGCATGGGCTTGGCGCAGCGCCTGTTGTGCATGGCCGTCCAGGAAGGCGAACGCAGCGGGTTTTTCGGGGGCGCGTGCGGCTACGGCTTCAGCCAGGCGGCGCATGGCGGCGGTGGCCGTGGGGATCAGGAAGGTGCACTCGCCGAGCTCGCGGTCCAGGCGGGCGGCGGCGGCCAGCAGGTCCGGGAGCAGGAGCTGGATCTCGCCGGCGCGGCTGCCGGGAAGCAGCGCCACACGGTGGCGCGCGCCGCGCCATGGCAGGTCGGCCGCGGGGGCGCTCCAGGTGGCGCGGGCGGTGTCCACCAGCGGGTTGCCGGCATAGGTAATGCGCAAGCCGGTGCCGGCGAAGCAGGCGGTTTCGAAGGGGAAGATGGTAATCAGGTGGTCCAGGTCGCGGGCCATCTTGGGGATGCGGCCGGGGTTCCAGGCCCAGACTTTGGGGCAGATGTAGTGGACAGTGGTAAAGCCGCGGTCATGTGCGCGTTTGGCCAGACGCAGGTTGAAGCCGGGGTAGTCCACGGTCAGCACGAGGTGTGGCTGCCAGGTGTCGAGTTCGCGCGTCATGGTGCGCAGCATGTGCGTCAGGAAGCGGAAGTTGCGTAGCACCTCCCAAAGCCCTACGACGGCGGTCTGGTCGGTATGGAAGAGGAGTTCCGCGCCCTCAGCGCGCAGGGCATCGCCGCCGATGCCGCGCACGGCGATCGGTCCGGCGTACTGGGCACGCAGGGCGCGCACCAGCGCGGCGGCATGCATGTCGCCGGAGACTTCGCCCGCGACCAGCAGGATGCGCAGTTCGGGCTGCGGTGTGGCGCGGCCGGCCGCGGGGAGGGGGGGGGGGGGGG
>CAIOST010000363.1 GCA_903861045.1 uncultured bacterium | reverse complement strand
TGATATGGCATGCCCGCCAAGGAATCACAGCAGACGGCTTGTTTCCTTGTCTTCCCAGCCTTCCAAGCATCCAGCCCCCCAATCTTCCGCAGTTCTGGGGCATCCCTGTTCCCCTTGCTTTGCGTTGTAGTGTTGTAGGCCGCAACTCTGTAATAAACAATGAAACAAGGATGCGCCCGGCGCTGCGCCGCGACTTGCTTTTGCTACCCAAGTCTGCCATATTAACCAACGTGACGCTCCACGCGTTGCTCTGGCTCTTCCTGGCGAGAGTGCGCGCGGTCCACACCAACGGCGGATGCATACACACGCAAGTGATGGCTTAACAGGAGACCACCCATGACAAACGGTATCGTCACGGCGGCACTGGTGATGGCGCTGCAGGGCGCTGAATCACAAAATGGGGATGCGTCGTGCCACGGCGACCAGGGCCGGTCACACGGCGTCATGCAAATACAACGCGCTGTGATCCACGATGTCAACGCGGTGTATGGCACGCAATTTACCTTACAAGATTCACACCAGCCGTTGAAGGCCAGGCAGGTATGTGTTTTGTATTTGCAATACTGGGGCCTCCGGTACAAGGCAACGACAGGTCGGACCCCCACGCCAGAGGTTCTCGCGCGTATATGGAACGGGGGCCCCCACGGGTACAAGCGCAACGCCACACGCAAGTACTGGAGCTGCCGCGTGCAACCAAGACTTCGCGCGCTCCAGGCACCTTCTGCGTAAGGCACACACACAGCGCCTCGTAAGACAAAACCAAACGTCTCCCAGCAAAAGCGTAGCAGCTCAGTTCCGCGTCTGCCACTGCCGGACCTGCTCCACGATACACGCCACGGCCTCGGCTTCTGGAATGGTGGCTACGCGCTGGCCACGGATGTAGAGCACAAAGAGGTCCTTGCCGCCCGCCAGCGCAATATCCGCCTCGCGGGCTTCGCCCGGCCCGTTCACCACGCACCCCATGACGGCGATGTGCGGACGCAAGGCCGCAGGATGGGCGCGATAGAACCCTTCGAGCTGCATCTCGATCGCCAGCGCCACGGCCGCCACATTCACCTGCGTACGACCGCAGGTCGGGCATGAGGTCACAGAGGCGCCGGGCGCCCGTAACCCAAAGGCCCGCAGCAGCTCCAACCCCACGCGCACCTCCTCGCACGGATCGGCCGTGAGGGAGACACGAATCGTATCGCCAATCCCCTCCTGCAACAGCACCCCCATGGCCGCACAGGAGCGGACCGTGCCAGCCAGAAACGTGCCGGCTTCCGTCACGCCCAGATGCAGCGGATAGGCGGTCTGTTCCGCCAGCAACCGGTACGCGGCAATGGTGCGCGCCACATCCGAGGCCTTGACCG
Source organism: uncultured bacterium (assembly GCA_903861045.1). Classification (GTDB taxonomy): domain Bacteria; phylum Verrucomicrobiota; class Kiritimatiellia; order RFP12; family CAIWXQ01; genus CAIWXQ01. The sequence goes on along the minus strand of CAIOST010000363.1, from coordinate 3,390 downwards.
AAATCTTGATCTCGCAATAGTCCACGCTTTCCAACATCGTCACATGCCCCAGCGCGCTCTCCACCAACGCCTCCGGCGTGGCTGAACCGTGCCGTGCCAAGAGCGCAGGTTCCAGCGAACCGGCGTTGACGCCAATCCGGATGGGAATCTGCCGGGGACGGGCGGCCGCCACCACGGCGCGCACATGCTCCTCGCCGCCGATATTGCCAGGATTAATGCGCAACCCATCCACGCCCGCGTGGATGGCTGCCAGCGCCAACCGGTGATCAAAATGGATATCTGCCACCAACGGCACATCGACCTGCCGTCGGATCTCGGCCAGTGCCGCTGCTGCCGCCGCATCCGGCACCGCCAACCGGACAATATCGCACCCCAGCGCGGTTATCTCGCGGATCTGCGCCACCGTGGCCGCCACATCGCGCGTGTCGGTCTTGGTCATGGTCTGCACGCTAATCGGTGCACCATCCCCGATGGGTAGCCCGCCCAGTTGGATCCGCCGGGTTGGCCGGCGCATCGGCGTGATCATGGCGCCACGCCCTCCCCAACCCCAACCGCTGCCGCCGGCGTGGCGCTCGGCGCGTTGGTGGGCGAAACCGCCGCCGACACGGCCGTGCGCTGCCACGGCCACTGTTTTGGCGCGAACCGTCGCATCACCGGGTCACACACAATCAGCAGCAACATCAGGCCAATCAGCAGCACCGCAAAGAAGTTCACGATCACAGCCATCACCTTGGGCGGCAGTTTGCGGCGGGTGATCATCTCCAGCAGGGCAAACATCACATGTCCCCCATCCAGCACCGGAATCGGCAGGAGATTGATAATCGCCAGATTGATGCTGATCATACGCAACAGTCCCAGGCAGTTCAGCAGGCCGGACTGGATCGCCCCCCACAAAACCACCACAATGGTCGGCATCCCGCCTACCGACTTTGCAGCCCGCTGCGACTCCCCCTTGTGCTGCGGGAAAAACAGGGCCTGCAACAGGCGGAATACGGCCAAGCCGTCGGATTTGATCTGCCGCCAGGGGTTGCTGTACTGCATCCAGGCCGGCACATCACTGAACTCATCCATCGGCCGCACGCCGATGACCGCCTTGCCCAGCGCCACGTCCATGCGAGGCAGCAAGCGAACCGTCAGGGTCTCGCGCTGGCGCAGCACTTCGAGCACAACCTCGTTGGTGCCATTGACGGCGAGCAAGTTGACAAACTGCAGCGCACCGACAATGGGGAGCGCATTCACCTTACGGATAGCATCGTGGGCGCGCAGCCCGCCGGCCTCGGCCACGCTGTTGGAGACCACGTCCCCGATGATACAAAAACTTTTGGGTGCCAGACCGGCTACGGTATTCAAATGTATCCCGGCATTCGTCAAGGTCATCAGCGGCACCTGCACCTGCCGCACCGCATTGCTCTCCTGCACGACCAAGGTCACGCCACGCGACGGATCACCCGCCAAATGACACTCGATCATGAAATCATACCAGGTCGCGACACGCGCGCCATTCACGCGCTCGATCACCTGCCCCGACCGTAACCCGGCGGTCCATGCCGGCGAATCCTCTTCCACCGTGCCGATCAGGGTGCTGGCGCCGCCGGTCACGGCATGGGGCGTCAGATAGATCCCCCAGGCCAGCACCACGGCCAGCAGGACATTCCCCAACGGCCCGGCGACCGCCACCACCACACGCTTCCACGGCGCCACCGGCGGCAGATGCCGCGGCAGTGGTGGCGCGCCCTCCTTGCCGGCCGGCGCATTCTCCCCCTGCACGGCTTCCATCCCATCCGGATCCAGTTGCGGAATCGCCACATACCCGCCCAGCGGAATGGCGCAGATTTTGTACTCCACGCTGCCTATTTTTCGCTTCCAGAGCGCGGGACCAAACCCCAGCGAAAAAACATCCACCACCAGCCCCAGCCGGCGCGCCGCCAGGAAATGCCCCAGTTCATGGACAAAGATCACCAGGCCGACTAGCAGCACCACCATCACCACGCGCATGGCGATCACCAGAATATGCATCCAATCCATAGGTTCCTAGTCCTTGCTGACTTTGCCTGACACCGGCCTCATGCCGTGCAGCACTGCGCCGCCGCCATACGTGCCCACTGATCCACGGCCAGGATGTCCTCCAGACCGCCAAGCTCCATGCGTTCATGCCGGCCCAGCACCTGCTCGACCGTCTGCCAAATCCCTGCAAAACTGGTTTTCCCAGCCAGGAAGGCATCCACTGCAATTTCATTGGCGGCATTCAACACAGCCGGACACGTGCCACCGGCCGCGGCCGCTTGTCGCGCCAGGTGCAGACAGCGGAAGCGCTGCTCATCCGGTGGCGCGAAGTGCAGGCAGGCCAGGCGGGACAACTCCAGCGGCGGCATCGGTACCGCGGCGCGGTCGGGCCAGGTCAGCGCATATTGAATGGCAAAACGCATATCCGGCGGCGAAAGCTGCGCCAGCCACGCCCCATCCACAAAGGCCACCAAAGAATGGACGATGCTCTCGGGGTGCACCACCACATCGATGCGCGTCAGCGGCACATTAAACAGCCAGCGCGCCTCCATGATCTCAAGCCCCTTATTCATCATCGTCGCCGAATCAATCGTCACCTTGCGCCCCATAGACCAGCGCGGATGGTTCAACGCCTGTGGGATGGTCACCATCTCCAGATTGATGTCCGGCCGGTTGGCAAATGGCCCGCCGGACGCCGTCAGCAACAGCTGACTCACGCGCGTCTCGGCCGCCTCATGTGCCGGCGCAGCGGCCGTGCGCACACAATAGGGGGTGAACACGGGTGATTGCAGACACTGGAAGAGCGCCGCGTGTTCGCTATCCACCGGCAGGATCCGAACCCCGTGCCGCAATCGTGCGGCCATCACCAACTCCCCGGCCGCCACCAGCACTTCCTTGGTGGCCAGTGCGACATCGCGCCCAGCCTCAATGGCCGCCAGCACCGGCCGCAACCCCGCCATCCCTACCAGCGCGCAAACCACCGTATCAGCCGGCTCGGCCGTGGCCGCCAACTCCGCCACCCCCTCCTCGCCGGACAACACACGTACGCCGGCAGGCGCCAACCGACGGGCTTCCGCCGCCGCCGCCGGATCGCCCACCGCCACCTGACGCACGTGGAACTGCGCCGCCTGCGCCAACACACGTGCCACATTCGTACGCGTAGCCAGGCCGGTCACCCGCAACCGCTCTGGTAAAGCCGCTACCACGCGCAGGGTGCTCTCCCCAATCGAACCCGTGGAGCCTAATATGACGATCGATCGCATGGAGGGGAGCGCTGGGATCAGGGTTTAGGGTTCAGGGTTCAGGGTTCAGGGTTCAGGGTTCAGGGTTCAGGGTTCAGGGTTCAGGGTTCAGGGTTCAGGGTTCAGGGTTCAGGGTTCAGGGTTC
>CAIOST010000362.1 GCA_903861045.1 uncultured bacterium | reverse complement strand
TCGAGTGTGCGCGTGTAAGGTTGGCGTGTACGTGTACGGGAAAGTGTGCCCGTGGCCACGCGGATCGCGACACTTGCATCCACGCATACACCTTCTCTTACACGGCTACACGTACACCACCCGCTTACACGCGGGTTTTGGTTGCGAATAGCTTTCCAACCATCCACCTCCCACAGTTCGGAGTGCCGTACCCCCGCGGGAGATCATAGACAGGGACGGTGCCGTTATTGCACAATGCTGCCTGCCCCGAATTGGCATTGACCCACCCACACACCATGTCCTTGCTCCCCACACTCGCGCGTTTCACCAAGGTTGAACACACGATCTTCAGCCTGCCGCTGATCTTTGCCGGCGCCTACCTGGGCGCGGGGCGGAAGATCCCGGCGCTCGCCACGCTGGCCTGGCTGGTACTGGCCGTCACCGGCGGGCGCATCCTGGGGATGGCCATGAACCGCATCCTGGACCGGGAACTGGATGCGCGCAATGTGCGCACCCGCCACCGGGAGATCCCCGCCGGGGCCTTGTCGCTGCGTCAGGGGTGGCTCGTGGCGGCGGCCGGGCTGGTGGTCTATCTCGCAGCCTGCGCCATGCTCGGGTGGCGAATTCTGGCGCTCTCGCCGGTGCCGGCAATTTTGCTGATTAGCTATTCCCTGCTCAAGCGCTTCACCTGCCTCTGCCATTACGGCATTGGACTGGTGCTGGGGTTGGCGCCGCTGGCCGCCCACGTGGCCGTGCGCGGCGACCTGCTGGTCACACGCGAGATCGTGCTGCTCGCCGGCTTCGTCTGCTGCTGGATGAGCGGGTACGATATTATCTATGCGTTGCAGGATGAAGCGTCGGACCGCGCCACCGGCGTGCACAGCCTCCCCAGCCGGTTGGGCGGCCACGCCGCGCAGTGGGTGGCAGGTGTCACCCATCTGATCGGGGTGCTGCTGCTCGTGGCCTTGGCGGCGTGGTGCACGACGGCCCCCTGGGTCTGGGTGCCGGTGGGGGTCAGCGCACTGGCCATGGGCATTTCACACCTTCCCTGGCTGCCGCTCCCCGCGCGCTTCTTCCCGATCTCGGCCATGGCCGGCATCGCCGGTTCGTTGGTGGTCTATGCATGATAGCAAAGCACATCTGATTTTGGCTCTCACCGGCGCCACGGGCGCCGTGGCGGCACGCCTGCTGGTCGAGAAATCACCCTGGCCTGTCACCCTGATTGCCAGCGACTGGGGGCGCACTGTCTATGAGCAGGAGTGTGGCCCGTTCGACGAGCTGGCGCGACAGGTGAGTCAGGTCTATGCCGACACCGATCTGGCCGCGCCCGTCTCCTCCGGTTCCGTACCGACCATCGGCATGGTGATCCTCCCCTGCTCCAGCAACACGCTGGGCGAGATGGCCGCCGGGATCAGTTCGTCGCTGATCACCCGCGCGGCGCACTGCCACCTCAAGGAGCGGCGCCCCTTGGTGGTCTGTCTGCGGGAGACGCCGCTTTCGCTGATTGACCTGCGCAACGCCGTGAGCGTGAGCGAAGCCGGCGGCACCATCATGCCGCTGAGCCCGCCCTATTACATGCTCCCCACCGCACACCCGGAGACGGTCACGCTCCAGCAACTGCTGGAGGTCTATGTGGACCGCGTATTAGCCCTGTTGGGTCACACCGCCCGCCGCACCTGGGAGGATGTCCGATGAGTTTTCCTGATCTGCCTAGTTTTGTCCAGGATCTGGAAGCGCGCGGCCAGCTGGTGCGTATCCGCGAGGAAGTGGACGCCAACCTGGAAGTGACCGTAATCCAGCACCGTGTGCTGGCGCAGCAGGGTCCGGCGCTGCTCTTTGAAAACGTCAAAGGGTGCGGCATCCGCCTGGTCACCAACCTCTACGGCACGCCGGAGCGCGTGGAGCGCGTCTTCGGGCGCCACCCCGGCGAGATCGGCGAGTTGCTGGCGGGCATTGCCACAGAGTTCATTCCGCCGCGGCCGGCCAAGCTCTGGCACGCGCGCGGCAAAATTGCCCGGTTGCTCCAGGCGCGGCTGACCACGGTCAGGCGCGCGCCGGTGCTGGCGGAAGTGCGCGAACCCGCCACGCTCGACCGCCTCCCCTGCCTGACCTGCTGGCCGCTGGATGGCGGCCCGTTCTTCACGCTGCCACTGGTGCACACCTGCCACCCGGAAACCGGCGTCGGCAACCTCGGCATCTACCGCATGCAGCGCTATGACGCCACCAGCACCGGCATGCACTGGCAGATCGAAAAGGGGGGCGGCTTCCATTTTCAGAAAGCCTGCGAGCACCAGCAGCCACTCCCGCTCAGCGTGATTCTGGGCGGCCCGCCCGCGCTCACCTTTGCGGCGATTGCGCCGCTGCCGGAAGGCGTGGATGAACGGATCCTGGCGGCGCTCATCATGGGGCGGCCACTGGAGATGATCACGCGGCGCACCACCGGCCACCAGATCCCGGCACGCGCGGAGTTTGTCATCGAAGGGTCAGTCACGCCGGGCGACAACCGCCACGAAGGGCCGTTTGGCGACCATCTGGGGCATTACTCCCACTCTGCGGACTTCCCGGTCTTCCGCGCCCATCGGCTGCTGAGCCGCCGCAATCCAATCTATCCGGCAACCGTGGTGGGCAAACCGCCGCAGGAAGATTTCTATATTGGCTGTGCCTTGCAGGAGATGTCGCTGCCGATCCTCAAGGTCATGCATCCGGGCATCAAGGACCTCTGGGCTTACCCAGAGACCGGCTTCCATCCGCTGGCCGTGGCTTCCATCACGGAGCGCTACCCGCGCGAGGCCCTGAAGCAGGCTTGCGCCATCCTGGGCCAGGGGCAGCTTTCGTTGACCAAGGTGCTGATCCTGGTCAATGGCGACGTGGCCAACATTCGCGACTTCCGTCAGGTCAGCCGATCTCTCTGGCAGAATCTGGATGCGGCGGACGGCCTGCACCTGCTGGCGCCCACGGCGCAAGACACGCTTGATTTTACCGGGCCGGCCATGAACACCGGCAGCCGCCTGATCCTGCTGGCGACGCGGCGCGCGCAACCGCTGCGGCAGGTAACGCCGCCGCCCCCGCCGCCGCCGGCCGAGGTCCACCCCGGGATCGTCCGGATGGCGCCCTTTGGCGAGGCCTTCCTGATGGTACAAGTCCGCGCAGGCGCGGAGCGCGACCAACTGGTGGCCGCGCTGCGCAGGCACCCGGCCACGGCACCGCGCCTCTTCCATGTGCTGGTTTCCGAAGATGTGCCGCTTGACGATACCATGCTGATGCTCTGGGGGTGGTTCACGCGCTTCGATCCGCTGGCCGATCTCCACCCGGCCGAGCGCACGCTTGATGGCAACCGGCTAATCCTGCAATTCCCGATCGCCATCGACGCCCGCTGGAAGCCCGGCTACCGCCAGCCCGTGGCCTTCGACCCGGCCACGGTGGCGGCGGTCGACAAGAAGTGGAGCCGGCTAGGGATCTAGCGGCGTGCGGGGTAATCCCCAACGCAACGATACACCATGCCGCCGACGCGAGGGAGCATCGCGAAGGTGGCGCGTGACGTGATGTTCTGGTTCCGACGTGCTCTTATACGCGCATGCCCCGGTGGGCTTACCCTGCGCGCGCCCCTTAAAATCGAACATAACAACTATCGCCGCCGCCTTCTTCGGCTATCCAGCGCTTGGCGCAGGCCGCAGCCAGTAGCCCCGGCCCGCCTCGGGCCGCGGGCAGCGTGCTCCAAGGTGGCTATGATCAAGGGACGAAAGTTTGTACCGGCCCGGGATAGCAATCCGCCCTCGGCCCGGGGCGGGCCGGGGCTACTGACCGCAGCCCACAACAAACTATGCGTGCCCCAAAAAGGAACGCCCCCGTCTGAGATCAGGCGCCGTCGCATTAATGATATCGTCTTCGGCTTCACCTAACTCGGCCGCGCTTGGCCCAGTCTCATACTTTTAAAAGTATGAGACTGTACCCGCTCGTCCATGGTCTTTCGCTGCAGCCTTGTTACGGCAGAGCATCCGCCGCGCGGCAGAGCGCCACAAGCGAAGCACACCCGGTCATTGGGCGCGCCGTAAAAATCCTGTTGCGCCCCTGCCGGAAGCCGATATGCTTCCGATCTTCTGTATCTCATCATAACGCTGGCCATTGCCAACGCCAGGGAGCGCGTCGCATGATGGACCTAATACTACAACGAGCCGCCGCGGGGGAACGCCTCACGCGCGCGGAGGCCTTAGCCCTGGCGAGCGACAGCTCCGTGGCGCAGTTGCATGCGCTGGGGCAGGCCGCGCTGCAAAATCGCACCCGGCGCTTTGGCCGCACGGCCACCTACGTGCTCAACCTGGCCATCAACCCCTCCAACATCTGCGACGGCGGCTGCACCTTTTGTCACTACCATGCCGAGGAGGGCGACGCGCAGGCCTATGTGCTTGCGGAGGACGAGATCCTGCGCCGCATCCAGGAGCTCGCGCCGCGGGAAGTCCATATCACCGGCGGCATGAACCGCTTCTGGCCCTGGGCCCGCAGCCAGGATCTAATCCGGCAGATCCGCGCGCACAACCCCGCCATCTATATCAAGGGGTTCACAGCGGTGGAGATTGCGCGCTTTGCGCAGGACACCCACCAGACGCCCCGCCAGATCCTCCAGACGCTGCAGGAGGCCGGCCTGCAATCACTCACCGGTGGCGGGGCCGAACTCTTTGCCGAGCGCATGCGTCGCCAGTATTGCCCCACCAAACTCACACCGGATGATTGGCTGGCCATTCACCAGACCGCCCACGCACTGGGACTGCGCAGCAACGCGACCATGCTCTACGGGCTCGGCGAGAGCGCCGAGGAGCTGGTCGATCACCTGCTGCGCCTGCGCACCGCCCAGGAGCTGAGCGGCGGCTTTACCTGCTTTATTCCGCTGGCCTATCAGCCCGGCAAAGAGCAGCCCGACGCCACCACACCCTCCCCGCGCGAGAGTCTGCGCGTAATCGCGCTCTCCCGCCTGATCCTCGACAACATTCCGCATCTCAAGGCCTACTGGCCCATGATCGGACTGGAGACGGCCGCTGCCGCCCTCTCCTGGGGGGCGGACGACCTGGATGGCACCCTCGGCGAGGAGCGCATCGCCCACGCCGGTGCCGCCCGCACCCCCCGCGCCCTGAGCGCGGAGTCGATGCAAACCACCATCCGGCTGGGCGGATTCGAACCGGTGGAGCGCGATGGCGCATGGCGCTGAGGTCAGAGGGCAGAGATCAGAGGGCAGAGGGCAGCGGGCAGCGGGCAGAGGCATAAGCCGCTAAACTAAAAGGGCGCTTCCGGGTTTGTGGGGGCAAATGGTATGGGTCTGGATGTGATCGGGATGGGTTGAGTATCCGGGTATCTGGTATAGCGCGGGCACGAAAGGGGGCAACCTGTTCAGTCATGCGCAGCAGGCATGGGAGCTTCTTTTTGGGTACGCGCAGTTGGTCGTTGGCGGCTGTCAGTAGCCCCGGCCCGCCCCCGGGCCGAGGGCGGATTGGTCTTGTTAACGCCTCAGCCTGATCATCGTGGGTGGTCCCACGGGGTCCGGCAAGACGACCTTGCTCTATGCGATGCTCAAGGAGCTGATCCGTCCGGAGATCAAGGTTATGAGCATCGAGGATCCGGTAGCGTACCGGCTCAACGGCGTAACGCAGTTGGCGGTGCAGGCGGCGACCGGGGTAACATACGCGGTGGCACTGCGGACGGTGCTGTGTCAGGATCCGGACGTAATCCTGCTTGGCTAGGTTCGCGACCGTGAAACTGCTGAAATTGCCGTTAAGGCGGCTACCACCGGGTCTTTGGTGCTCTCCGGCATGCACACCATGCGGGACAGCGGCTTGGAGCTCATCGCTCGCGGGATTACAACCTTGGAAGAACTCGTAATGGTGGCAGGCCGCTGGTAAGGTGGCGTACGAGCAGCGCTGCCCTGGCAGGACACGCATCCGCCGCCCACTACCATGCGCGATTCTGGTCCGGTGCTGAAAGACCAGACGCTGGCAGGCCCGTTCATCCCTATCACCTACTTACGAAAAGTCCAGTTGGAATGGCAGCCCCAATTTAAGTAAAAGGCCATATATAGCAGTAAAAAAAAGGCCGCCAACACCATGGTCGTCCGCCTAACATCACGGGCGAAAGGCTCCGAATATCCAGTTAGCCGGCGTGCGATGGCCAGCCCACAAGTGGTAGACACAATGACCCACCCGAAAACGCGTCCCGACAATTGCCACAACAGCCATGGTGCAACCCAGCGAGATTCTGTGGTATACAAACATAAAATCCCAACCAGCAACGCTACGATACTTATCAATGCAAACGCGCTTTTCCTCACGTGACTAGCCTCCCCGATCAGGCGCGGTAGCCGCGCCTGTACATGGGCCTCAGATTCACATATTTGCTTGGCCTCCGTCCAACCAATGTCTTGATGGAGCTCCCGCGCCAAGCGTACGCATGAACCTAGAACCGTAAGTTGAGCATCTCTTTGGCTGTACGAATCAGGTGCCGCAGCAGACCACACACGGCAGCGCGGAGGTGCTCCCCGGTGGGCTGGCCCCACCGGAAGCAAAGATCTG
>CAIOST010000361.1 GCA_903861045.1 uncultured bacterium | reverse complement strand
CACGGCGTCTGCGTAGTCGCACGCCGCTACGCCAGCGCTCTGAATCTTCTACTTGGAAAGAAAAAACATCCCACTCTCTGCGCGTCCAGTGGCTCCATTTAACTGAGCACGGGCGGCTCCATTTTGGTGAGCGCCATAGGGCTCCCTAAGAATCGCATCCCTGACAGTGCGGGCACACACCCGTTGAGCGTTCAAATGCTGCAACCAAGCACCAGGACCAACGAACCCAGAACAGCCTGTGGCCGGGGCCGGTTGTGTACGATAAACTTCGCCTATTGTGCTTAGCTGCGCAGCAACGCCGGATGATGGGCGCGCAGCCACTTCACAACCTCTTCAAGAAGCGTCTCGCCATAACGGATCAGTTCCTCGGCGTCGGCCTGTGTGGCTGCCCCGGCCGTGTCGTATTCAACCGTGTTCCGCTTCATCCTGCAAGCGTCGAGATAGTCTGCGTCCTCTTTCTTGTCCAGCCCCAGGATCAGCGGCAACGCCTGCAAAGTCCGGTAATGAGCGAGATTCTTGTCAGGGCGATACCCTTGCGCAGCCAGCAGGATCGTGCATAACTTGAGCGCCGCGTTGTACGCAATGCCAAACCGCCAGTCGGCAGAGACCTGTTTCGTCTTTGCATCCGCCAAGTCACGCCGCACAATCGCAAACAGGCTGCCGATCTCCTGCGCGGATGTGCGATGCTCCTTAAGCCAGCCGTTGTTTTTCCAGTCTGCCAAGCTCATCTGCATCTCCCACAAGCATACGTCGTTGCGTCTGGATGACCGAGCCAACAAAGTGATCTCCCGAACGGCAACGCTGCAGATACTCCTCCATAGTCATAACATGCGGATTAATCTCCCGCCCGAGTTTCGCGCTGACCGCAGACAGGCGCGACGCCAGTTTGCGCAGCCCCACCGTACCGAGCACCATCAGGTCAATATCGCTGGTCGCCTGGGCCTTACCGGAGGCAATGGATCCGAAGACATAGGCATACTGGATATCTTCCGTGCTGAGGTTCTCCTGCAGAACGCCATAGACGCCTATGGTCCGCAGCACCAGCTCCCGCAGAGCCGCGTGCAGTGGATGCTGCCGGTTGGCCGAGTAATAGAGGCGGTTTCCGTCCCGCTCCGCATGCACCAGACCCATTGCCACCAGTTTCCGCAAGTCCTGCTGGATGGTTCCCAGCGAAACCCCGGTCTCGCGAACCAGCGCACGAAGGTGCCGCCGCTGCGCGGTCACACCAAACAGGCTCGCCATAAGGCCCGCCCGTGTCCGCGAACAGAAGAGTTGTTCCAGCGCATTCATTTGTATGGTTTTACCATACGCATGTATGGTGTAGCAATACATTATGGCATCGCCGCATGCTCAGCACGGAACGTATCCGCGGGAATCTCCGGGGTATCCCGAACCCTCCCCTTAGTAAACATTCCCCAGTGTTCAGCATGTCCCTCAACCCGGGGCGTCACACTACCGTGCCGGCCAGCTCCAGGGTGGTCCTTCGAGGTCGCGCTGCCCTTCCACCCGGGTTTCTCCCAGTTCCTTGATCAGCCGGATGGTCCGGCCCGCCGTTGAGCGTTCAAATGCGGCGATCAAGGGCGCCGAATGCGAAACCACCAGCACCTGCGTCTGCTCCGCAGCCCGGGCAATCAGCCGCGCCAAGGCCGGCAGGAGATCCGGGTGTAAACTGGTTTCCGGCTCATTCAAGACCAGCAAAGCGGGCGGACGAGGCGTCAGCAAAGCCGCGATCCAGAGCAAATAGCGCAGTGTGCCATCCGAGAGTTCGGCCGCCTTGAGTCCGCGCAACAGGCCGTGCTGGCGCATCTCGACCTCGAATCGCCCGTCCTGATTCTGGATGGTAACCTTGGAGCCCGGAAACGCATCTTCGACGGCGCCATCCAACGCCGTCACGTTTCCGATCTCGCAGATCGTCTGGAGCGCGGCCGCCAGATCCGCCCCATCGTGACCCAGCACCGGCGTGTGGGTGCCAATCTGAGGGATGCGGGCGGGCGCCTCGGTGTCGGTACGGAAGTGATCATAGAAGCGCCATGACCGGATCTTCTCCCGAAGCAACAGCATCTCCGGCGCCCCCTGCGGATCGGCAAAGCGCGCCATCATGCTGTCGAACGTCGGCAGCTCCACGGCTACCTGGGTCCACGCCCCCTGTTCATTGCGCATCCGCAGGGCGGGCCCATGCCGATCCACCAACAGCGCGCCGGGACGAAAGAACGGGCCGTTCCAGATGCATTCGCGCTTAATGATCGGGTCCCGGGAGAAAGCCGTAGGGGGGGACTGAGGGGGCAGCCCCAGATCAATCGCATAGCCAAAGTCCGACTCCGCAAAGCCCAGGCGCAGGCTGACCGGCTCTTGGCGCACGGTGCCTTCCACCGGGTGTTCGCCCCGTTTCACGGCGCGCCCGAACGATTCCGGGCCGGCCCACAACGTGGAGGCCAGGCCACCTTCCCGGGCCAGCGTAGCGATCAACCCGCCCTGGGCCGTCTCCGCCAGTACCCGCAGGGCGCGATACACGTTCGACTTGCCTGTGCCATTGGCCCCGGTGATCAGGGTAAGGCCTTGCAACGGCACCACCAAGCGCCGCAACGAACGGTAATTTGCCACAGCCAGGGTTTGAATCATACGCCTCCACGACAGCAATCGGTCAGGCGCCGCTGCAGTCCTGACAAGGAGCATGGCAGATGCGCGGATAAACGTCAACGGAACCGCACGGGGTTGACTATGAATCATCTATGAGTCATAATTGAACCGTCGAATGATTCATGGAGGCTACCCGATGAACACCCTAACACTGCACGCCCTGGACGAGGCGCTGGCCAAGCAACTCAAAGCCCATGCCAAGGCGGAGAACAAAAGTCTGAACCAGACCGCCAAGGAACTGCTGGCCGCGGCCTTGGGCCTGGCACCCGCACGGCGCTCCAATCGACGGGAGGAATTTGCCCCCCTGTGCGGCTGCTGGACGGAAGAGGAAGCTCGACGCTTCGATCAGGATGTGGCTTGTTTCGCCGAGATCGACAAGGACCTCTGGAAATGAAAACGATCCTGCTGGACACTAATGCGGTCTCGGCCTTCTTCCGCGGCGATCAACGCGTGCTGACGATGGTAGCCGAAGCGCAGCATGTCTACCTCTCCACCATCGTGATGGGCGAGCTTTTGGCGGGGTTCCAACTGGGCACCCAGGCGGCACGAAACCGCGCGCTGCTCGACAAGCTTCTGGCCTGCTCCACGGTTGCACCGCTGCCGCTCACGACGGAGACCGCCGACTATTATAGCCGTCTTTTTGTGGCACTGCGCAAAGCCGGGCGCCCCATCCCCACCAACGACCTCTGGATCGCCGCGCACACCATGGAATGCGGCGCTGTCCTGATCACCTTCGATCAGCACTTCCACGATGTTCCCGGCCTGCGCGTGGCACCGTAATCGGCGGCTAATGCGGTAACACCCGCAGGGCTACGGATAGGACGTACAAAATGAGGTTAACCGATTACCTTTCTCTGGGTGATAGCGACAAAGCTTGCTAATCCTTCGCAGAAGTTTGAACTTAGCTAAAGGCCGTCTAACACCGGCTCCACCGGACGCTCAGCCTGCGGCGTCGCGCCGGTGCGCCAAGCCGTTGTGCCAGAAGAACAGGTTGACATACATAAGTCATAATGCATAATGCGTATTCATGAGATTAACACTATCCATTCCTGACGCTGTGGCTCATCGGTTCCAAGTGGCAGTACCGTCGCGACAACGGTCGCGCCTCGTGACCCGACTGTTGGAGGGTGTCTTGTCGGAACACGAAGATTCACTTGCTACGGCATGTCGCGCCGCCAACCGGGACAAGGCTCTCGAACGCGAGATTGACGACTGGCAGGCATTCGACGACGGGGTGGCCGAATGAGCGACCCAATTGTTGCGCGCGGAGAAGTCTGGTGGGTTTCTCTCGATCCGACTCAAGGATCGGAGATCCGAAAGACCAGACCGTGTGTCGTGCTCACGCACGACACGTTGAATCGGCTAAGGCGCACAGTGGTGGTGGTTCCTCTTTCGACGACCGCAAAGCCACACCCTCCGATCACTGTTCAAGTAACCTGCCAAGGCCAGCCAGTTGTTGCCGTGATTGATCAGGTGCGCGCGGTAACGAAGCACCGTCTCAAGTCGAAAATCGAGGCTATGACGTCTGACGATCAGTCCGCCATCAGCAGAGCCATCTCGACGATCCTTGAGATCAGATAGTGAGACGGCACAACAACGGAGCATTGGGATCGTATTTGTAATTGCGCATTTCACGTCCTCTCTTGTCCAGCCGCCAACGCCTGCATACTCTTGGCATGCATTCTTCTCGCCGGCTCCTCTGTCCTTATACGCAACTCCCCTCTGTCCACCGTGGCTCCCGGGCCTGGCGGCGGTCCGCGGATGCGGCGGGCCACCTGACACTGCCAATCCGCGAAATCCGTAGCTGAGAATTTTCGTAACCACGCACGACGGCGCTTTAGCGCCAGGTGGAGGCGACTGGAAAAGCTGACCCGCTTGCAGCGCCAACCTCGTCGCGATCGTTGTCGGTGGCCCTCGTTGTCCTAATCGTGGGTTCGCTCATCGGGCAACGCGGTAACTCAACACAGCACGCCGGGCGCCGACTCAAAAAAACCGAAGCGCTTCGGTTTTTTGCCTGCGCGGCAAAGCGCCTGCCCATCACCTGCCGACGGCTACGGCGGGTCCGGCGGCCCCGCCCTACCGGACGCGTTTCGTCTGTGATCCAGCGTGGGAGGGCGAAGTTCCCGGTGAACCTAACCGGCGCAGCACGCAGAAGCACCTCCGAGTAAGACGAGGGCGGAAGTGGCGGATAGGTTTGGGTTCATGGCTCACCCCACGGCGATGCACTCGATCTCGACGCGGGCATCCTTGGGGAGACGGCTGACCTCCACCGTGGAGCGCGCGGGCTTGTGATCGCCAAAGGCCGCGGCATACTCGGCATTCAGGGCGGCAAAGTCATTGAGATCCGTCAGGAAGACGGTCACCTTCACCACCTGCCCCAGGCTGCTGCCGGCCGCCGCCAGCACCGCTGCCAGGTTGCGCAACACCTGCCGCGCCTGTCCGGCGGTATCCGTGGCGGCAAACTGCCCGGTCGCGGGGTCCAGCCCCAACTGCCCGGAGCAGAAGACCAAGCCGCCGGCCATCACGGCCTGTGCGTACGGCCCCAACGCCGCCGGTGCGGCCGCTGTAGCAATGCTTTGCATAATGAACTCCTGACGGCACGCCGACCGCTACACAATCAACGGGATATTCTGCCACTTGTGCAGCAGTTTCGTGAAGGCGCCATTGTCGCCGGGGTTCCGCACCAGCGCATGCCAGAAGCGCTTATTGGGCATCAGTTCGAAGAAAACGATCGTGACCGCCATTTTATGTTCCACGAAGCGCGCGGCCAGCCGGCGCTGCATCTCGCCGCCCACACCGCCCTGCAGCACGCGCCCTTCCAGGAACCAAAGGTCCGGTGTCACACGGGCCGCCCGCCAAACCGTATCCTGTCCACCCTCCTCCACACGCCCACCCTTTACCAGATCAAAGACCTGGTCATCCAGGCGCACGGCATCCCCCAGCCGCTGGGCCTGTGTGGCCGGCGTGAAGACCGGCAGGCGATTCACACCCAGCCGCAACGCACCGCGCTCCAGATCCCGTAATACCGCCGGCACCGCCACGCCCATGATCTCCGCCAGCCAAGAGAAGAGCCGCCGGCAGCCATCGGCATCCATGATGTACATGCGGCTCCCCATGCCAGCCAGCAACCGCTCGCCATCCGTCGCCCACCGGTTTGGCCGCAGCACCACACAGGTCGGCCACAACCCCTCCAGCGTCAGCAGCGGCGTCGGCGGCCCAGGATCCCGCTGTTCGTCGCGCGCCCGGCAATCGAAGAGATACAGGCGTCCGCAGCGGTTGACCAGCACATCCAGCGTGGTTTCCGACCGCTTGGCCCCGGTCTGCACCACACCGAGATTCACCCGCACGTTACGGATGCCCATGGCCAGCAGCGCGGCCGCGACAAAATCGGCAAAGGTAAACTCCTCGAGCCGGCCGGGACGCTCCAGCGCCACGGCATACATTCGGCTCCAATCCCAGTTGCACTTACTCCCGACCGTAACCAGCCGCCCGATCTGCTCCGGCGTCAATGCCTCCGGCGCCCGGCTCTCGCGGAAACGGATCTCGGCCACATCAGCCGCCAGGAGCTCCACCAGTTCCGTTACCGGTAGCCCATCCGTCGCATCCGGTGGTATGGGGTGTGCCAGCGGTGCGGCATCCAGTTGGCCGACACCTGCCACGCGCAGCGCGGACCACACGCCCTCGCCATCCCGGCAGATGGTTTCAAAGACTTTGTCAGCAGCCATGGCCTTGGCCACGCCGCCCAGCATGGTGCGCGTGGCGCCGGTGGCGTCAATCACCCAGCGCGTGACATGCGGCCGGAAGCGGCGCCAGTCTCCCACGCGTTCCGCGACCTTAGCGGCCGTGGCAGCCCCCGGCTCACCCGGCAGCACCACCCGCAAAGTGGGCCAGCGCCGCGAACAGAACCGGCGCAGCCGTGCGGCCGGCGCCGCGGAACAGCGCTCGGCCGTCTGGTAGATGAATACCCCATCCAAGCCATCGCGCTCTTGGAAATAGGCAATGCTTTGCAGGGAGCTCCAGAGATCCTCGCTGGCAAAGACCACCAGCGCAATGGTGGCGGTAACGGTGGTAACGGTGGTGGGCGCGGCGGCCGGTTTGTTTTCCTTCGTATCCATGGCGCTATTATCCCAACATCCGGCGCCGAAGCAAGCCTGAGAATCGTAACTACGTGGGTGTGGCGCAGCTGCGGCCCGCCAGGCGGCCACTGGCAAAAGCCCAGGTCAGGTTATAGCCGCCACACGGACCGTCCAGATCGAGGACCTCGCCCGCCAGGTAGAGCCCTGACACGCGCCGGCTGGCCATGGTACGCGGATCAACCTCCGGCAGCGCCACGCCGCCGCGCGTGACCATGGCATGCTCCCATCCTTCGGTCCGGCTTATCGTTAGGGGCAACTCCGCGCAAAGCTGAGCCAGCGTTTCGAGCTGTTCCCGGCGTGCCTGGGCCACCATGGTGTCAGCCAACCCGGCCAGTTCGCAAAGGGTCTCGGCCAGCTTGCGCGGGAGCTCCCCGGAAAGCAGGTTGTGGATGGCCCGTCGCCCGAGCGTGGCCCGCCACCCATCCAGGCAGGCCCGCCACGCCGCCCGGTCACGGTCCGGACGCGGAGCAATCAACACGCGGACGCCAGCGGCTTCTTGAGGTGTGGCCAACCGCGCCGCCACGGCGCCGGAAAGGTCCAGCACCGGCGGACCGCTCACCCCGCGATGGGTAAAGAGCACCGGCCCCACGCGCTCCAGACGCGCGGCCCCGCGCCCCTCCAGCCGCACGCGGGCCTGTTCCAGCACCAGCCCTGCCAAGCGCTTCGGCCACGCTTCCTCCGTCACCAGCGGCACCAGTGCCGGCACAGGCGGCACCAGCGTATGGCCCACACCGGCCGCCAGCGCAAAACCGCTGCCATCCGCCCCCAGCGCCGGATAGCTCTGCCCGCCGGTGGCCAGAATCACGCGCCGTGCCGCTAGAAAACCCGCAGCGGTCTCGACACCTGCCACGGCGCCCTCGTGCACCCGGATCGCGCGCACGGCACACGCCGGCACTAGCGCCACGCCCTGTCGCGCCGCCAATCGGAGTAGCGCATCCAGCACATCCCGTGCTTGCTGCGAAACAGGGAAGACACACCCATCCGGCTGGACTACCGTGGGCACCGCGAGCTCGGCAAAAAAAGTGCGAATGGCGGCAGGGTCAAAGGCCCGTACCGCATCTTGTAGAAACCGCCCTTGGCGGCCAAAGGCGGCAACCAGGCCTTCCAACTCTGTCGTGGTGGTAAGATTGCAGCGCCCGCCGCCGGTGGTCAGCAGCTTGCGTCCCGGGCGCTCCATGCGTTCGCACACGCGCACGCGGCGGCCGGCTGCGGTCGCCGTCACCGCTGCCAGCAAGCCCGCCGGCCCCGCGCCGATTACCAGCACATCGTCATCCACCATGGACCACCCTCACCTTTTCGCGGCCTACGCACCGTCCTGCAGCCGGCGCCGATGGTAGTGCTTTTCGCGTAAGACGGTCAACCGTCATGTGCGCGATACCGCAGTTCGGGCAGCGGTTCTCATTATGGCCTACGGTCGGCGGGTCCGGCGGACCCGCCCTACAGAACAGATCCTGAAATGGCAGATTTCGGCAGGCAGGGAGGGGCCGCCGGCCCCCGCCGAACGTCATAATGAGAATTGCGGCGAACAGGGGCGAGCCTCGACAGCTAGGCTGGTTTCTGACATCTTACGGCCGGTAAGATGCCGCGCGTGAACATCCTGGATCGTGACGCAACAAGGGAGACACCCATGCTTTGCATGAACTGTGGCAAGGAAGTGGCGAAGGGTGCAACCAACTGTGCCTCCTGCCAAACGAAGTTCGTGTCGCCGCCGCCCCTCGATCGCGATACCTTCTCCCGGATGCTGGCGCAGGCGGGGTTGAGCGAGCGCAATGAAGCCGACCTGCGCGAGTTGTCCCAAGGTGCCGAGTTCGACGAGGAACTGGCCAATCTGATCTTCCTTGGCGACTGCCCAAAGTGTGGCAGCCAGCATGTAGAAGACTGCGAGCGCATCCGTGATCGCGAGGATTTAACCCTCGGCCACTGCCTGGATTGTGACGTGTTCTGGTGCTCGGAATGCGGCTACCAACTCAAGCCCGACGAGAAGTCCTGTCCCCACTGGACCGTGTGCAACCGCTGCCCGGACGAAGCCGACTGTCCGCACCTGCTAGACGCCACCGAGTGCGCAAAAGTTGCCAAATGGATGAAGGCGGCCGGCGTGCCGCGGCCGAAATAGGCAGATGCCAACGGCCACCCCGACTCGCGGGCAATCACCCGCTTCGGCAGCATCACCCGGACGGGTGCAGCGGCCATACGGGAGGGCGAACCTCCCGTTGGCCGAGGTCGCTGGAGACGCACAGAGCGCTTCCGCACCGTGCCCACTACGGCGCCAGCGTTCCGGTCGTGGTGGTAGTCGTCGAAGTTGAACTACTCGCACTCGGTGTGATTGTCACCACACGCACCTTATCCGGCTTACCGGGCAGTGCCCGCGGCAAAACCGTTAGCATCACACTGTCTGTCCCGGCCAGCAGTTGATCCGTAGCTTGCAACTGGAGCACATACGTACCCGCCACGCTGGCCCATACCGTCGTACTCGGTGCATTGGTGTTGCCCAGCGTCACACTGCCCGGTCCCGACAGCTTGGACCACGTGGCAACGACGCTGGCACCTGTGGGCAAGCCATCATCCGTGACCATGCCAAACAGGGTGCCGGACTTATCGAGACGAAAACTCACGTCCGGCCCGGCGTCCACCACAGGCGCACGGTTTGCCTTCAGAATGGTCAGTGCCGCGTTTACTTGCGCACGATTACCCGCCTCATCGGTGGCTGCGATGACTACCGTCGTGGCACCGACCGTCGCCTGATAGCCGGCGATGGGCAACTGCGACAGGAGCAGATTGGTGCGTGCGGAGCGGTCGTCACTGACAATCAGGGTTGTCAGGTAGTTCGGCACCGACGCCTTATCATCAAGGCCGGCCGTCAGCGTCACCGGGGCCGGCGTTTGTATGACTGGCGGGGTAGTGTCGAGTGGCAAAGGTGCTAGCCAAGCCAGCTCGACGGAATTTGAGCTTTCAGCCAAGCCGACATTATACGCGCGCACCGCGAAGAAGTATGTCGTCCCAGCCGTCAGGCTTGCCACGGTACTCGTAGCCGTGTTACCGACATTTGTGATCGAAGTATAGGCACCACTATTTGTGCCCCAAACGAGCTTGAACCCAGCCAAGTCGGTCAGGACCGTGCCATCGGTGTTATTCGTCGGCGGATCCCAAGCCAGCCGAATCTCGGCGGCTTGCGCCAACCCATGCCCCCCACACACCAGCATAGCCACGCTAAGCCACGCGGCCCGCCGGGCGCCCTGGAACCATTGCGCGGCCAGTAATATTGCACTCATAAGCACCTCCTTACGTCCTTAGTTTACCGCGAGACGGCCGGGATGTCCAACTACTAACACATCTACCCCCAGGAGGCCCATGGTCTTTCCCTTTGGCCCGCCAACCGCTATGCGAGCGTCAATATTCCAGTTTTGGCTAGACACACCTCGCCGGTTTTGCTATCACAGGGTGGGATGAAAGCAAAAAAGACTAGATCAAATCAAGCGATGATGCCGGT
>CAIOST010000360.1 GCA_903861045.1 uncultured bacterium | reverse complement strand
CCCATACGACAAGCCACATAGCCGGCAAAAATGTCGCCGAAGTTCCCGGTAGGGACGCTAAAGCGCACCCGGGCCGCGCCGGTGCGCTCCATCACCCGAAAGGCGGCGTAGAAGTAATAGGTGATTTGCGCTAGCACCCGGGCCCAGTTAATAGAGTTGACGGCCCCGAGGTGATGGCGGTCCCGGAAGCTAAGGTCGTTGAAGAGCTCCTTCACCAGGTTCTGGCAGTCATCAAACGTGCCGGCCACAGAAAGATTATGAACATTGGGGTCCAGCACGGAAGTCATCTGGCGTTCCTGCACCGGACTGACGCGGCCCTGCGGATGAAGGACAAAAATCCGCATGCGGTCACGGCCGCACACCCCGTGGATGGCGGCGCTGCCGGTATCGCCGCTGGTAGCGGCCACAATATTCAGCTCGCCGCCGGACTGCGCCAGCACATATTCAAAGAGATTGCCCAGGAACTGCAGGGCCACATCCTTGAAGGCCAGCGTCGGGCCATGAAAGAGTTCCAGCACATGCAGATCCCCGACCGGCACCACCGGCGTGACTTCCGGGTGGCGGAAGCCGGCATAGCTGCGCATGACCAGCGTGCGCAGCACCGCCGGCGAGATGTCATCCGCATACAACCCCATGATCGCACAGGCCAACTCCACGTAGGAGAGTCGTGACCATGCCGCTAAGCGCTCCCGCACATCCGGGATCGCCGCCGGCAGGAACAACCCGCCATCCCGAGCCAGCCCGGTCATGACCGTGGAACAAAAAGGGAGCGGGTCGCCGCCGCCGCGTGTACTCAGATAGTGCATGCCGACGATCATACCAAAGTCGGCAACCGCGCGCGAAGGGGGATAATTTAAGATTGCACTCTTCGGCCTTCCTGACGTAGGATGCATCCATAAATTTGGAATGGGTACGAGGAGGGGGGATGTCGTACCAGCTTAGAGTGGGTCCGCTATTTGTGTGTGTGGGGGGAACCGATGATGCCACTGCATTCGTCTTGTAACGCGCCAGCAACAGCGTGGAGCATGGAGCTTCTTTTCCGGGAGATGCTCAGCCGGAAAGCGTCTGACCTACTCCTGACGGTCGGAACGCCGCCGCAATTCCGCATCCACGGCGCCTTGGTTGCCATGGCGGCGGAACCGTTGGATGCCCAGACCACCCAGCGACTGGCCCACCAACTGGCCAATGATAGGCAGCGGCGCGAATTGGAAACCCGGCAGAATTGCGACTTTTCCATCGGCGTGGAAGGACTATCCCGCTTCCGCATTCATATCTACCAGCAGCGCGACACCCTCTCGATCACCGTGCGGTCCATTCCCCTGGAGATTCCGGATTTCCACACCCTGGGGATCCCGGACTTCGCACACGAACTGATTGCCCGCCCCAACGGACTGATTCTCGTCACGGGGCCCGTGGGGAGCGGCAAGTCCACCACCCTGGCGACCATGGTGGATCACATCAATCGTACCCGGCATGCGCATATTGTCTGCATCGAGGATCCCATCGAGTATATCCATGTGCATCAACGCAGTGTTCTGGAACAACGGGAGGTGCATCACGACACACCGTCCTTCGAAGATGC
Source organism: uncultured bacterium (assembly GCA_903861045.1). Lineage (GTDB taxonomy): Bacteria > Verrucomicrobiota > Kiritimatiellia > RFP12 > CAIWXQ01 > CAIWXQ01. Next base: position 51,929 of record CAIOST010000360.1, on the reverse strand, counting down.
CCTGCGCGCGGTTTTTCGCGAATCCCCCGATGTGATCATGGTGGGCGAACTCCGTGATCTGGAGACCATCCGGTTGGCCCTGACGCTGGCCGAGACCGGGCACTTGATCCTGTCCACCCTGCATACACAAGACACCGCGCATGCGGTGCATCGCATCGTGGACGTATTCCCCCCCGACCAGCAGCAGCAGATCACCACCCAGCTATCCATGGTGCTAGTCGGTGTGCTCGCCCAGCAATTGCTGCCAGCCGCCGACGGCCAAGGGCTCGTACTAGCCACCGAGATCCTGCACGTCAATAGCGCTATTCGCAACCTGATCCGGGAACGACAGGCCCAGCAAATTCACTCCGTGATCCAGACCCACCGGCACGAACACATGATTACCATGACCGACGCGCTCTGTGAACTCTGCGCGGCCGGTCGCATCACCCAGGATACCGCTATCCACCGGGCCCCCCACCCCAAAGAACTGCTCAGCCTGTTGCGTGCGCGCGGCATCGATGTGGACGACACCACCTGCCGGAGAAACGCACCATGACCCGCGAACTCGGCATTATTCTGCTAGACGCGCAGCGCATTAGCGATGCGCAACTGGCAACCGCCTTGCGCCAGCAAGTTGGCACGAACAAAAAACTGGGCGAAATCCTGGTGGAACTGGGGTTTGCGTCCCACGAGGATATCGCACGCGCCCTGGCTACCCAGATGAATGTGCCCTTTGTCGAACTGGGGGAAGCCTACACCCTGCGCCCCGAAGAAGTCAGCCTCCTGCCCGAAGCCGTTGTACGGCGCTACGGTATGTTCGCCACCTGTCAGGGCGACCAGAAGCGCATCACGCTGATCATGCGTGATCCCCTTGACCTCCATGCGGTGGATACGGCACGCACGCTCACGCACATGGAAGTGCACAAGGCTATCAGCACCGAGGCGCGCATCCGCGACGTCATCGAGCGCCACTACGGCACGTCCGCTAACATCCAGCGCTCTCTGCAAAGCATAGCCGACGTCGAGACCAGCAGCGGCGCCGCCACCCGGGAACCACCCGTAGACACCAACCAACTGGCCAGCCAAGCCAACGAGGCGCCCGTCGTACGTTTCGTGTCGCTGCTGCTGATGCAAGCCGTGGAATGCCGGGCCAGCGACATCCATATCGAGCCCGGCGAAAAGGAAGTCCATGTGCGCATGCGCGTGGATGGTGTGCTGCGCGAACACACCCCACCCCCGCGCAGCTTGCACTCGGCCATCATCACGCGCATCAAGATCCTGGCCTGCATGGACATCGCGGAACGGCGCCTCCCGCTGGATGGCCGGTTTCAATTCAAGGCACAGGAACGGCTCATTGACGTGCGCGTCTCCTCGCTGCCGGAAATCTACGGCGAAAAAATCGTCATGCGGTTGCTCGACCGCTCGGCCTTGGTGGTGGACATGGCCGCCATCGGCTTTGAGGAACCATTGCGCGAGCAGTTCCAGCGCATCCTGCAAAGACCCAATGGCATCATCCTGCTGACCGGCCCCACCGGGAGCGGCAAGACCACCACGCTCTACAGCGCCATCGCCCACCTGCGCAACCCGGAGCGTAACATCCAGACCGTCGAGGATCCGGTTGAATATCAACTCGCGGGGATCAATCAGATGCAGGTCAAAGCCGGCATCGGGTTGGGGTTCGCCGAGGCCCTGCGGGCCATCCTGCGCCAGGATCCGGACATCATTATGATCGGCGAAATCCGCGACCGCGACACCGCCGAGATTGCCATGCGCGCCGCGCTCACCGGCCATCTGGTGCTCAGCACCTTGCACACCAACGACGCCCCCTCGGCGGTGACCCGCCTGCAAAACATCGGCATGGAGTCCTACCTGATTGCCGCCACCGTGCGACTGATTATCGCCCAGCGACTGGCCCGTCGCATCTGTTCCGCCTGCCGGGCGCCCTACCAGCTTTTACCCGAAGAACGCCGATTGCTGCAAGTTCTGTGCGCCGAAGCCGCCGACTGGTCCTACCAGCAAGGAACCGGATGCAACCAGTGCGCGCATGCCGGCTTTCACGGTCGCGTGGCCGCCCTGGAATTCATGGAGATCGCCGACACGCTGCGCGAAACCATCGCCGCCGGCGGGGCCGAAGCCCTACTGCGCCGCCAAGCCATCGAACGGGGGATGCAAACGCTGTTGCGCAACGGCCTGGAAAAAGCCCGACTCGGCATAACCACCCTTGCGGAGGTGCTCGCATGCTGCACATCCGATTAGCGGCACAGCGACCGCCCAACGGCACCGGGGGGAATGAACGGCCCCGCTGGCATATGTTGTCCGATTCTACCTGCAGCAAAGCGCAACCGCACGCGACGGGGAGCGACGAAAATGGCTACCTTCAACTATAAAGCCAAAGATAAAGGGGGCGAGCGCGTGCAGGCGTCCACCGATGCGCCATCGCGGCTGGAGGCGCTCGCGCAGTTACGCGCTGCCGGCCTGACCGTGCTGAATGTGTGGCAGGATAACCCCACCGCGTCAGGCATAGCCACGCTGGCGGTCAGAACAGCAGGCACGCGCGCACGGCCCGCTCGCCGCCACCTCCGCGCCTGCGGCAATGGCGAAAAAGCCCTCCTGATGCGACAAATTTCCATATCCGTGGGGGCCGGCATGGGCATCCGTGACGCCCTGCAGGCGATTGCCGAGGATATGGATCATCCCGCGCTCCGCAGCAGCCTACTGGCCATTGGCGACAAGTTGCGCGAGGGCCAGATGTTTTCCGAGGCCACCACGGAACACCCCGCCATTTTCTCCCGGCTAACCGTGGCGTTGCTGCGCGTGGCCGAGGAAGCCGGCAGCATGCCGCAAACGTTGGATTACCTCGCCAATGCGCTGGAACGCAGCGACCGCCTGGAACGAAAAATCCGTAGCATTTTGGCCTATCCTCTCTTCGTAGCCGGCTTCTTTGTCTTGATCTGCTCCATCATGACCATTTTTGTACTGCCGAAATTCCAAGCAAACTTTGGGGCCGAACAAACCCTGCCGCTGCTCTCCCGCGTGGTCTTCGGCACCAATCGCTTCCTGCTCGAGCATATCGTACTGATCGGCGGGGCGCTGGCTGGTCTGTTGGTCCTGGGCGCTCAGTATGTCCGCACCGCCACCGGACGCCTGCAGGCGGATACGTTGGTACTCCGGCTCCCACTCGTGGGTCCGTGCGTACAGAAGTTCACGGTCGCGCGTTTTTGCCGTAATCTGGCCATCATGCTCCGCGGCGGTGTGCCGGTGGCCACCGCCATGGAGATTGCCTCCAGTGTCTGTAACAACCGGGCTATGGAAGTGGCACTGGGGCGCATACGCACACGGGTCATCAGCGGCGCCACCATCGCCGCCTCACTCGAACAGGAACCTGTTTTCCCGCGCTTGATCGTACGCATGACCAACGTCGGCGAGGCCTCCGGCAAGCTACCGCAGATTCTAGACAAAGTGTCAGACACCTACGAAGACCAGGTGGAAGGGGCTATCACGATTGCCATTGCGCTGCTGGAACCGATTCTGATCTGCTGCTTTGGCTTCTTTGTACTGTTATTGGTGCTGGCCATTTACCTGCCGGTCTTCCTGGCCGCGCGGGGCCTGCAATAGGAGCACCTGGAGGAAGCAACCGGCTCACAGACAACGATGTTGGTAGCGATGGCAGTCGCACGTATAGGTGTACGTCACGACCGCCGCGCACACGTTCATCCCGCTCAACAAAATAGCGCGGGATGAAGATGGGGGCAACAAACTCGCAGACAGGTCTGCGAAAGGAAGGGGTTACATGCACACATCGCAAAATCGCCGGGTCGCCGGCTTTACCTTGGTCGAGTTGATGGTGGTGGCCATCATTGTCGCGATTCTGGCGGCCGTGGCCATCCCGCTGATGGCCGGCAACAAGAAACGCGCCATGGGCACGGAAGCCGAGACGGCGCTGGGTACGATACGCACCCAGTTGCGCATCATGTACGCGGAAACCGGCAGCTACACCAACAACCAAAACGGCGTGACCGTGAATGACATCTGGCTGGTGCCGGGTGTCCTGCAAACCGAAATGACCGGCAAATACTGGAACACGAATGCCTACGAGTTTGCCGCGAATGGCACGCCGGCCGCGCAAAACGGGACGAACTTCATCCTGGAAGCCCGTGGATCAAGGGGCGCGCGCCATCCCTCCCTGCAGGATGTGGTGATCACCTTGGATTCGTTCGGCAACTTCACACGCTCGGGCATGTAAGTATGCCACGCTTCGCAGCCCGCTCGCACCGGCCTCGGCATCGAGCCAGCGCCGGTGCGGGTGGCGGAGGCACGCCCGGAACCAACCCCATGAGAGCCACCAAAACAACCCACCAACCTCGCCGGACCGTAGGCTTGGATGTCAGCGACACCCACCTCGCGGCGGTTCAGCTCGGCTTTTCCCGGGATGGCACGTTTCGGCTGGAACATGCCGGCTGGGCGACACCGCCGCCTAACGCCAGCGAGCGCCAACTCGCCGAGGCCGTGCGCCAGCTCTTCCGCCAGGCCGGTCTCTCACGCGACGCCGTTTGCACCGCCATCGAAACCCCCAGCCTGGCTGTCAAACACGTCCGCCATCCCAATCTCGAACCCACGGAAATGGTGCACGCCCTGGCCATCGAAGCCGAAGAGATGCTGCAACTCCCCCGCGCCGAGTTCTATATGGACTGGCACCAAAACCGCCAACTCACCACAGCTAATCAAATCGACGGCGTACTAGCAGCCACCCCAAGAAAAGAAGTGGACCAACACCTCCAGATGCTCGCCCTGGCCGGCATCTTCCCGCGCATCGTGGACATCGGCTGCCTAGCCGTCTGCAACCTGTACCATTGCCTGAATAAGGCGCCCGCGACCGATCAGGCCACCGCTATTATCGCACTCACACAGGACCGCGCTGACATCGCCATCTTACACAGCATCGGCAATGTGCTCCCCCGTACCGTCTTCTCCCCCTGTGGCACGTGGAACAAGGCCGAAGACTATCTGAGCGAATGTGTCACCGACAGCCTCAAGTACCACCAATTCATCCTCCATGCCCCCCCCGTGACACGCCTCGTGCTAACCGGCAATGTGCCCGATCCGGCTCGTCTGATTGACCGTCTCCGGGAGCTGGTTCCGCTCACGAATTTCTGGAACCCCATCCCCGACCTGCCAGCCATCAACAAGCAGCTACAACCGCGCCTATCCCATACGGTCGGCCCCCGTCTGGCCACCAGTCTGGGACTGGCCTTGCGCCGAGACTACCCATGACCGTCTTCCGCATCAACCTGATCCGCGGGCGCCCGATACCGCTCCCACAGCGGGCCGCCATCGTGTGGCTCCTGCTGCTCGCCCTGCTCGCCGCCGGTTGGGTACTGGCCGGCGCCATCTACTATTCCATCGGGGGGGTGCTGCAAACACAAAACCGGCAACGGCAGGTCGCCGAAGAGCAACTGCGCTTCGCGCAGCAGCACCCCGATCAGCCGGACGCCTTCCGCTACATCCAGCTTCAGCGACAGCAACTGGAGCAAGCCGCCGCCTCCCTGGCGACGGCCGGCAAGCTGCTGCAGCGGCGCTACCCCACCGCCCAAATGCTCTATGCCATCACGACCGCCCTCCCCCCCCATGTCCGACTGCTTACCCTGGATCTCCCTTCGTCTTCACCCAGCCTGCGCATGGAGCTCACCATCCCCCTGCCCCCCCATGGCAAACCCCTTGACCCATCCCAACAACTGAAAACCTGGCGCAGCAAAGCGGAGGTGCAACGCTATCTGACGGACATCCGGGAGGAGAGCAGCCGGCAGATGGTATGGGAAGGTCAACCCGCTTTTCTGGTGCGCATCACGGCCACCCTACGGGAAGAGGAATAATCATGCAATCCGGTCTTGCACGCCTCGGCCTGATCCGCGCCCTAGCCCTGCCGTTGTGTCCGCTCCTGCTGGCAGGTGCCCTGCTGCTGGGCACCCGCCATTATTGCGCGGTAACCAATCAGCAAACCAACCTTACCGCAACGGCGCTGACGCATGCCCGCGAACTACAGGCCACCGCGCACTACGCCACCGCCACCCTACATGCCATCCCTAACACGCCGCCAAGCTACCTCAGTGAGAGCGAGGATTTTGGACGCTGGCTGAATGAGGCCGGCAATCAGCACTACATCCAACTTCAGCAATTAGCCATTAAAAATGAACCGACCGGCGATCCGATCAAGCCGCCCATCCGGTCCTCCTTCCGCGTGGAGGCCCCCCTCCCCCAGATCATTCTGCTGCTCCACAATCTTCAGCGTTTCCCGCAGTTGGTAGGTTACGATGCGCTCCACCTGCATCATGGCTCCCCCAGCACGCCGCCACGCTATGTGGCGGATATCACCCTGCACCTGTATGCGCTCACACGCCCTGCGCGATCCCTCCCCCAGACCGCGCCCCCTGCCACCCCAAGCACCCTGGCGCAACTTATCGCCGACCGGCAGCAGATTACCTTGATCCGACAGAAAGCCAACCTCGTACAGCGACAGTTGCATATGGCCGCCACCGGCCTCAACCTGGCTGACTACATCCAACTAAGCCCCCCACCCGTGCCGCCGCCCCCCCCCACCAACGTCATCGCCCTTGCCATCGCCCCGCCGCCGCCCGAGCCAACACCTGCGCCAGAACCTCTCTTCGTCTTGCGCGGCATCTCCTTCAGCAGCGGCAAACCCCTGACACTGCTCAACAACCGCTGGCGGCAGGTGGACGATCTGGTGACCAGTAATGGCGGCTGGCGCGTCGCCCGCATCGAACCGACCGGGGTCGTACTCGTGAATACACAAGGGGTGCAACGCACCATTCCGCTCTATCCCACGCGCACACCCGCCGTACCGCCGCCACCGATGCCCCCGGTGCTCTGAAGGTTGCCCGCCCTACTTGCGGCGGCGCCCACCGGCCAGGGGATACGCCTGCGGCTTGCGCGGTCTGTTTTTGGCCGGCGCCACCACCACGGCACCGGGTTTCTTCAATATCTCTTCCAACCGCTGCAGCTCACGAATCTCATCGCGCAGCAGAGCGGCGCGCTCGAACTCCAGGGCTTCGGCGGCCTCCAGCATCTCGCGCTCCATGTCAGCAATGGTACGACGCACGTCATACTGTTCGGGTCTTTCCGCCACGGCGCGCTCCGCGATGTCGCGCGCCGCACCCGTCACCGCTTCCTCCGCTTGCAAGGCGCGCTGTGTGCTACGTGGCGTAATATCATGTACGCGATTATACTCGGCCTGTCGGGCTCGGCGTTCCCCCGTTACCTCCAGCATCTGCCGGATGGCATCCGTAATCGTATCCGCATAGAGAATCACGCGTCCGGCAATATGCCGCGCGGTACGTCCCGCGGTCTGGATGAGCGAGGTAGCGGAACGTAGAAACCCCTCCTTGTCCGCATCCAGCACCGCCACCAGCGCCACTTCCGGCAGATCCAACCCTTCGCGCAATAAATTCACCCCTACCAGGCAGTCAAAGGTGCCCTGACGCAACCGGCCCAGCACCGCCACGCGCTCCAACGCCACAATATCGGAATGCAGATACTCGACGCGTAACCCCGCATCGCGCAGGTAGTCCGTTAAATCTTCCGCCGTGCGCTTGGTCAAGGTTGTCACCAGCGTGCGATCACCGCGAGCCGCCATGCGACGCACCTCTTCCATCAGATCGTCAATCTGGTTTTTCAAGGGACGCACCACCACCGGCGGATCGAGCAGTCCGGTGGGACGGATCACCTGTTGGGCCAGACGCTCCGACACCTGCCGCTCGTACGGGCCGGGCGTGGCGGAAACAAAAAGCAACGGCCCGGTCCGACCCAGAAACTCATCCCAGTTCAGCGGCCGGTTATCCAGCGACGATGGCAAGCGGAACCCGTGCTCGATCAAGGTGCGCTTACGTGCCTGATCGCCATGGAACATCCCGCGCACCTGCGGCAGCGTCACATGCGACTCGTCAATAATAGTTAGAAAATCAGAGGGAAAATAGTCAATCAGACAGGACCCCGGTTCGCCGGCGGCGCGTCCGCTAAGATGCCGCGAATAGTTCTCGATCCCCGTGCAATACCCTAATTCCCGCAGCATCTCCAAGTCGAACAGCGTGCGCTGCTGCAGCCGCTGCGCCTCCAGCAACTTCCCCTGTGCTTCGAACTGGCGCACGCACGCCTCCAACTCGCCGCGGATGCGCGCAAACGCCGGCTCAATCTTCTCGCGGGGCATCACAAAATGCTTGGCGGGCGAGATGAGTACCTGCGGCAGAGGCGTCCCGGTGCGTCCGCTGGTCGGATCCAGAGGGCGCAGGGACTCCACCTGATCGCCGAAAAAGGCCACGCGTATGCCGCCCGTGCTGTAGGACGGAAAAATGTCCACCACATCCCCCCGCACGCGGAACACGCCGGGCTGCGGTTCATAATCGTTGCGCGCATACTGGATGGCCACCAGCTTCTCCAGCAGGGCCTCCCGCGTCAGCTCCATCCCCGCCGTCAGATCCACGAGCATGCCACGATAATCTTCGGGCGAGCCCAGGCCGTAGATGCATGACACGGAGGCTACAATAATGACATCCTTACGGCTAAGCAGGGCGTTGGTCGCGGCCAAACGATAGCGCTCAATGGTTTCATTGATGGCGGAATCCTTCTCAATATACGTGTCGGTCTGCGGAATATACGCCTCCGGCTGGTAATAGTCGTAATAGCTGATGAAAAACTCCACCGCGTTGTTAGGGAAGAACCCCTTGAGCTCGGCAAAAAGCTGCGCCGCGAGTGTTTTGTTGTGCGAGATGACCAGTGCCGGCCGCTCCCAGGACGCGATGACGTTGGCCATGGTGAAGGTCTTGCCCGACCCGGTCACCCCCTCCAGCGTCAACCGCCGGCAGCCGGCCTGCAGCCCCTCGGCCAGCGTGCGGATGGCCTCCGGCTGGTCACCGGTGGGCGCGAAGGGAGCTACCAGTTGGAAGAGCGACGACATACAAGGATTGTCCGGCAGACCGGTACGCCGAGTCAAGGCCGCCGTAGTCCGCATTTCCATATCTGGCCGCTTTTGCGCCGTGGCGTGGCCGCCACCGGAGTTCCGGCCTACATCCGTTCGCCGCCCTTACGCCACCCGCCGTAGGCCGGATTTCCATATCCGGCCGCTTCTGCGCCACTCGCAATCCAAGGCGACTGGCCCCCGCAACCCAATCGTCCGCCGAAGTCACAGACAGGCTGCAGAACCAATAGAACCGTACCCCTGGTGCGTCTCGCATGGGTGGAATAATCCCGCCGCATCGACAAACTGAATGCGCGCTGCCGCAGTTCTTAGGGGGCGGGGATCTTGACGAGGATCTCCGCTTCTGCCATGTTCCCGCCATCGACATCGTTGCGGTAGGCCGGTTTTCGCCGGGCGAAAAAAAGAAAAAAGCTATTCGATGGATCTCGCAAACGCCTTCGCCTCAGGAACCGTTCCGTCGCCTATCGTCCTCGGCACCGGTAGCTTCGGGGCCGGCATCCCGCGTGAGGTAGCCTTTGCGGCTATGGACGCCTATCTGGCGGCGGGTGGGAACGTTCTGGATACGGCCAACATCTACTCCAGTTGGGAACCTGGCGGTGTCGGTGCCAGCGAGCGCACGGTGGGCGAATGGCTAAGCGCTCGAAAGGTGCGGGATAGGATTATTCTCGGCACCAAGGGCGGGCACCCGGCGCTCAGTGCTATGCAGCGCAGCCGGTGTACGCTGGCTGACCTGCGCTCGGACTTCGCCGAAAGTCTGGATCGGTTGCAGCTCGAGCATGAGGACATCTACTGGCTGCACCGGGATCATCCCGGGCTGCCGGTCGCGGCCATCATGGACAACCTAGCAGAGCTGAATCGTTCCCGTCGCATTGGCTGCTTTGGCGTGTCAAACTGGATGCCCGCCCGCATCGAGGAGGCCAATGCGTACGCGCAACGGGCAGGAGAGCAGGGCTTTGTTATAAACCAACTGGGCTGGAGTCTCGCCGCGCATGCGACCAACTTCGCCGATGCGTCGCCCATGCTCTACGTGGATGACGCCATGGCAGAATGGCACCAGCGCACGGGCTTGACGCTCCTGGCATATTCTTCCCAAGCGGGCGGCTATTTTGGCGAGTCGAACGTGCAGTGGGCCAGGCACGGCTTTCCGGGAGATGCCCCGCGCGGCAAGGCATTTGACAACCAGACCAACCGGCTACGTTTGCAGCGAGCCACGGCCCTGGCGGAGCGAAAAAGTTGCAGCGCGAATCAAGTGGCATTGGCATGGCTGCTGCACCAGCCGTTTCCGACCTATCCGATCATCGGCAGCCGATCAACGGCTCACATCCGCGAAAGCATGGGTGCCTTGCAGGTGCGACTCCTCCCGGAGGAGTGCCGCTGGTTGACAGAACCGCTTGACGCGGCGCCCGCCCAACCAGCGGGTACCTAGAGCTTGTCCCAAAAACCCTGGCGTTCTTCTCCCCAAGCGGCAGCCACCTCATACGCGAGGACGCCGGAGCCGCAGCCCGGGCGCCATTAGCAGCAACAGGGCCAGGGCGCAGGCTATCGCCCACCAGGCCGACGCCCCGTCCGCACAGTGTGCCGCCAAGGGTGGCACGTTCGCCAGCGCGGCCGGGAAGAAGCTGTCCAGCAGCCATCCCGCGAGCACCGCCGTGCCGGCAATCGCCACCAGATAGAGGATCGTCCCAAGCCTCCCCAGCCGGCACCACATGGTCGCCAGCATGGCGGCATTGGTCGCCGGGCCCGCAATCAGAAAGACCATGGCCGCCCCGGGTGAAGCGCCCAAATGAATGAAGGAGGCGGCTAGCGGAATGGAAGCCGTGGAGCACACATACAAGGGAATCCCCACCAGCAGCGCCATGCCATACGCCCCCCACGCCAGCGCGAACGAAGACGACAGCCAACCGGCGGGCAGCCCGACGGTCAAAGCCCCGGAAATCAGCACGCCCAGCAGCAACGGCCGCGCAATATCACGCGGCATGGTAACCAGGCCATGCTGCACCATGCGTCGCCAGACCGGCGTGTGCACCTGACAGCAGCCGCACGCCTCATCCCGCGTGTGGCCGGCCTCCGCTGTTTCCTGCGGATAGGCGGCGGACACCAGACCTCCGGCCACCAAGCCGGATACCAAGGCGGCCAGCACCCGGAAAACGGTTACAACCGGCCCCAGGATCACCCAGGTAGCGACTATGCTGTCCACCCCGGTCTGCGGCGTGGATGCCAGAAAACTGGCCACGGCCCCCCGTCCCGCACCATGCTGTCGCAGCGAGAGCGCCACGGGTATGACGCCGCACGAGCAAAGCGGCAGGGGCACCCCCACCAACGCCGCCTTGACCACCTGCCACACCCCCCGCCCTGCCATATGTCGCCGCACCCAGTCCGGCGACAGCAAGGCGGATATGACCCCTGCCAGCACGAACCCCAGCAACAGATAGGGCGCCATCCAGACCAACACCTGCCACGAGGCCGCCAGGATGGACCACGCCAACGACATAGGGCGACTCCCGTCTGGTTAGCGCTGATTCAACGGTATGAAGGGGCGCTGCTCGCCCACCGCCTTGTAGGCGGGGCGGATGATCGGTCCGCTGTTGAGGATCTCCTCGATCCGGTGCGCACACCACCCCACCACGCGCGAGATGGCAAAGATGGGGGTAAAGAGATCCATGGGAATCCCCAACATCTCGTAGACGAAGCCGGAGTAGAAATCCACATTGGCGCACAGCTCCTTCGGCTTTGCACGCCCCTTGTTAAACAAGCCCGGGCCGATGCGCTCGATGATCTCGTACAACTGCAGTTCGTCCTCGCGCCCCTTGACCTTGGCCAGGTCGCGCGCCTTTTCCCGCAGGGTGGCCGTGCGCGGATCAGAAATGGTGTAGACCGCATGGCCGAGCCCGTAGATCAGCCCCGTGCCGTCGCCCTCCTTCTTCTGCAGGATCTGTGTCAGGAAGTCCGCCACCTCGCCCTCGTTATCCCAGTGCTTGACCCCCTTCTTGACCAGCTCCAGCTGCTGCATGACGCGCAGGTTGGCGCCGCCGTGCCGCGGTCCCTTGAGCGACAGCGTAGCGGCGGCAATCGCCGAATAGGTGTCCGTAAAGGCGGAGGTCACCACATGGGTGGTGAAGGCGGAGTTGTTGCCGCCGCCGTGCTCCGCATGCATCACTAGGCAGAGGTCCAGCAACTCGGCTTCCAGACGGCTGTACTGGCCGTTCTCGCGGGTGAGCAATAGCAGGTTCTCGGCCGTGCTCTTGCCGGCTTCCGGATGACGCAGCATGAGGCTCTGCCCCATGTGATAGTGCGCCTTGGCTTGATAGGCGTACGCCGCAATCACCGGAAAACGCGCAATCAGCTCAATGCACTGACGCAACTGGTTCGAAAGCGCTAGGACATCCGGCTGCGGATCGTAGAGATAAGCCGTCAGCACCGCCCGCGCGATGCTGTTCATGATATCCTTGCCGGGGGCGCGGATGATCGCGCCCTCCTTGAACCCGTCCGGCAGGCGCCGCTGCGAATCCAATAACGCATTCCAATTGGCCAACTCCGGGGCACTCGGCAATTCGCCGAACATCAGCAGATACGCGCACTCCTCAAACCCCATGCGCTGCTCTTCCTGGAACCCTCGGATCAGGTCATCCACATCGATCCCGCGGTAGAAGAGCTTGCCGGGCACCGCCACCTTCTCGCTCTCGGAGATGATATAGCCGTGCACGCTGCCGATCTCGGTCAGGCCGACGAGTACGCCGGTGCCATCGGCATTGCGCAAGCCGCGCTTCACATTATACTTCTCGTACAACGCCGGATCGATCACGCCATGCGCGCGCACCTTGTCGGCATACATCTTCAGTGTCGCATCATCAATACACATTTGGGCAGGCTTCGTTTCCATGTTTTTCCTTATCGCTACGACACATTACCCGGCGTCCGGCCGCGCATCCACCGTCTCAACAGGCGCATCCATGCTGGGTGTTCGTCACCCAACGACTCTATACGTACCTGCGAGAAGGCAGGCAGCATACCGGCGGGAGCCGCGAAAAGCAAGCAGAAGCCGAAAATACAGGCGCACCGTCATGCTCCGGGCAGGCGTAAAGCGCCTAGCGCGCGTCCACAACCACATAGGTCGGCAACCCGGCAACACCGAAAGCCCGGACCATGGACTGGGCCGGTTCTTCACTGGGGCGTTCCGTCGCCACGCGCACCACCAGGAAATCGTGCAAGGCCTGTCGTACCGCCGGGTCCCGGAAGGTGGTTAGCTCCATGGCATCGCAGTTCTTGCACCAACTCGCATAAAAATCGAGCAGCAGCGGCTTCTGCTGACGGCGGGCCTCCGCCAGCCATTTCCCCCACCCCGCCGCATCGCCCGCTACGAGCATATTTCCACTGGCGGCCGCCGTGGGCCGCGCCGTCACCCCGCCCCAGGCCAGCCAGCCATAGTAGAGACCGAGCGCCGCAATCAAGATACCGAAGCCCACCTTCACGCTCCGCATCCAGGCGCCGGGCTTTGGCAGCACGGTCAACCCGGCACCCGCCAACGGCCAAGGCAAAGCCATCCCCACCCCCAGCAAAAATGGCAGCAGTAGGGCGGCCGGCTCCCCCCGGTGATAGAGCACGCCAGTCAGCAGTAATACGGCCGCCACCACGGGTGCTACACAAGCCCCCGCCAACAAAGCCGAAAAGCCACCGGCCACCGCGGCCGTCAGCAAGCCCCCCCCCGCGCTACCGCGTGGCTGAAACCGGGAAAAGTCCAGCGGCAGCAGATCGAACATGGCCAGTGCCAACAGTAGAAAGAGCAGGGCCAGCCCCCCCTGAAAGATGGGCGAAGCTTGCAGCGCGCCAAAGAACGAACCTGTCAGCACCACCACCACGCCTAAGGCACCATACACGAGGGCAATGCCCGCGCCGTACGCTGATCCCAGCGCCAAACCGCGCCCTCGCGAACCGGCGCGCACACCGGCACCAATGATCGCGAGGTTGATCGGAATCATGGGGAGCACGCACGGCGTCAAGTTCAACAAGAAACCACCCAGCAGCATCAAAAGCAGCGTCCCGACCATGCCCCGTGCGCGCCAGAATTGCAGCGGATCCGTGGCAAATTGGCGCAGCCAATTCTGCGCCCCAACCTCCGGTTGGCCGCGCGCACGCGCCAGAAAGGCCAAAAATTCCTCGCGCCCTAGATACCCGGCGGCCGAGCCGCGCACCTGCACCTGCCCGAGCCACCCGGTAGCCCCTCGCTCCGCCACTGCCGACACGGCTGGCGCTACGGCCGTCGTCGTCTCGGGGGCCAGCATAAACGTGGCGGTACGCGGTGGAAAACAGATGGTCTCCGCGCAGCCTTGATACCGCACGCGCACGATACGTGCTTCACGGGCGGTTGCCAAAGGGTAACACGCCGTAAACCGGCTCGTGAATACCAGATCCGGTTTCCCGTCCGGCCCGGGCTGGGAAGTGGGTGCCGGCGTAAAACGCCCTGCCACCTCGTTCCCATCCACCTGCACCGCGAAGCGCTGATCGGCAAAGAGATCATGCTGCGGCGGCATCTCGACGTCAACCACCACCTGCCACGCCGCCTGCACACGCTCCAGCCGTGCGGTGACCACAAACGGATCCGACGCGCGGGCCGCCGCGGCCGCCAGCAACCCCAAGGCTAGGGCCCCCGCGTGGATCGCGCGCACACGCAGCATGCCCAGCGGGCTACGTCCGAACACCGAGCTTTTTATCGGCCATGAAACGCGCTCCCGAGGAGCCCGCCGACCTTTCGAGCATCCAGAGGAAATCGTTGTCATGGGCGAACCTTACTTGGTCAGTGCATAGCGCGCGAGCACCCGTCCGGTCTCGCGGCACTTTTCCAACATGGCGGCATCCGGGCGGAAGCGACAGGTGACAGCCTCACCGAGCGACGTAATCTGCATGGTCTGCAGATAGTGCGTCATTTCATCGACCCCCCGCGCGGCCCACCCATAGGAACCAAACACGATGCCGGCCTTGCCGACCGGCTTGAGGCCCCGCAAGTAGGTCAGCGTCGACGCTAGGCGCGGCATGATCCCCTGATTGAGCGTGGGGGAGCCGACGGCCAGACAGGCGCAGTCCAGCACTTCCGCCGCCACCTCCGTATCGTGCACCGCATCCAGGTCCAACAGCCGCAGATCCGCCGCCGTCTCCTCCACGCCCTCTGCCATGGCCTGAGCCATGGCGCGGGTGCTGTCCCACATCGTGGAGAACAGGATCACCACCTTGCGTGCCGGCCGGCATACGACCCAAGCCTGATAGGCCTCCAGGATCTGCGCAAAGTGCGAGCGCCAGATCACACCATGGCTGGGCGCCACGATCTGCAACGGCAACGCACCCAACCGCTCCAGCACAGCCGCCACGGGACGCCCATAAGGCATGACAATGTTGGCATAATAGGTCTTGGCCTCCGCCATGACCACGTCCATCGGCGCCTCATCATCAAACCGCCAGGGACCGGCACAATGTTGTCCAAAGGCATCCATCGAGAAGAGCACCTGCTCTTCGATCAGGTACGTGGCCATGGACTCCGGCCAATGCACCATCGGCGTATCAAAGAACTGCAACGTACAACCGCCCAGATCGAGTGTTTCGCCATCCGTCACCAGTCGCATCTTCCAGGTGGAGGTGTCGAAATGATGGCGCAAGGCGTCCGCGCACTTCTTGTTGCAGATCACCGTGGCGTTGGGGCAGGCGGCCACCACCTGGGCCAACCCGCCGGCATGATCCGGCTCGGCATGATTGCAGACCAGATAGGCAATCTGCTCCAGCGGCAGACGCTCGCGGACGTGGGCGAGCAGGCTGTCCACGTAGGGCGCCTTCACCGTATCGATCAACGCGGGGTGTGCCCCAGCCACCAGGTAGGCGTTATATGTGGAACCCCGCGGCGTACGATAGCCATGAAAATCCCGCACCGCCCAATCCACATACCCAACCCAGGTCACACTCTTGGAAAGCTGTGTATTCATCACCGATCCTGTTGCTTATCTAGCTACTGCTGGCACACCCGCCGGCGCCGCCGCCTGTTTCACCGCATTGGTCGCCACCGGCGGCGTCCACCCTGCCTGTCGCAGCAACGCCTGTAAATTGGTCACATACGCCGCCGCGCCGCCGGGCAGGTACCCCGTCTGTGCCAGGACCTTCCCCTCCGCATCCAGCAAAAAGAGCGTGGGGAAACCCTGCACCTGGTACTTCTGCTGCAAGGCCTCATTCTGCTTGATCAAACGTGGCGCCTGCCGCTTGCCGCGCGGGAAATCCGCCACAAATAACACCAGATTTGACCGGGCATACGACTGGAAGAGCTTCTCACGAAAAACCTCCTTGTCCAGTTTCATGCACCAACCGCACCAGTCCGAACCTGTAAAATCAGCCAGAATGGGACGCCCGCTGGTCTGGGCCTGTTTTTGGGCCTTTGCGAAGTCATCCAGCCAAATCACGGGCCCGGACGCCGCAGCCGCCCGCGTCCCGACTGAAAACAGGCACCCCACCACCAGCATGAGCAAAAGGTTTCTCATACAATCCTTCTCCTGTGACACCAATGCCAGCGTAGCAGTTCACCGCGCCACAGGCGAGTGTGTTTTGCCAGCAATTCGCATTATGGGGGAATCACGGCGGGTCCGGCGGGTCCGCCCTACCAGAAACCACACGGATGGAGCAGGGCGGGGCCGCCGGCCCCGCCCTGCTCCATAATGAGAATTGTTGGTGTTTTGCGGGGCCGCGCCCCCCCCTTATGCCACACCAGCGGAGGCATCGATGATCTGCCGGATGGCAGCCAGGATCTGGGCGGGTTCCGCCATCCGCCCGCGCCCCTCGTAACCGCACGCCAGATCGCCGGTGCCCACTTCGAGCAGGGTAACGCCGCGCGCGCGCAGCGTCGCCACATTGGCCTGCGTGGCCGGATGATCCCACATCCGCACATTCATGGCCGGCGCCACCAGCAAGGGGGCCGCACACGCCAGCGCCGTGGCCGTCAGCATATCATCGGCTAAGCCATGCGCCAATTTGGCGAGCACGTTGGCCGTACAGGGGGCCACCACCATCACCGCCGCCCGCTCCGCCAGCGCAATATGCCCAGGCACCCACTCGGCCGGCTCCTCAAACATGTCTACCGCCACCGACCGCCGCGACAGCGTCTGAAACGTCAGCTTGCCAACAAACTGCGTGGCGCCTTGGGTCATGACCACGGAAACGCCCAGCTCCGCCTGCACCAGGAGCCGGACCAGTTCCGCCGCCTTGTATGCCGCGATGGACCCCGTCACCCCCAGCACAACCTCCGAAACTTTCCCTGCCTGCATCACGCTGCCCCCCCCTCTGCCATCCGGACGGAACCGCCGACAGCTAGCCGCGCAGGCCACTGCAGACCTCAATGATCCCGCACAGTTCCCGATAGGCAATCTCCAGATCATCATTGACCACGTGATACCGGTACTCGCCGGCGCGCGCGAGCTCCGCGTCGGCGTTGCGCAGTCGGCGCGCGATCGTGGCTTCATCATCTTCCCCGCGCGCTTCCAGCCGCTCCCGCAAGGCTTCCAGCGACGGCGGCCGGATGAAGATATCCACAAACCCGGCCCGCAGCGGATCCGTCGGCGGCAGCGTGGCCACATACTCACGGACTTGGGCCGCACCGGCCACGTCAATGTCCATGAGCATGCTCTGCCCCTCGGCCAACGCGGCGTAAACCGGCTCCTTCAGCGAGCCATACTCAAACCCATGCACCCGCGCATGTTCCAGAAACTCCCCCGCCGCCAAGCGCTTGGCAAAATCCGTCGCCTTCAGGAAGTAGTAATCCTCCCCATCCTCCTCGGAGCCGCGCGACTCGCGCGTGGTGCAGGAGATCGAATAGCTGAGCTCCGGGTAATCCTGCAGCAACCGGTCACACAAGGTGGTCTTGCCAGTCCCCGATGGCGCGGACAGCACAATCAACAACGGTTTCAACAGGCGTCTCCTCGCCCGCCCTTCGGCAGGCTCTTTGCGATGAGTTCGTTTCACTGGCCTCGCATTATCCCTTGTTGACCAGGCAACTTTCAAGCTTGGAAACAGGGGGACAAGGGGATTATCGACAGCCTGACGCCAACCGGCTATAGTGATTTCGATTCGGAGTGGCGTAGGGATCAGACGAGCCAGGGGCTCGCCGTGCACCCCTTGGACCGGTCCGATTACGAGTTAAGGGTGCCATGCGGTTCGCCATCGTTTCCGACATTCATGCCAACATGCAGGCTTGGACGGCCGTCTTGCGTGACATTTCCAGCAACCGCGTGGACGGGATCATCTGTCTCGGCGATGTCGTGGGCTATGGCCCCAACCCCCTGGAAGCCCTGCAATCCGTCCAGCGCCATGTGGACACCCTGCTACTGGGCAACCATGACGCCGCCCTCTGCGGCAAGCTCGACCCTGTGCTGTTTAATAGCCGGGCGCGCGCGGCACTCGACTGGACGCGCACAACCCTCGCCGAGCAGGCCAATGAATTTCTGGCCGCCAGCCCCTTGGTGCATGTTGGCTACGGGTTCCGCTGCACCCACGGCGAATTTTCTTCCCCCGCGGCCTTTCGCTATATTATCACGGCGGCCGAGGCACTCCCCTCCTGGCAAGCGACCTCCGAACCGCTGCTGTTTGTCGGCCACACGCACCTGCCGGGCATTTTTATCATTGGCGCCAGCGGCACACCGAACCTGATCCCCCCCCAGGATTTCATGCTCGAAACCGGCAAGCGCTACCTGATCAATGTTGGCTCGGTCGGTTTCCCGCGCGATAATGATCCGCGCGCCTGCTACGTCATCTACGACACCACGGAACAGTCCATTCTCTGGCGTCGCATCCCCTTCGACATCGCCGCCTACCGCCAAGCTCTGGTCGCGGCCGGCTTGCCCCCCACCTCCGGCAGCTTTCGCGATCACGATCCCCTCGCCACCCGGTCGCCCATCCACACGCAACTCGATTTTCAACCCGCGGCGCGCCCCGGCCTGGCTTCACGCGCCGCCCTCCTCATGGCAAAGATGAACGCGCCCCAGTTGATCCGGGTCCACCGCCGCAAGCTCCCCCTGCTCCTACTGCTGCTACAGACGCTGCTACGAAACGCAGCCGACCGCGCCTTTACCGGCTAACAAAAACACCCCGTTATCAGGATAAGAAGTTTTGTCTTTTGCCATGACGGCGGCACTTGGCGGTGGCACGGCGCGCACGTGGTTCGCGCTGAAAAAAGGATCGGGTTGGCGGGTGGCGCCTCGCGCGAGATGCGGCTCCGCGCGGCGAGTAGCCGGTCTCCGGCAGGCTCACGGCGTGAACAGATACGCAGCCTGCTCGCTAGCGTTACAGCGGTGGTGCACCCGGAGGGAGTTGAACCCCCACACCTTTCGGTACAAGAACCTGAATCTTGCGTGTCTGCCAATTCCACCACGGGTGCAGAAAACGGGTCATATATTGCCAGAAGGTCAGGCAGCCGTCAAGCCTGTCCTCTGCAAAAAATATGCTATTTGGCAGGGCGCAGCCAGCTCTTAGGCAGATAATCCCCCACCCGCTTATCATCGGCCTGTGCAAACCGCATGATAAACAAGGAGAGCTCGTACGCGTATTCCGCGTCCAGATCGGCTTGTACCAGTTGTTTGGCGATCAGGCGCAACCCTCGCGCGCCCACATCGGCCTCGCTGGCGGTGGCATAGCGCTTGGCCGGATCAGGCGCCAGGAACCGATGTAGAATATCGAGAAAAACCTGGTTCCCCCGCAAATGCGGCGGCAGCAGTTCCGTCAGCCGCCGCGGCAGCTCCATCTTCAGTTGCAGCAACTCCGCCTCCGTGGTGGCATCCTCGCCGAGGGAACGACCGCTCAGCATCTCCAGCGCCACCAACCCGACACTGTAACAGTCCGACTGGATCGTGCTGGCTTCGCGGCGATGGATTTCCGGCGCCATGTAAAGGGGCGACCCCAGCAGGAACGTACCCCGTTCCCCGACCCGGGCGGCCCGGCCAAAATCCACCAACTTCACCCCCCCCAACCGGTCAATCATGATATTGGTGGGTTTGATGTCCGCATGTACAAACCCCAGCGCATGCACGCGTTCCAAGCCGCGCAAAACCGCCCGCATGATATGCACCACCACGCCGGGCTGCAGGCAGATCCGGTCGCCCTCTATATGAAAAATCGTTGCAAAGGAGCGGGCCCATTCAGCGGCGGCATACCCTTTACGGCCGATTTCCAAGGTTTCGGGGGCCATCCAGCGCCCGACATCCAACCCGTCAATGGCCTCCATCTGGACAAACCCGATCCCGTACGTCTCTTCATAGATGTCGGTCAACACCAGGTTCGGGCTTTGCAAATGCTGCAATTGCCCGACCTGCAAGGCAATCCGCCCCATGTCCAGCCAGTATTCATCCGGCGTGCGATACAGGCCTGGATCAAAAAGTTTCACGGCGTGCTCCGTGATACAACCGCGGGCGCCATGCCGCAGGGCAAACAACACCGCACCCTGGCGCCCAGAGCCGATCTCACACATAATCTGATAAGCAACCGGATACTGGATGACGCGTGTATTGAGAATCAGCTCATAATTGCGCCGCAACTGGGCCATCGTCATGCCCGCCGGCGAGACCACCCGCGACGCGGGCGCCAACATGGCTGTCAAGGGCCGCGCACCCGCCCCGTTCTTGCGCAAATCAAACGTCAGAATATCATCGGACTGGTCGCCTCTGGTATACATCGCACACCTCCTGCGTAACCCCTGCCCCTCTTACGCCCCCGCCTGCTCCGACACCGGCACATAGAGCATGACCGTCGCCCCCCCCCCGGGAACCGACGTGATCTCCATGCGACCGCCCACGCCCTCCAGGCGTTGCCGGATGCCAAACAACCCCAAGCATGCCGGCGATTTTTCCCCGCCCCCGTGGTGGGCCACCGCAAAGCCGCAGCCATCGTCGGCAACCGCCACACGCATCTCCCGGCCGCACCATGTGGCCGTCACCTTGACCACCCGCGGCTGGGCATGCCGTATCGCATTCAGCAGCAACTCCCGCACCGCCTGAAACAGCAGCCCGCGCAACGCCGGCCGCACCAGGCAGGCCTCCCCCTCGCTGGTCACCACGATCCGCACGGCATGCTTGTTCTCCAACCGCCGCCCTAAATCGCACAAAGCCGGCATCAACCCCAGCTCATACAACAGCGGGGGGGCGAGATCCGCCATCGCCAGACGGCATTCCTCCATGGCCTGCACCAACAAGTCACGCACCTGCCCCAGCTTGGCCGCCTCATCCGGCCGGCTGACCTCGCCCAAGCATTTTACCAGGGGGCCCAAACGCATGTTGGCCAGCGACAAATCCTGCGCCACCGTATCATGCAGATAGCGGGCAATCCGACAGCGCTCCTGCTCCGCCTCATTGACCAACTGTTCCGCCCACTCCTGTAAGGATAAGTACTTGCGCTCGTCGCGTCCATGGAAAGGCGGCCGGATACCCGGCCGCGGTGGCCTATACGCCCCCACCCGACGCGCCTGCGCGCTTTTCGCCAATGTTGGCGCCATCCGCTCCATGCCCCCCCCCATCGCAACCACGATACCCGCGGAAAAACAACCTATCTCCGTACGAGCCGCCTTCCGAAGCGCCGGCGTGACCGTCATGAATCACGCGTGCATCTTACCATTCTAACGGGCACCGTGCGCGCAAATTCGTTCGCCGAACCCAAGGTTTTTTTACCCCACACACAAGGTTTTATCCCATACCCCAAGCGCGCCAGTTTCCGCTATATTGTGGCCCACACGAATGGGCGCGGAGGTTACATGGGCAGGGTGGGTGTCTACATACAAGTGCTGGGAATCGGGCAGGCCGTCTGATGCAAGCTACACTTGCATCAGACGGTCATGCATACCTATTTGCGCGCCCCTCCCTGCGCACCGGCACCGCAGATCGAAGCACACACAAGGATGTAGGACATAGAAAGCAGAAAGCGACGCCGCCATGCCTATACGCATAATCATCGCGGATGATCATGTCATGCTACGCGAGGGGCTCAAGTCCCTGATCCAACTGGAGCCGGACATGGAGATTGTCGGCGAGGCCAGCAATGGGCATGACACCCTCACCGTGGCCATGCAGAACCAGGCGCAGGTGGTCATCATGGACGTCTCCATGCCCGGCCTCAATGGCATTGAGACCACGCGCAAGCTGGTGAAAGCGCGCCCCGCCTGCAAAATCGTAGCCTTGTCCGGCCATAGCGACCCGCAACTGGTACGCGAGATGCTGCAAGCCGGTGCCGCAGCCTACGTGCTGAAATCAACCGCTTACGAAGATTTAGTACGCGCGATCCGCTCCGTCCAGGAAGGGAAAAAGTACTTGAGCGCGGACATCGCGACCACTTTGGTGGATGAATACCTGAGCCTGACGGCGGCGCCCGACAACGCCGCCTTTGCCATCCTGAGCGAACGGGAGCGGGAAGTGCTCCAACTCATTGCGGAAGGGTGCAGCACCAAAGAGGTGGCGGCCACGCTGCGCCTCAACCGCAAGACCATTGATGGCGTTCGCAGCAGTCTCATGCGGAAACTGAATTTGCACACCGTAGCCGAGCTGACCAAGTACGCCATCAAAGCGAAGATCACCGCCGCATAACTCACGAACTGTGCCCCCCCCCAGAACACCCCATGCCCCCTCCACCCCGCATCGGAATCGAGTCCGCCATGACCATCTTACTGGTTGAAGATCATAAACCGACCCGCGACGAGATCCGCATGCTGCTCGAATATCAGACCGACATGCGTGTAATCGCCGAGACCGGCAGCGGCGAAGATGCCCTGCTGCTGGCCCAAGAGCGCCAGCCAGATGTCGTTATTATGGACATCCTACTCCCCGGCATGAACGGCCTGGAAGCCATACGCCGCCTGCATACGGGACAACCCCAGACGCGCATCCTGGCGCTCTCCAACCACTTCGGCGCCAGCCTGGTGCAGGCCGTCCTGGACGCCGGCGGATTGGGCTACGTCCGCAAGAGTCGGGCGTTCGAGGAACTCATCCCCGCCTTACGCACCGTGGCCGACGGCAAACGCCATGTGGACCGCCGGCTGCTCGACGGCACACCGTGAGGCCCTGGCGCGTTAGCGCACCCCGCCAGCCGCCGATAGCCAGCTACGCGCGGAACATGAAGTACACCGCGCCCACCATGCACAGCCCCGCCCAAAGAAAATTCAGCCGCAGCGGTTGTTCCATGTAGAGGATCGCAAATCGTACGAAACAAAACCATGGGGGCCACGCTCCTTATTGGAACTCCCGTATGCGCCCTTCCACACCGGCCACCGTTGGCAACAATTCTGTGAGCCGGGCGGGATCGGTTTCGCCATAGTGATAGGGGTAGTGGTGCTGACAGCACCGCAGGGTCGCTGGGGCGAAATGATCCAGGTTTGCATACTCCACCTCATTTAACGGCATGGACTTCCATAATGAATCCCGTGAAATCAAACTTCTGACGCACGGTCTCCTTGGGCCACTCCTGCAGGCCGATAAGCGGATCGCCTGTCACATAGGTAGAAGGATGCTCCCGGATCACGGCGATGGACCCACTATAGCCCCGCTTGGCGCACCCCTACAAGCGTGCTTTAGCGTGGTCTGCGGTGCAGGCCAGGGCTGTTGCCTGCCTTGTCGCCCCCGCGAGCCGTATCCAGCCTCGCGTTAGCCCACCCGCCCTGCTAGCATGCCAAACCAACCGCATGCCGGATCATCCATCAGACTGGGAACTCGTCGCCCGCGTCCAAAAGGGCGATGACCACGCTTTTTCCGAACTCCTGACCCGTTACCAGCGCCCGGTACTGAACTTCATCTTTCGTCTGGTGGGCCAGGCGGCCGAAGCCGAGGATCTGGCACAGAACGTCTTTGTGCGCGCCTATCAAGGGATTCACAAGCCCGGCTTTCGCCAGACGGCCGCCTCCTTTTCTACCTGGCTCTTTCAAATCGCGCGGCATGCCGCGATCGACCAACTGCGCTGGCGCAAACGCCACCCCGCGCAGCCCCTCGCCTCCCTAGCCGATGAGGGGGCATCCATCGCCGGATCCGCGAAAACCGCACCGGCCGAGGCCATCGCCCGGGAAACCGGCGAACAGATTGCGGCGGCCATGGCGCGGTTGCCGGAAGAACAACGCACCGCCATCCTGCTGTCCGAGGTGGAAGACTTTTCGCAGGCCGAGATCGCCACCGTCATGCGCTGCTCGCTAAAGTCCGTCGAAACGCGCCTCTACCGGGCGCGCCAATTTCTGCGTGCACATCTATCCCACTTGGTAGGCTCATAACCCATTCCGGCGATTTCCCGATAAGTGAGCAATTTTACGCGAGGGTTTTTCCGCGACGCGGCGTTTAACTAAACAGAGCCTTTGGAGAAGCGGTCATGTTCCACAACTATTTCCGGCAAATTCAGCGCCAGGCAGAGCCACGCGATGCGCGCCTGCGTGTCCTGTTGCGGACGTGGCGGGTCATGGAGCCGTCACCCGGCTTTGAGGACGCGGTATGGCGCAAGATTCGCGCCGAGGCTAGGCCGTGCCCCAACGTCAGCGCCCCCTCCCCCGCGATCTGGGCCGCGGCGCGCCCCATCTGGCTTCATGCCGCCGCCGCTACCTTCGGCATCGTGCTCGGCATCAGTCTGGCGCATGCCACGCACGCGGACAGCCCACCCACCCGTGCCGCCCAACAGACCTTGAGCCCCCATACCTTGGCTGGAGCGTATCTCACCCTGTTAACGGGAGATCACCCATGAAGCGCAACGGGATTATCCCTGTTCTCATCATTCTGCTGGCCAGCGGAGCGTCCTACCTGGCCACGCGCGCGGCGCCGTGTGCGCACGAGCAACCCACCGGTGACCGACTGCAGGATGTCGCGTTTCTCACCCGGGAGCTGAGGCTCGACGCGGACCAGCGCCAAAATCTCAAGAGCCTGCATACCAGCCTTGGCGCGAATCTGGATCGCTCCTGTCAACGCCACTGCGCGGCCCGTGCCCGGCTGGGCGCCGCCTTGGCGACCGAGACCAATGACTTCCCCGCGGCGGATGCCATCCTGGCTGAAATGTGCCAGGCTTATGCGCAGAGCGAGCGTGCCACGCTCAACCACCTCCGGGCCGTGCGCGCCATGCTGCACGCCTCACAGCTGCCGCGCTTTGATGCCTTGATCTCCACGTGCATGTGTCACCCGTGCCAGCAGCCCAACAGCTCTTGCGCCAATGACCGTGCCGACACCCAGACAAACAAACCCTAACGAACCACAAAGGAACACCGATGAAAGCGATCCATGTCGCGGCTGGCGCCTTGTTACTGATCCTGTCCGTTGGCGCCGTCCGCGGGAATGAAGCGCCTCCGGCCGCCCAGGGCGCCGAATCGCCGGCGATCAAAAAGCAGACCCTCTGCCCGATCATGGGCAGCGAGATCAACACCAACCTCTTCACCGATGTCCAGGGCAAGCGCGTGTACTTCTGCTGCGGCGGTTGCCCGGCCACGTTTAAGAAAGATGCAGCCAAATACATCGCCAAGATGGAGAAGGAAGGGATCACGCTGGAACAAACAGCTGCGACCACCCCGACCAAAAAACCAGCCACCACGGAAGCCACCGGGCAGGGTGGTGCCTGCGCCAGCAAATGCTGCAAGTAACCTTGGCAAGCGGCGGTTTGGGCGTGCGGTGACAACCGCAGGGAGGCACCGCTTTCCAACGCCACCTTCCGCGTGTCCAACGTTTCATACATGACGAGCCTGCTACTTATTGTTACCATCGACCCCGATGATGATGGAAAAAAGGATTAGGTAGGGGGGACATGGCGACAAGCAAAAGCATAACCAGGCACGTCGTAGCGTGCCCACGCAGGCTGGCCAGTACGAGCGTAGCGCAACTCGCCGCGTGCCGCGGCCGCTGGCAGGCGCTGCTCCTGATTAGCCTGCTAGCCGGCGTGTCACCGCTCGTTTCAGCGGGTAGCGACGCCACCAATCTGACCCTCACGGCGGCCGTGGTACTGGCCATACAGAGCAATCCGGAACTGGCCAGTTTGCGCGCCAAGTGGGAGGCGATGCAGGAGCGTCCAGCGCAGGCGGGTGCCCTGCCCAACCCCATGTTCAAATATGGCGGCATGGATGCGACCGAGGGGGGGCGCTGGCCCAACACGGGCGAAAAACGTTTCATGGTCGAACAGACCTTCCCCTGGTTCGGCAAGCGCGAGCTGCGCGCACAAGTGGCGCACGCCGACGTCACCATCATGCAGCAGGATCTGGAAACCATGACGCGCGATGTGCGGATGATGGTCAAAGAAGCCTACTTTGATCTGCAAGCCGTACGCCAGGCCGCCACGATCACGCGCAAGGACGAAGAAATGCTGCGTCGCATGGCCAAGCTCGCTGAAGCCATGTACACTACCGGCCAGCGCACCGAGCAGGATGTGCTGAAGGCCAAGGCCGAGAGTACCATGCTGCAGCAGCGCTTGCTGGAACTCGCGGCCCAGGAAAACACCTTGCAAGCGCGCCTCAACACGCTCTTGAGCCGCCCGGCGGATGCGCCGGTGGGCCCCCTGACCGAAATCCCCCCGCTACCGGCAGCAGCCCAACTGCAACAACTGCAGGCGCAGGCCGCCGCTAACCGTCCGGAGGTGCGCCTCGCAACCGCACGTGCCTCCCGCTACGATCTGGAACGTCAACTGATGCAGAAGGAGCGCCTGCCAGACTACCAGCTCGGACTGGAATACCGCCATATAGGCCGGGATGCCGACATGGTGATGGTCACCATCGGCGTGGAGCTGCCAATCTGGCGCGACAAAAGCGCGGCGGGCGTGCGGGAAGCCGAGCTAATGCAGGCCGCGAGCGAAGCGTCCCTGACGGCCGCCCGGCAACGGAGCGCGTTCGACGTACAGGATGCCGCGTTCAAACTGAATACCGCGCGGCGCACCGTAGAACTCTACCGGCAGGAACTCGTACCGCAGGCGGAAGCGCGCTTCCGCACCAGCGAAGCCGGCTACCAGGCCGGCCAGGTTGACTTCATGGATCTACTGGAGAGTCAACGCTTCCTGCTGAATGCCCGTGTCATGGCGGTCATGGCGGCAGGGACCCTGGGGATGCAGGCGGCCAGCCTCGAACGCGCCACGGGCGTCCCGCTCGACACCGACCTGGCGACGCACCCTGCGGCGGCGGAACTACCACCCGCCGCCTCCCCCTAACGCCCCAAGCAGGCGTGAAATTAAGGAGTTACGTGATGAAAGACCACCCCACCGCACCCACGCCACGCCATACGGGATGGCTGCTATGCGCCTGCGCCCTGCTGGCTTTGGCCGGCGGCATCTGGCTGGGGCGCGGCCCTTTCGCGCGCGCGCCACAATCCGCGACTGCCCCCGCCAAACAACTCTACACCTGCGGCATGCACCCGCAAGTGATTCAGGATCACCCCGGGGATTGCCCGATTTGCGGCATGGCCCTCACTCCGGTACGGGGGCAAGCCAACACCGCCACCCCCCAGATCACCATCGACCCGGTCACCGCCCAGAATATGGGACTGCGCACCGCCCTGGCGACCTTGGGACCGCTGCAGCGCACACTGCGCACCGTGGCCACGGTGGCGTACGACGAGACCTCTCTCGCGGACGTAACTACTAAATTCCGCGGCTGGATTGAGAAACTACACGTCAATGCCACGGGGCAGCAGGTTCATCGCGGCGATACGCTCTTTGAAATCTACTCCCCGGAACTGTACAGCGCCCAGACTGAATACATCCTGGCCTCCCGCGACACCACGGGCGCGCTGGCAGGCATGAAGGCCAGCGCCGCGACCAAACTCAAGTACTTCGATATCTCCGACGATCAGATCGCCGAACTGCAACTGACCCAGCAGCCCCGCAAGACGCTCCGCATCACTGCCCCGCGCGACGGTATCGTGGTGGAACGCAACGCCGTGGAGGGGCAGATGGTGGAGGCCGGCATGAACCTCTACCGCATTGCCGACCTGGGACTGGTCTGGGTTCAGGCCGAAATCTTCGAGCAAGACACCCCGTTACTCCGCATTGGGCAGGAGGCGCTCGTCACCCTCGCCTACCTGCCGGACCGCAAATTCCGCGGGCGCGTAACCTTCATCTACCCCACCGTGGACGAGAAGACCCGCACCGTCCGCATTCGCATGGAGTTTCACAACCCGGGCTACTATCTCAAGCCCGGCATGTTTGCCACCGTGGAAATCCACGCGGAGCTGGCCGCACAGGCACTGCTCGTGCCGGATACGGCGATCCTGCGCAGCGGCGAGCGCAATACCGTGTTCGTGGCCCTGGCTGGCGGAAAGTTTGAACCACGCCTGGTTACGCTCGGCCCGCGCGGCGCCGATCAGCACTACCAGATATTGAGCGGGCTCGCCGAGGGCGAACGCATCGTCACGTCTGGCCAATTCCTGCTCGATTCGGAAAGTCAATTGCGCGACGCCATCGCAAAGATGACCCCTGTGCCCGCCCCGGCCAGCGCGTCTGTCTCCGTCACCCCGCCCGCCGCCCCCCCGCCGGCCGCTCCCCTCCCCACCCCGTTGGCAGCGCCCTCGTTTGTCTGCCCCATGCCCGAGCATGTGGCCATTGTTTATCAACACCCGGGAGACTGCCCGCTTTGCCACATGGCGCTCGTGCCGGCCGAGGCCGAGCCGCGGTCGCGCTGGCCAGCGGTCACCGCCGTGGACTATTACACCTGCCCCATGCCGGAACATGCAGCGGTGCACGCCGAAAAACCCGGCAAGTGCCCGAAATGCGGCATGACGCTAATCCCGGTTCCCAAGGCGCCCCCGCCCCCACCGGCCGCACCACCCACCGCCCTCCTCCTACCCAAACTCTACAGTTGCCCCATGAGCGAGGACGTCGAAGTTGTCTCCGACAAACCGGAAAAATGCCGGAAGTGCGGCATGACGCTGGTGGACACCGCCACCCTGGCGCACGGCAAAACCGCCGAGGCAAACTGGCTAAAACAACACGCCGCTAAATAGCGCCGCATCAGCCTTTTTGTCTGGAAGTGAAGAAAAGGACGCCAAGAAGAAACTACCATTTCAAACCGCCACGTTCACTACCCTTTTCGCTGTGGCGTCCACATCGGGCGCATCCCGCTGACAGCCCCCCCTCACATCATCTTCACCATGTCATAACTTTCGATAATCCCTGCACCCATGGCGTAGCGCGTGAGACTGGCCGTATCATGAATATCGAGCTTGCGCCTCAGATTAGCCCGATGTTTCTCCACGGTCTTGACGCAAATACCAAGGTTAGCGGCGACTTGCTTGTTGGCCTCGCCTTCGGCGATCAACTGAAGCACAGACACCTCGCGCGAACTCAGCCGGGCGAAAGCCCCCCCTGACCACGCTTCGCCACTCCGTGCCTGCGCATCGCGCTGACGAAGACGCTGCCCAACGGGGGGGGAATAACAAACCTTACCCCCGGCGACAGCTCGAATGACGTTGGCCAACACCGCGCCCGAGGTTTGCTTACTCAAATACCCTGCCGCCCCGCTGGCCATCGCGCGCTGGACATAGGCATCCTCGCTATGCGCGGACAGCACGAGCACTTTGGCATCCGGCACAGACTGCCGAATCTGCCGGGCAGCCTCCAACCCATTGAGTAGCGGCATACCGATATCCATGAGCACTACCGCCGGCCGCAGTTGCTGGGTCTTCGCCACGGCCTCGCGCCCGTTAGCCACCTCCCCGACCACCTCGAAATCGTCCTCTGCTTCCAACAATTTACGCAGACCTTCTCGCATGATCCGCTGGTCATCGGCCAGCAGCACACGAATGCGTCTTCCAGTTTTTAACATCGCAAGTACTCCTCCACGCCCGCACGGCTCGCCAGGCGTGCCTCACATGGCGGCGCCTTAGCCGTATACGCAGACTCCCCCACGGCCAACTTTATTCTGTATGAACATTGCCACGTTGTCTTGCCACTGACAATCCTTATTTGCGTTGGGGCGCTTCGAGGGGCCAGGCCTTGTGCCGCCGGCGCGGAGCAATCCGCGCCACCTAGAAGAATAAAAAAAACAGAAGATGTAATTGCGCGAGGTGTTGACGTACCGGCTGCTCCTCGCGCCACACCATTTCCTTTTTTAAGTTTTGGCATCTTTGCTCGGATCTTTGCTGCCGGTGGGGCCAGCCCACCGGGGAGCTGCGACGCCGCAAGATCAGTTGATCGTTGTCGCGATCGTTGTCAATTGGCATCGTTGTCTCGCCCTCCCGCTCGTTGCCCGTACGCGTCACCAGCTACCTCACTTTCTCCGGTCAACGAGTACGGCCGACGAGTACGGTTGACGATGATCTGCGGGCTTTTCCTTGCGCGCGTAGCATCTAGCATTACCCACCTTCTCCCCGGCGGCCCCGCCCTGCCACCCCGAACACTGCACACGGGTGCCTGAGCAGTTACCCGTAGTGTTGCTTTACTTGAGGTTCTTGATCCGCTCACGGGGTTGCAGATGATTCTCGTCCGATCGGCATCCGCCGGCGCCCGGTGATCACGGCACCACGGCGCGCAGGGCGTTCACAAAAAAGCGATACGTATCGAAGGGGCCCTCCGGCGGCACCACGTCATCCAGCGCCGGAAGGTATCCTCCCTCGCGGATCAGCGGCAACAGGCGGTCAATCTCCCGGTCGATCGCCGCCGGCCCTTCGATCAACGCTTCCTTGGGAATGCCGCCGCCCAGGAGCAGGGACCGCATTTTTTCCGGATCGCCGCCGGGGCCATCCCGGATCCGCGCTCTAGGCACCAGATACCGTTGATGCCGTTGTCCATCAGCATTGGCAGCAGCACTTCGATGTTGCCCGCCGTCCACAGGCAGACGATCCCTGTCCCGTGTCGCTTATATGCTTGCCTCCGCGCGGTTGATCACCTCATCCTGGACGTTTTCCGGCAGCGTGGTGAAGTAGGCGCTGTACCCACTGATACGCACCGCCAGGTCAGGGTGCCGCTCCGGGTGCGTCTTGGCCTCGCGCAGCAACTCCGGGTCGACGATGTTCATCTGCAGCACCGACCCGCCGGCGGCGATGAAACGTTGGATGACCGGCACCAGGATCGCCGGCGGAAACGATCCGGGCGTGGCCGGAAGTTTCAGGTCAAAGACCGCGACGACCGGGTACGCGCGCAGGTCCAGCGGCTCCAGGGCGCGCAACGTCTGCCCGATGCTCGCGTCCTTGGTCAGGGCCGGCAGGCTCGGCCCCATGCCGGCCGAAAGGTATTCCCCGGCCCGGCGCCCGTCCGGCGTGGCCCCGGTCTTTTCGCCGAAATCCGTGAAGGATCGGAAGGCAAAGAGACTCGCCTCATAGCGGCCGCCGCGCGAACTGGTCGCGCCTTCCGCCACGCGGGCCAGATCAGCAAACACTTTTGCCGAAAAGTTGCGCATACCGGCGTCGTCCTGCCCGTACTTGGGCAGGCGCAGGAGTTCGGCGCGCAAGGCCTCGCACCCGGAAAAATCGGCCGCCAGCGCGGTCCGCAATTCCGCCAGGGTCAGTTCCCTGCGGCGGTAAACCATCTCCTGGATCGCGAAAAGCGAATCGATCAGGGTGCCGATCCCGGTTAGACCGACGCTGCCGGCATGGTAACGCGCCCCGCCTTGTGTGATGTCCCGCGCGTTGTCGATGCAATCCCGCATGGTCGAGGAGAGCAGCGGGCAAGGGTTGTACCGCCATCCTTCGCGCTCGGTGCGGTTGCGCTGGGCGACATACGCCGCCACAACGCGGCGCAACCGGCCAAGAAACCCACGATAGAAATCGTCGAAGGTAGCGCACAGAACCGCGTCGTCAATCGGCAGCGACTCCCGCTCCGCGAACCACTGCCACCGCCCCGGGTCCAAACCCATCAGCAACACCTGCAGAAGGTTCAGGTAGATGGTCGCCCGGCTGTTCTGTTCGG
The DNA here is from genome assembly GCA_903861045.1 of uncultured bacterium. Classification (GTDB taxonomy): domain Bacteria; phylum Verrucomicrobiota; class Kiritimatiellia; order RFP12; family CAIWXQ01; genus CAIWXQ01. The sequence goes on along the minus strand of CAIOST010000360.1, from coordinate 20,128 downwards.
TATTCTCCAGGACATTTTCCTGGCAGCCGCCGCCAACATACAGCCGGCAGTCGCGGAGAGCCTTGCCCGCATTTTCGTTCGCGGCGATGATGACATCGTCATTGAAGATCGCCAGGCCATTCTGGCCGGAGGCGGCCAACTCCGCGACGCGCAGCAGGTACGCCGCAGGATAATCCCGGCCGACGCGGGCGTGGAGCTTGGGGTCGATCAGCCGCTGTTCGCGGTATACTTCCAGGATGATCTCCGTCACGGCGTTGAAGACCGGGCGGCCGTCTGCGTCACAGCCGCCGATGCCCACCGAGATATTGGTCCCGACATGATTGCCGCTGGCGTGGAGATCCAGGCGCGTCGCCGGAAAGAGGAGCAGGCACGCCAACAGCTCCTTCGCGCTGTCGCGCGTTAGCGTGCCGCGGGCGACATCTCGCTCGTAGAACGGCCACAGCATGCGGTCGAGGTGTCCGAGCATGCTGATCCCGGAGCCTTCCAGCACTGCACGGTTTCCCGCATGAACAGCAGCGTGTTCGCCGCCTCAAAAAATGTTTCCGGCGGTTCGCCCGGAACACGGCGGGCCGTTGCCGCGATGCGGGCCAGTCGCGCGCGCACGGCCGGTTCGCTTTCCCCGGCCAGCATCCGCTCCGCCTCCGCGGCCAACCGGTCGGCGATCCGCAGCAGGGCGCAGTTTCCGGCGATGACGGCATCCAGGAACTCGCGCTCGATGTCGGAACTGGCCCGCGCCTGCCGCGCTTTGGCCTGCCGAATCAGGCCGTTAAGACCAAACTGGAACACGACGTCGTTCCCCAGGCAGAGGTGATTGTCGTCCATCACCGGCCATCCCCACGACAGCCCGCATGCGCCGCACGGTCCATGCCAGTTATTCCCCTGGTCGGTGAGCTGCGCGCCGAACGGGGTGCCACGCATCCATCCGCCGATGCCGCCGCTTCCCAGGTCGGTCCGCGGTTTGCTCACATCGATCTCGAAATAGAACGGATAGTGACGGAATACCTTCACCGGGCAATGTTCGGCCATCAATTGGTAGCCGGCAGCCTTCATGCGAAACGGCGACCCCCCGGGATGGCGCGCGTGGATCTCATGCAAGGCCGCCTCCAACGAGGAAAGCGGGGTCGGAAAGCCGGCGTAGTAGGCCTCCAGTTCGCCCCGAACGGCCGACAGCTGGCTTGCCTGCCAGCGGGAAGATATCCCGGACATCCTCTTATTGACTTCCATGCGCGTAATACTACGGGGAACAGCGGCGCACGGCCATGGACCGGGTTGATGTTTGGGATGGACGCTATTGACCTGAAAAAGGTCATGCCCAACGGTCCGAACCTGCCACGCATCATCCGCGGGTGATCCGCTGCCGGAAATGGGCCGGGCTCATGCCCTGGACACGCCGGAAGACACGGCTGTAATGGTACGGGTCGGGGAATCCCACCTGTTCGGCGACCGCGCGTATCGTGGCTGCGGTGTTGAGGAGCAGCCGCCGGGATTCCTGAATGCGCACATGCTCCAGGTACTGCATGGGCGACAAGCCGGTGAGGCGATGAAACAGCCGGCAGAAATAGCCGGAGGAGAACGCCGTTTGGGCGAGGACCTGACCGAAGGTCAAGGGTTCGCTGAAATGGCCACCGATGAAATCGATGGCGCGTCGGACCGGCGCCAAGTTATCCGGCGGACAAGCGGCCGGTCGCGAGGAGATTACTTGCGGACGCAACACCTCGTTGCACGGCGCCCGGTAGGCAGTTGCCAGCACCTCCAGACTTAGGCTGCCGAGCCTGATCTCCCGGGCGGGATCCGCGCTGCGCCACTCGCGCATCGCTCCGCCGATCAAACGACGGATCGTCCGCGCAGCCCCGCCCGTCAGACAGTCCGGCGGAGGGTAGAGCTTGAACAGACTGAGGTGCGTGGAAAAATGCGCGTCAAAGAACATCCACATGACATCGATTGATTCCGTGATGCGGGCGAGGTCCCTTTCATATACCGTGTCATTGGTCATAAACAGGGCATCACCGGTGCGCAGGCGGTATTTCCTGCCGCTCAGGGTGATCCAGGCCTCGCCTTTGGCGACGACGGTCACCGCGTTGCCTTTCATCATTCCTTGGGAACGCCATTGTTCCCGGGACAAGACGGCGCGGTGCGCCGAGATGCCGTGCACGAATACCGCGCCTGGAACCATCATTTGTGTCGGAGGGATAAGCAATCGCTTTTCGGCACACTCCGCGCTGCCTCGGCCAGCCCGGGGCGAATTCGTGCCATTAGCGGTCTGACGCAGCGATGTCATGGGGGGAGCATGGCAAAAGTTGGGACATGCGTCAATAGCACCGGCCACCAGCGGCTTTGGGGCGTAGCCCTTAACATGCAGATTAACGTCGCCGAGAGGTAAATACCCGCGCCATCCTTGGCTTTTCCAGCAACCCGGCCCGCCGCCGCGGCCTGCCGGCCGGCAGGCAGTCCAGGCCAGAGCTTCCTCTGGGGCATTGTTCCGGCTCAACGGCATGGACGTGAAACATCCGCTCCTGGTCCGCGGCGCGGAACTGACGCGCCAACTCCCACCCAACTGGGACAAGAAGAACTCCTACTACTAAGAAGAAGTGAGCGTCAGGCGATGCCCAGCACTGCGAGGCGCTGGTCGAGGAGACGGGCATAGAGCATCTGGTGTTCTGGCGGAAGCAAGGATTCCGCCAGACAGGTCTTCCACAAGGGGACGGCGGACCGGATGTCGGCTTGAACCTTTCCGACGATCTTGTCGGGAAGGGCGAGCCGCTCTTTGGCAAAATATTCGACCCAGGTGTTGCGCGTGAGGCCGCGTTTCTTGCCTTGGAGCGGTAGGGCGATCTCCTCGATCTGATCGAGGCGTTGGCCGAGGCTCAGGAAGGCAACGGTCGTGCTGAGATAGTCGTACGCCGGAGCCAGCATGATTTTTCCGTCACGGGTGATCAGGGAGAAGTTCTTGACGTGCATGTCTTCGTTGCCGACGATGAAACTGAACAGGCACCGCTTGAGAAGCCTCACTTTCTCGATGGCGGGGAACGTGCAGTAGACGTCCAGGATCTTCACGAGCCGCTCCATGCTGAAGTCGTACTTCGTCTCGCGGCTCAACCCAGCGAGCTGGGCGAAGTCCTCGACCGGCAGCTTGCCGTTGTGACCGACACGGTCGAAGCGGCGGATGAAATAGGACCATGAGCCGTCGGCACAGCGCACCATGCCGCTGAGCGGCGTGTCAATCCCGCACAGGCCGGCCAGATGCATCGTGAGACCTTCGTTCTCGGGAAGATTGGGATACGCGTCATGTTGGGGTTTGATGATATAGCGTCCGCCGCGATCCACGATTTCGAACAGCCCCGCTTTCGCGTCGAGACGGACACTCAGTTTTGGCTGGACGCCCTGGATGGACATCTTCGCGGCTTGGATGACCGCTTCGCGGCGCTGTTGCTGGGCATCGTAGGGGAAGTCCAACAACTGTTTGAGATTCGGCGATAGCAGGAGCAACCCGGACGGCGAGTAGCGCGCTTCATCCTGGCACGGCTCGTATGTGATGGGGCACCGGTTCATGCCGGGGCCTCCCCGGTGACCGTGACCGCGCCAACTGTATCGCCGCCAACTGCCAGAAGCTGTCCGAAAAGATCCGTACGGTCTATCTTACACTGGCGTAACAAGCCTTCCAGCATCGCGCCTTCCGGCAGCAACCCCTCGAAGAAAGGTGGAAACACTTCAAAGACGAACTCGCGTTTTGAAACGGGCAGCGACAACGAGACCGGCGGTCCCGAATAAGCGTCATCGTAACGAAACATATACCGGCCCGGCGCCGGCTCCTCCAGCACACCGGCCCGCTGCCCCATGACGTCAATCCGTGCGCGCCTCATGATGGGTCTTCCCCTTGGGTGGCGTTCTGGCTGGTTTTCAGTGCTTGCGAGCACTCCGCCATCAGCGGGCTTGTAAGCGTCAAGGCGATATTGAGGGCGCGCAGAGCGGCCATTAACGTGGCCAGACGCACGGTTTGCTTGCCGCTTTCTATGTCGAAGACAGAGGTTTTGCCGATACCGGCCAAAGCGGCGAGTTCGCTTTGGCTTAGGCCGCTGCGTCGCCTATGGTAACGAAGCACTGCGCCAATTTCTGGCGCTTCCAGCATGGACATAATATGGCCGATTTGTGCTGTCATGGCGGTAAAATTATACTACAACCTAGTCGTTGTCAAAATTATACGCCAATAACACCGCGATGGCGGTAATTGTTCTTGCCGTTCATTTTATTGCGAGGGATTTGGCAGTCACTGCAGGCTTATTGCAGAAGGAAGAGTTGTTCTTCGTGGTACTGGCCCGGAAGGCGGGCGTCCATAACCCGTGGTCGGAGGATAAACCTGTGCGTCTTCGTCTCGTGTTCGGCGAATGATGGTCCCGCTACGGCTGTTCGCTTGTCTTGTTCCGCCATGCCGCGAGGAATTCGTCCGGTGTGAGAATCGGCAATGCGGACTTCGGGAAGTCGCCGGGGTTGCGTGTTACGAGGTAGGTGGCCTTGGCGCGGATCGCCGAATGGAACTGAACGGCATCCTCAAAGTCGTCCATGTTGGCGTCAATGGCCTGGTTGATGATCTGGCTGTCCGGCGGCACGGCGTCGAAGACGTCGCGGATCAGGCGCATGGCCTTCAGCGCCTGCGTCCGGCCTTCCGCCCGACGCACGATGTAATAGACGTTATTGAAGCTGATGGCCGACACTACGGCGCGCACTTCGCCCCGCTCCGCCAACGACCAGATCGCGGCGGCGGCCGCGTAGAATGGCTCGCGGCGCGCCAGCACGTCCAGCAGAACGTTGGTGTCGACGAGAATCCTCACCGTGCGGCTCCGTACTTGGTCGCCAGTGCATCGCCGAGCAGCTCCTTGTCGGATTGTCCGGCCGGCAGTTTGACGATGCCGGAAGCCCGGCGCGTGATCGGTCCCAGCGACAATGACGGATCAGCTTCAGGCCGGGATACCGACCGCAGGAAACCGGAAACCATGGCCGAAACGCTGGTCTTCCTTTGGGCCGCGACGGTCTTGGCGTCCGCGATCAGATCCGCATTCGCGCTGAGCGTGAGTTTTGCCGTTGCCATGTCATGCCTCCCAATACGTATAAGATAAAAAGCATCATACGTATTACTGGGCGATAGTCAAGACCGATCGCATTTTTATGCGAGGTATTCGGCCTGACTGCGGAGTTTGTTTGTGAAGGAAGGCGTGTATCGGGTGGCGCATCTCGTGGCGGCCGAAACCGCCGCCCCCGCGGACTTGGACAAGTTCCTCATGCAGTACCAGATGGAGCAGATTCGTAAAGGCGGCTCGTTTCTTCCGGTGAAGCTGACGCCGGCAGCTGACGACACATTGGTGAAAGAAGGCGTCCTGTCGCCGACAGGCGGGACAGAGCATGGGACGCTCAGGCGGGGGGGCCAGGGGTGATGCGGAAGGACAAGGCGCAAAGTAGCAGGCGCGATAAACGCAAAAGACGAAATTCACTTCGTCATCCTTCGGCTCTACTTGCGTACCGATTCAATCAACTCCTTACGACGACGCGTACGGTGGACGAGTACCTCTTCGTAACCCGTGCGCGTCTATGCGTTAATCTGTGAAATCTGCGGAGAAATCTTCGCCGAGTCGGCGTGTCGTTCCGCTTCGCGTTGGCGGGCGGCCGTAATCGGCGCGAGGGTGTGTTGCCATTCGGTCCGCAGAAGAACTATGAGACGTTCGACAGCCGGATGTGGTGGTACGAATGGCGAATCGCGGTTGATCTTGCCAACCGCGTTCTGATACTCCCAAAGCAAATCAATGTAGTCGCTGCGTCGTTCCTTGGGGACAACAATCGGGGGATGGCCACCCTTCAGGACGGGAATGTTGGCTACCAGCCGGGCTACGCGGCCATTGCCGTCGAAGAAGGGGTGAATGCGCACGAATCCCATGTGCGCCATGACATACGCGTGGATGGCGTCCTCGGGCCGGCGCATCGCTTGCAGTGCGCGGTTGAATTCATGCAACCAGCGCTTCATCAGGTGCGGCACGTCCAGCGGGTCGGCGTACTCCATGTAGACGATCTTGCCATTGGCCACGCCTGTGGTGCCGTTGTTGGCCTGCTTCCAGTTTCCGACGGGATTGAGGGCATCCACCGCCGAAGCTTGCATGACCGCGCGATGCAGGTCGAACAGATCCTCCGGCGTAACCTCCGGACGACGAAGCATCCGGTAGATGAGGTCAATGGCCCGGGCATGTCCGTAAACTTCCTGATGCTCCCGCAGGGGTTTGCCGCTGATCGTTAAGCCTAGTTCCAGCACCTTGAGGGTTTCGCCCAGCGTCAGGGTATTACCTTCAATGGCCGTGGAGTCATGCGTCCAGACCGCCGCAACCTGCTTCAGGAGATGATCACGGATATCTGGCGAGAGCCCCTCGTAAAAGAGACGAAATCCGCGCTGCCTGCGCCGGCTTTTGGTAAATGAAAAAACCGCGTTGTGCGTGACCGACAAGCCATGCGCCTTGTTCAATACAGCAGCCGTTTCACGGAAACTCCTGCCAGCATCCAGCAAAGCAAAGATCTCTTCCTCATAAGGAAGCAGCATGGATTGAAATGGTTTTCCAGGCATTGTAACCACCTTTTTAGCGCAACAGACCTTATTGTAACGACTTAAATTAACACTTTTCAAGCGATAAGTCGTTACGACGGCGGTTCCGAATAGGGGCGGCCGACCGGCCGCCCCTATTCGGAACCGATATTTTTCTGCGGGGCACGCCAAGAGCAGGCGCGCCGGGTTGCCCAGTGCGATAGGGAATCACACTGGTTATGGCATTGAAATAGGACGGCGCCGGGCTCGGGACGGCGTTTGCGCGCCCTATCATAGAATTCGCAATGGTGTAGTAGTTCTGGCTGGCATTTTTCTTCGCGCAAAAGACGTGCCCGAGCCCGGCGCCGTTGTTCTTTTGTACGTTGAACTGATCTTCTATGGGATGACGTTCCCTTCCGACTTGAGAGATAACCGTGTGAATGCTTTCATTTCCGGTACAAGGCAGGTTTCTGGTAGGGCGGGGCCGCCGGACCCGCCGCGATTACGCCTTAATGCAAACTGCTGCGTTACGAGCGGAGGCCCGATGGAAGTTGATGGGCCAATGACGGGTATAATTTTCCGCGAACCTTTTGCGTAATCTTGTGAGCATAGGTATGGAAGGAATCGTTGTTTCTGGTAGATTGTTCATGTGCAGGCTTTGCGGCAGCGATCGGATCGCGAACGGCGTCAGGAAGATGCCGCCGGTTGGCAGCAGAGGCTGACAATAGACGTGTCGGATGTTGACACGGATGCTGTGCTGCGGCAGGTGGACGTCGAACTGCATGCCATTCCAGCCATCTTCCGCGAAGCGGTGATCCTGCGCTACCTGCGCGGGTTGGGTTTGGGATGTACGCATGGCTTGGAGAATGGCGGTGGCAATACAGCCTTACCCCTTCTCTCACCCCAGCAGCGCCGCCAGGTTGTCACGCATCAGCAACGCTGCGTCCTTAGGCCGTTCGAGGAAGGGACCGACATCCTCGCTGACCGCCCGCATGTCCAAGGCCGTCAACCGTGCTTGCACCAGTTGCTTCCAGGCCAGAGCATCGCGACGTCCGGCTCCTTGCGTCTGGTCGAGCGCCTGTAACAATGGCAGGTTCGGGGCCACCGGCGGGCGTTGCGAGAGATACCACATGAGATCGTACCAGTCCCGCCCCTTGGCATACTTGCGGGTGATGACGGCGTGCAGTTTCCCGGCCAGGAGCGATGGCAGGTCGTAGTGCTGGAGCAGGAAGGTCACGTAGCGCGTGACGATCCGTCGTTCGCAGCTCCCACCCGCCGGCGGCCGGGTGTCGATTTCTACCTTGATGGCCAGTTTCTCCGTCGGCATGGCCGACAGACCCGCCTCATGCAGGATGTCGGCCACGCGAACCCAGCCTGTATGCACAACTTTGCGGTCATTCCAGGTCACCTCCGGGGCGAACCCGGCGAGCGTCAAGTCACGTTTCACCTTGGCCATCCATTCCTTTCCCGCATAGCCATCGATGGAAACAAGCGAGAAATCGAGGTCCTCGGAGAATCGCGGCAAACCATGCAGGAAACGCAGCGCTGTTCCGCCGACAAAGGCCAGCGGCCGGAACGCCTCGCTTTCGTGGAACGACCGTAACACAAAAGCCTGAAGGTATTCCCGGAGTCGGTTCAGGGCTTGCACCGGATCTGGTACACCCCGAACCAAGGCCAAGGCTTCCTCTTTCATAGCGCCACCGTTCCTTCCTCTGCATCACCCGCCATTCGAAGCCACCGTTGGACGGCCCGGTCCAGGCGCGGACTTTGAAACCGTTGCGCGTAACGCCCGAGACGTTCCGCGTCAACCCGAGCGACATGCTGATAGCGCATCTCATCGATACGTTCCGTGGTCCACTCCCCCTCGGTCAGGTGCCAATGATCCAGCAACGCTTTCTCGGGTTCGGCGACAAAGAAATCCTGACCCGCAACGCCGGTTGACGCAAATCCGAAGAAACAGGCCTGCTTGATGTTACGGTAGTCGAAGACGCCGAAGGGATTCTCGAAGCGGCTTGGGACGCGTGGCGTCACACTGGTGAACCTGACGACTCGTTCCGGAATCAGGTCGTAGTGTCCCAGCGCCCACAACCCGCTGAGGTAGGACGGCCGGTACAGGCGGCCGGCGAGCACGGCTGGATTCGGCGTCGCGCGTCGGTAGGGCTCGGCGAGCGCATACATGCCACGCCGGAGTCCGATAACCTTGCCCTGCTTCATCCAGCGCGAAAGTTGCACCCGGATTCCCTCCCGACGGTCATCGAACGCCTGCGTCAGCAGCGCCAAATCGAAGCACGGCAGTTCCCCGACAATCCGGACAATATCACCTAAGTTCATATGCGAAACATATCATAAGTGTTATCTATTGCAAATAGAAAACGGGATTGGCATGCATATTCAACCACAAAGTAATCGAATCCCCCTCCTTTTTTCCAACGAATCGCTTTCCACTGCAGGCCTATTGTAGAAGGAAGGAGTGCTTTGGTACGCTGTTACGCTATGCAGACCCTGACAGACGCGGAATTGCTCGATGCCTATTCGTCTCGTCAGGACGATACGGCATTCGGCGAATTGATGAAACGGCACGGTGCGATGGTGTACCGGGCCTGTCATCGAATGCTAAAAGATGCGCACGAAGCCGAGGACGCTTCGCAGGCGGTCTTCGTGGTCCTGGCGCGGAAGGCCGGCGGCTTACGCAAAAACGATCTCTCCGCGTGGCTGTACCGGGTGGCGCATCATGTGGCAGCCGAAACCGTGAGGAAGCGCATGCACCGAGTCAGGCGTGAAGACACATACGCGGAAGACGAGGCGATTCAGAATTTCGGATCGCCGTCGGCCGAAGAGTTCGATCCCGCTGTGTTCGGACTCGTGGATGCCGCGTTGCTGAGTCTGCCGGAACGATACCGGCAGGCGGTGATTCTGAGATACTTGCAGAATCACAGTCAGGAGGTCGCAGCGCCGTTGGCCGGTTGCACGGTTGGCACCCTGAAGTGGCGCGCTAGTGACGGTATCGCCAAACTGCGCACGTCTGGCCAAGCGCGGCGTCGCGCTCAGCGGCGTGGCGCTCGCCGGCCTGCTCACCTCCGAAGCCTCGACAGCGGTACCGGAAACACTCCTTCCTTCCATCCTGGCGACCGTGAAGACTGCCGTGTCGACATCCGCCACGGCCACGACCGCCTCATCAACAGCAGCAATGCTGGCGAAGGGAGCGATGAAGGCCATGTTCATAGCAAAAGTCAAGATGGTGGCGGCGGTGGCCGCGGCGGCGGTGGTGGTGGTGGTGGTGGGCGGTGCCGCGATCGTGGCGCAGGAAGTGGCGGCGCAACGCAAGGCGGCGGAACAGCCGGCGGTGGCTAATGAGGCAGACAAGGGCGCGACTATGAAGAAGACCTCGGAAACAAATTTCACGGTAAGAGTGAAGTTGCAGAAGTTCTCTAGTCCTGACGGCATGCCAGTTGACTTACAGGTAGTTCCGATCGACCCTGCGAAAATGAAAGAACTTGTTGCGGGCGAAGTACGGTTTGTGGACTGGATAACGCTCCCGGCTGAAGAAAAAAGAGAGCAAGAAATTCGGCTTGATAAGAGCGTGGCCAAAATTTGCGTTTGTGTCGGGAAAGAAGAGGAAGGCAACATAGACGTAACGGTGTCCATGTAGGGCATGCTTCGGCCTGACCTACATACTCACGCACGTACGCACATGTCTATCCGCCTCACACCGTCTCGATCTTCTCCGTGATCTCCTTGAAGAATTCCGGTGACCAGATTGCCAGCGTGGACGGATCGCGGATGAAGCGGCTCGTTTCCTGCCGCACCTGGGCGACGTCCAGTTCGGCAATGGTGGCGCGTAGGCGGTTGAACAGGTCGGCGCGGGTGAGGCTCGCGTCGCCGGTCCAGTCGCCCGAAGCGCGCATACGCGCTTCCAAGTGGCTCAGATGCAGTTGCGGATGACGGCTGATATACCAGACCAGGTCGTACCAGTCGCGCCCCTTGACCCGGCTCTGCCATTTCCGGCAGAGGATCGCGTGCATCTTCCCGGCAAAGAGATCCGGACGACGGTACACGCGTACGGCAAACGGTGTCGGCAGGAGCACGGTCCGGCTCTCCGTCTCGAACCCGGCCGGAGGATCGGTATCGATCTCCAGCTTGATCTTCAATGTCTGATGGCGGTGTAACGCGGTGTGGGTGGCGTGAATGACAATCAACTGTTCGGCGGTATTGGCCTTGAGAAAGGCGGATTCGATGGCCGAATCAGCCGTCTTCTGCCGGACTTCAAACGATACCTCGAAGCCGAAGCTCGCGATCTCACGGCGCAGCGTCTGGCCATAGGTGTCCAGCGAGAATGTCTTGGACGGCTTGAGGAGGGAGAAGTCGAGATCTTCGGAATACCGGTCCAGGCCATACAGCACGCGCAGCGCCGTGCCGCCATAGAATGCGGCATGTTCGAAGAACTTGCCGCGCCAGAGGCCGAGCAAGGCGATTTGCTGGAGAATCTCCCGTAACGCGTTGATGTGGTCGTCCTGGGTCTTGCAAGCGTAACGTGCCATCATCTGCTGAATAGCGTCATTCATGTTTCTCTCCGGTAGCGCTTTGTCAGAAAACGGGCCAGCATGGTGACTTTTCGCGAGGAGTATGCCTGGGCGATGGCCTCGATCCGGCCGTGATCCAGTGCGGCCAGGCGATCTTCCTCCACCCGAAGATCCGCGAACAGATAGGAATCGAAATTCTGCTGCTTCATCGGGCGGAAGCGCGGATCAGCCCAGACCTTGTCCAGCAGCGCCTTCTCGGGTGAGGCCATCAGGTATCGGGCTTCGCCCTCTCCAGCCCATACGATTCCCGGCGCATAGCGATGCAAGGAGAGCGGGCGGTAGGAGAAGACGCCGAAGGGCGTTGTGAAGCGCCGCTTTTCGCCGGCGGTCATGCAGGTTACCTCCGTGACGCGCTCCGGGATCAGACCGTGGATACTTAACGCATAATCGAGGCTGATGTAGGAAGGCCCATAGATCAGGTTGGCCAGGACTTCACGGCTGACAAGCGTGCGTCGGTAACGTTCACCGAACACATACAGCCCCTTGCGTACACGCACCAGACTGCCATCGGCCAGAAAGGCGCTGATCCGGTCGCGCGGCTTGGCGTAGTCCTGTAGACACGCCATCAGTTGCTGGTAGTCCAGAACTTCCGCGCGTACGCTATCGCGAATATCCATGATAATGGTCATGTCGGTGGAAATATAGCGATTTAGGTGCAGAATGTCCAGAGCGAATGGACATTCTGCGACAATCGTGCCTGTAGCTAGTCTTCGCTCTCATTTCCGAAGCCTCGGCAGTTGTGCCGGAAACATCCCTTCCTTCCATTCAGACGACCGTGCAAGGAACCGCGGCGACAACAGCCACGGCCAGAATCCACTGGGACATTCGCATGGCCCTTCGAGCTGGCGCTTGCGCAGGGCGACGGCCGCCACGACCCCCATGGTCACCAAGGTACGATTTGACATATGGGCGAATATAGTGTTTTATAGAGCCGATAAATGGGCGCAAAGTGTTTTTTTAAGAGCCGACATGTGGGAACAACTGTGGCAGCTGAGGACAAGCATGAAACGTGATATTGAAAAGGTTCTTGAGAACTGGCGCACGGAAGCGGAGCATAAGCCGCTGATCTTGCGTGGCGCCAGGCAGGTGGGGAAGACATTCTCCGTGCGTGCCCTTGGGCGGCATTTCCCCCATTTTGTGGAGGTGAATTTCGAGGAGACGCCTGATGCCCGTCTTTTCTTTACCGAGGCATTGACTGCTGCGCCGATCTGCGAAAAACTCGCCGCATTCACAGGCGTGCCGATTCGACCGGGAGAAACATTGCTTTTCCTGGACGAAGCGCAGGCTTGTCCCGAAGCGTTGGCATCCTTACGGTATTTTCACGAGCAGATCCCGGGGTTGCATGTTGTGGCGGCCGGCTCCTTGCTGGAGTTCGCCTTACAGCAAATCCCATCTCTGGGCGTTGGGCGCATCACTTCCCGCTTCATGTATCCCATGACATTTCGGGAATTTCTGGATGCGATAGGCGATGGCGCTCTGCGCGAGATCTGCGATCAGGCCACCTTCGACAAGCCCGTGGATGCTCCGTTCCATCGGCGATTGTTGGAGAGGCTTCGGACCTACATGCTGGTGGGGGGCATGCCGGCGGCGGTGGGCGCGTATGCCGAGACCCATGACCTGCATCACGTCATGAGTGTATTGGACGATCTGATTCTCGCCTTTCAGGATGATTTCGGCAAATACAGGAAGCGCATTCCGACTGAGCGCTTGAACGAAACATTCCGATCCGTGGCCGCCCAGACAGGCGGCAAGTTCATGTGTGCGTCGGTCAATCGCGAGGTCAAGTCAACCGCGATCCTGGACACGCTGGCCCTATTAACCAAAGCCGCGCTGGCGCATCAGGTTTTTCACACGCACGCGCAGGGTTTGCCCCTGGGCGCTCAGGTGGACAGCCGGCGGTTCAAGGCGCTGCTGTTTGACATGGGAATTCATCAGCGCCTGCTTGGTTTGAATGTGCCCGCGCATCTGACGGCGAGCGAGGTGGCCCTGGTCAATGGCGGCAGTCTGGCCGAGCTATTTGTGGGCCTTCATCTGGTTGCCCATCAAGCCGCCCATCGCCGACCGGAGCTTTTCTATTGGCATCGGGAGGCGCGCGGGGCGAATGCGGAAGTGGATTATGTGATTCAGCGTGGAAACACCGTATGCCCGGTTGAAGTAAAAGCCGGTGTGCGCGGTGGCATGCAGAGCATGCGCCAGTTTCTGAAGGAACACGCCGTTCCCTTCGGTTTGCGATTGTCCATGGAGAATTTCGGACGGATTCACGACACGGGCATCCTGCCATTATATGCCGCACACCGGTTGTGCGACGATACGCTGGTTCTGTAGATCAAAATATAACCGAGGATTCTGGCGTTTCCCCGGAGTTTGTTTGTGAAGGAAGATGTGTTTCAGGTAATACGAGGACGTTATGTCGATCAAAACGGACAGGGACCTGGTGGTGGCCTACGTGGAAGCGGGGGATGAGAGATCCTTTTCGGAACTTGTCGTCCGGCACACGCAAATGGTCCATCGGACTTGCTTCCGGATGCTGGGAAACATCCACGATACCCAGGATGCGACACAAGCCGTGTTCATCGTCCTTGCCCGGAAGGCAGGCACCCTCCGGCGTGAAGGCAATCTGGGTGGTTGGCTTCACAAGGTGGCGCGCAACGTGGCCTTGCAAGCGCTGGAACGCCGGGCAACCAGCGCGAAGCGTGAGAAAGAGGTCGCCATGTGGCATGAAACGGTGAGTGACGAAGCGGGTCTGGACAGTCCGGCCGATGCGGCTCTGCAGTTTTTGGACCAGGAACTGGCCGGATTATCTGCCGTATTGCGGCAGGCTGTTGTCCTGCGCTACCTGCAAGGGAACAGCGAGAAGCAGGCGGCGGAACTGGCGGCCTGTCCGCAGGGTACACTGAGTCGCCGTGCCAGTGACGGCATCGCCAAGCTGCGGCAACGCCTCGCCAAGCGCGGTGTCGCGCTCAGCGGCGTGGCGCTCGCCGGCCTGCTCACCTCCGAAGCCTCGGCGGCGGTACCAGAAACACTCCTTCCTTCCATCCTGGCGACCGTGAAAACTGCCGTGGCGACAACCGCCACGGCCACGGGCGCCACATCCACAGCAGCGATGCTGGCGAAGGGAGCGATGAAGGCCATGTTCTGGAACAGCGTAAAAACAGCGGCAATGGTGGCAGTGAGTGTGGGGGTGGTGGGCGTCAGCGGTGTGGCGGCAGTGCAGGCGGTGGCGGAGAAGGAGGCACCGAAGCCGGTCGCTACGGCAGCAATAGTCGAGACGACAAATACGCAGTCAACCGCGAGTACGTTGACATTCAAGGTCCATCCGGGTGATCCCGTCGCCTGCGCCGAAGCTTATCGCAAGGCCTTCAAGATGCTGGAGACGCTGCCGGAAACGAGTCCGCTGACCTGGATTACTAATGGCCCTGCCGAAGTCATACAGCAGCATATTGTGGTCTGTTTGCCTATCTACGAACAAATGCTGATTGCCGCCCAGTATGAGAATGTGAATTGGCAATGGGCCTCAAGAATTGAAACAGACTCCGATATTTTGGACAATGAAACAAAGTCGTTGATTTACCTCGCGAAACTATCCTTGATAATCGGACGCTATCGAGTGGAGCATGGTGATGCCAGCGGGCTCAATGCGTGGTACGGGGCCTGGATGATGGGAAGGCATGCCTCACAAGGAGGCATAATCGGCGGTTTAGTTAAAAATGTTATTCAGTCTGTTATGTTCGGACAACTGGAAAGGGCGAAACTTCGTGTTCCTGCTCAGGCATTTGTTCCGTTTGCAATGACTCTGGCATCATTGCCGGACGCATGTTCTTTTGAGGAGATACTCAAGGGTGAGAAAGAGTATGTAGATGCGATTTTCGAACGTCTGCGACAGGGAAATGCAAAGGCCATTGAAGAGTGGGACAAGGCTGCGGAATTACGCCCCGACATATACCCGCGCCTGGGTGCGACAAAACTCCTAAAGAGCGGATAGATTTCGTCAAGCGGATGGCGGAAGAAAATACGGCATACTACGACCATCTCTTGCCAATAGCCGCCCAAATAGCCGCACTTCCCGTGTCTGAACAAGTGCAAGCTATCAATAGTTACCAGGCGAAGGCTTCCGATTGGGGTCCTCGTATCCGGGAACTTAAAGTTAACGTGGATTTATTGCAAAAAAGGTATGCGTGTTACCAAACCGCCTCCCGTCCGATGATCATTGCCGTTTGTCGCGCTGCCGCAACGCCGGAGGGCGATCCTTTGCCGGAGGTGATGAATCCGCTTACTGGCAAGCCGATCAAGGTGCAACGCATTCCAGGCGGAGTAGAGGGGACAGTCGAAATTCCCTGGCCAGTGAACCAGTCTATGGATTTGCATCTGCGTCTGGTGTTCGGCGAATGAAGGTCACGCTACGGCAGAACTCAACCAATAACCCGGCGGTCGGGTTCAATGTGCCTGTTTCCGCCGCATGTCGTTGAATGCAAATCGCGATATCGACATGCGTAACATACTTGTCACCAAAGCATTACACTGATAAACGGTACGTCGCAACATTTCCACACGTTTAAACGTGTGGAAATATAGCCACGCATGTTTCCATAGCACCGGCTTGGCGGGCGGCCGACAAAATAAGCGCGTCCCAGAAAGAGATCTGCCGCCGCTGTATTTCGGTCAGGCCTGCCCTGAACAATCCGAATCAAAATTTGTTGCAGGGAATTACTCCTGGCTGCAGGCTTATTGTGGAAGAGGAAAGTATTCTGGTACGCTAACACGTTATGCAAACCATGACTGACACAGAATTACTGGAGGCCTACTCGTCCCGGCGGGATGCGCCCTTCGGCGTTGTTCAGGGTGAAGCAGCCTTCACCGAACTGATGCGACGGCACGGCGCCATGGTGTACCGGGCCTGTCATCGGTTGCTGAAGGATCCTCATGAAGCGGAGGATGCTACGCAGGCGGTCTTCGTGGTCCTGGCCCGAAAAGCGGGTGGGTTGCGGAAAGGCGATCTGGCCGCATGGCTGTATCGCGTGGCACATCTCGTGGCGGCCGAAACCGTGAGGAAGCGCATGCATCGGGCAAAACGGGAAGAAGCATACGCCGTGGACGAAGCCATCCAGACAGAAGCGTTCGCCGTGAACGACGTCGCCGATCCGGCGCTGTTGGGGCTGGTGGACGCAGCGCTGCTGAGTCTACCGGAACGGTATCGGGAGGCGGTGATTCTTCGCTATTTGCAGAATCACAGCGAAGCCGAGGCTGCACAACGAGCCGGTTGCGCCGTGGGCACACTTTCGGCGCGGGCCAGCCGTGGCATCGAACGCCTGCGGCAACGCCTTGCCAAGCGCGGCATCGCGC
The DNA here is from genome assembly GCA_903861045.1 of uncultured bacterium. Lineage (GTDB taxonomy): Bacteria > Verrucomicrobiota > Kiritimatiellia > RFP12 > CAIWXQ01 > CAIWXQ01. Next base: position 3,652 of record CAIOST010000360.1, on the reverse strand, counting down.
TGGGCGGCGTGGCCCTTGCCGGCCTGCTCACCTCTGAAGCCTCGGCCGCGGTACCGGAAACACTCCTTCCTTCCATCCTGGCGACCGTGAAGACTGCCGTGGCGACAACCGCCACGGCCACGGGTGCCACATCAACAGCAGGATTGCTGGCGAAGGGAGCGATGAAGGCCATGTTCATAGCAAAAGTCAAGATGGTGGCGGCGATGGTTGCGGCGAGTCTGGTGGTGGCGGGCAGTGGCGCGATCGTGGCGCAGGAGGTGGCACAACGGAAGGCGGCGGATAATGTCGAATCGTTGCAACCGCTGTCGGCAGCGGATGCTGTCGTGAGGATTCCTTTCCTAGCCAAGGCACCGACCATCGACGGCCTGTTCAGAGCCGGCGAATGGGACGCGGCTTCGACCGCCACGGCATCCGGCAGTGCCACCGGCGCATCCTCGCGTGCAGTTCAACTCCGGTTCCATCTTGGCTATGACAAAGAGAACCTCTATGTCGCTTGCTATGTTCCGACCAGTGCGCCCCGGTCACGGCTTCAGGAGTCTTTTGCGCGGTACGAGAAAGACGGGCCGTATGCGGCGACCAACGCCAACGTCGCGACGGCCGCGAAACTCCCACCCTTGGAAGCTTCGATTTGGCGGCTTCGGTTTTCCTGCAAGGTCGGCGAGGCGTCCAACGTGATTGCCGTGGCCGGCTTCTTCCCGGACTATGAGATCCCAGCTTGGCCAGCCAATCAGCCGCTGCCGGCGGATGAAGCGGCGCTCCTGGCCAAGGCGGAGGAGCTGTATGCCGCCGGGAAGTATGCGGAAGAATTCACGCAGTACGCCCCCATATCGCATTCCTTTCCCTTTTCGAATATCCGCCAAGGCCGTTGTCTGCAGATAATGGGTAAGCCCCTTCTGGCGATCAGGACCTACGATGAATTGTTGGCCTTCTTACCCAACCAGGTTGAGTACTCGGCGCCAGCGCTGTTTTACAGGGCGCAGTGTCATTACCTAAGCGGGAACACCAACGAAGCCATCAAGGCGCTTGCGCAACTGGTCAAGGACAAGGACTACGCCAAGCACCCCGCCGCCACCGCCGGACGGCTTCTTCTTGCGGGCCTGCAGGCAGCCGGCGAACGTCCATAGGCGACGTGAGCCGCGGTTCGGCACAGGCGGATCAATTAACTGTTTCGGCGTCGTGCCAAAACGGCGACAGAGGAACCGCGTTCGCCCCTCACGCAAACGCGGTCAGGAAGCGGGCGGCGGGGATGTCCCGGATGCCGGTGGCTTTGTCCACTGTGACCTTATGGGCGCATTCGTCAATCGCCGAACATAAAAGCCCTTGTATGTGCCGTAGTCGTAGTCGAGCACGCTCTTGACCGGTAGTCGGCTGAGCGCGCCGATAATAATACCCGTTCGGGTATATATGCGTGCCCGACACCTCAAACGTCGTCCTCTTCAGGTATAATATACGCTGTTGACCCCCGATGCTATACCCGTTATGATATGTTTTCAATGAACGACAAGGTGCCAGAAGCCACATCGGGTATAGCTACGCCGCTCAGTTTGCAGGTCAAGGAGCTGCGCCGAGGCGCAAGGCTGACACAGGCGCAAACGGCCATGCGGACCGGTGTCGGGTTGCGGTTTGTACGGGATCTGGAACAAGGCAAGCCAACAGTCAGGATGGATAAGGTCAACCAGGTGCTCGCACTGTTTGGCTACCATGTCGAAGCGGCCAAGGACCATGAGACCTCTGCGTAAAGCCAGCGTGATGTTCAAGGAGTCGCTCGCCGGGTCCATCGAGGAGACCGGCGAAGGCTATCGCTTTGCCTACAATCCTGCATACCTGGCAAATGGCAGCCCCATCGCGGTGGCCTTCCCCCTGCGGGAGCAGCCCTACGAGAGTAAGACACTCTTCCCGTTCTTCAAGGGGCTGCTGCCCGAAGGCTGGTTCCGAGAAATCGTCTGCCAGACGCTCAAGATCGATTCCAAAGATGATTTTGGTCTGCTCATCAAGGCCTGTGGCGACTGTATCGGGGCGGTGTGGATCAAAGTATGAACATCTTCTGCGACATCTGCGGGAGGGCCTCCGTCGAGACCGGCCGCTATCATCCTGCCTGCCTTCGCCGTCTGTTCGGGACTCCGGCTTTGCCGAGCATCGAACTGACGCACGGTGATGTCTTGATGAAGGCGCAGGAGATGGCAGGGCGTATGTCCATCTCTGGAGTCCAGCCCAAGCTGTCCATGTCACGTCAGGGATCCCGTCTGGTTCCTGTTGCGACGGGCGGGCAGTTCATCCTTAAGCCGCAGACGGAGCGGTTCCCGTTGCTTCCGCAGAACGAGAACTTGTGCATGAACATCGCCGGGCTTCTGGAGATCGATACCCCTCCGCACGGGCTGTTCGACCTGCACGACGGTTCGCCAGCCTACCTTGTCCGCCGATTTGACCGCAGCCCGGACGGGAAGAAGCTACGGTGTGAGGACTTCGCCCAGATTCTCGGCGAGGACGACAAGTACACCGGCTCGATGGAGCGGATCGGAAAGAAGATCCGCGAGCTGTCCGCCGTTTCCGGTCTGGACGTCCAATTGTTCTTCGAGCGGGTGCTTCTGAACTTCCTGCTGGGGAATGGCGACGCCCACCTCAAGAATTTCTCCATGCTCGAATCGGCCGATGGCGGTCTGCGGCTGTCGCCGGCCTACGACATCGTCTGCTCCAATGTCGTGATCCCCATGGAAGCGGACTGCGCCCTGACCCTGAACGGCAAGCAGAACAAGATCGGCCGAGGAGATTTCGAGCAATTCGCCGCGACGATCAAGATCCCCCCAAAGGTCGTCGTCGGCATCTTCGATCGGTTTAGGCAAGGCTACTCGCTGATGGTGGGGGAACTTCCGCAATCCCGGTTGTTGGCGGAGATGCAAGACAAAGTCCGATGGATCATGGAAGAGCGGCACGCACGCATATTTGGCAGGTAGCAAGCATGGCAGGGGCCTCGGAAGGCATCGGCGGTTTGCCAGTCTCCGGGACCCAATCGCCGAGTGCCCAGCTATCTCTCTAGCGCCGCATCGCACAGACGGCGAGCCTGGCCAATCAGATAGAACGGCAGAGACAGCAGGCGGAAGGGCCTGGTGTTGCCATCCACCGGGGGCGTTCGTGTATCGAGCAGCGACGGCATGTCGCTGTTGAAGCGCAGGCCGAAGTCGCGGTTCTTCTCCGATAAGAAGAGATGCATGGACTTGAGCCTCCCTGTGGCGCCGGCTTTGACTTCGACCGGAATCACGTGCGGACCCTGCGCCAGCAGGTAGTCCACCTCTGCGCTGGAATTCGGCTTGTCGCGCATCCAGCAGTACAGCGACGGTTCCTCGTAAAAGGCCCCGCTCAGGAGCAGGTGCTGGCCAACCAACTGCTCGCAGACCGCACCGGCGTTGACCAGCATCGGATCGCCCGCTTTCTCGACATCCAGCACGCGAACCCCGCACGCGCGGCAAAGCAGTCCGACGTCGAGAAACAGTGCCTTGAAGGTGCGGTCATCGGCCCCTATGGCGCTCACCAAAATGGAGCCGCCCGTGCTCAGTTAAATGGAGCCACTGGACGCGCAGAGAGTGGGATGTTTTTTCTTTCCAAGTAGAAGATTCAGAGCGCTGGCGTAGCGGCGTGCGACTACGCAGACGCCGTG
>CAIOST010000359.1 GCA_903861045.1 uncultured bacterium | reverse complement strand
TGTAACGCCAAGGCGCCAAGGCGCGAGGGCGCAAAGGAGAGCGTGTTGTGTCCGGCTCGGCGGGATCCTCACCCTCCCACTTTTCGATGTTCTCTCCGGCGGCACAAGGCCGCTGCGCTACCACCACACACCTAACACCTTCCCATCTTCGCGACCTTTCGGCGTTTGTCTCCCGCATGCGGACGAGCCGCTCACGATCTCCGCCAGCAAGCTCTTCCCTGGATACATATTTTGCTGCTCCTATCCATGCCACGCCACACTTCGTCGCTTTCTTCGTCCCACGCGTTGTCGTCTACGCTTCGTCGCAAGACTTTGTCGAGACTGCGCACCGATCCGTGCGGGCGCCGGTCAGAGGCGCCGGTGCGCGAGGGCAGGGACGCAGGCGCGGGTGGCGCGCAGGCGTTCGGGTTCCAAGGTAACCTGCAGCACGGTGGGTGTGTCAGCGGCGGCGGCCAGGGTTTCGCCCCACGGGCCGATAGCCAAGGAGTGGCCGTAGCTAAGGGAGTGGGTATGGGGGTTGGCGCCGCATTGGTCAGGCGCCAGCACGAAGCATTGGTTCTCGATGGCACGCGCGCGCACGAGCACCTCCCAGTGGTCGCGGCCGGTGCGCTGGGTGAAGTTGGCCGGGATGAGCAACAGGTGGGCGCCGTGGCGGGTGTAGTGCCGGTAGAGCTCCGGGAAGCGCACGTCGTAGCAGATGGAGAGCCCGGCGCACCAGGAATCAATGGAGACCAGCACGGGCTGGTCGCCGGCTTGGTAGAGGTCGCGTTCGCGGATGAACGTGCCGTTTTCGAGGTGTGCTTCGAAGAGGTGGATCTTGCGGTAGGTGCTAGCCAGTTTACCGGCGCGGTTGAAGAGCAGGGTGGTGTTGTAGATCTGTGCGCCCTCGCGCTCCAGCACGCTGCCGGCCAGTACCCAGGCGCGGTTGCGGTGCGCCAGTGCGCCAAGCCATGCGCTGAGCGGCCCATCCAGCGCTTCGGCCTGCGCGCGGTACTGTTCGTCGCTGCCGCGGCAGGCAAAGAGCTCCGGCAGGACGATCAGGTCGGTTGCCAGGTCCGAGGGGAGGGCCTGCTCGATCCACGCCAGGTTGGCCAGTCGATTGTCGCCGGCCTGGTTCTGGACGAGCGTGACGCGCAGCGGTGCGGTTGGAAATGAAGATTGCAAATTAAAGATTGAACATTGCAGATTGAAGAAGGACCCTGAACCCTGAACCCTGAACCCTGAACCCTGAACCCTGAACCCTGAACCCGCCGTTGTCGTCGTGCTACGCCAGAACCCGCCGGATGTCGTTGGCTTCGGTGATCAGCGTGCGGAGGCGGGACTCGTCGCCGGCGGCGATGGCGTCCTGCAAAGTCTGTAGTTGCTGCTGATAGGCTTGGATAGCTGCCAGGACGGCGGTGCGGTTCTGGCGGAAGATCGGGGTCCACATGTCCGGGGCGCTTTTGGCCAAGCGGGCGGTGGAGGCAAAGCCGCCGCCCGCCAGTGTGAAGATGGCAGGGTCGGTCTGCTCCTGTTGGAGTACGGTGCGTGCCAGCGCGTAGGAGAGGACATGCGGCAGGTGGGAGACGTAGGCGGCCTGCAGGTCATGGGTGGCGGCATCCAGGCGCGTGAGGCGCATGCCCAGCGTGGTGTAGAGGTCTTCAATGGTCTGCACGGCGTCCGGCGCGCTGTCGGCCAGGTCGCATAACACGGCGACCTTCCCCTCGAAGAGGCGTGCTTGGGCGGCCGTAGGGCCGGAGTTCTCGGTGCCGGCCATGGGGTGGGCGGCGACAAAGCGGTTCCGGCGGGGGTGGTGCCGGATGGCGTCCACAATGGCCTGCTTGGTAGACCCCATGTCCGTCACGGTCTGGTGGTCCACCCAGTCCAGCAGTTGTGGCAGCATGGCGACGATGCGGTCTACGGGGATGGCCAGAATCACCAGGTCGGCCTCGCGCACGGCGGTTTCCAGCGTGGTGACGCGGTCCACGAGGCCGAGTTGCAGGGCGATTTCCGCGCGGGCGGGGGATGAGCCTACGCCCGTGAGGCGGGTGGCAAAGCCGGCGCGCCGCAGGTCGAGGGCGACGGATCCGCCGATCAACCCAATACCGACGATGGCTACATGCATGAGGGTTCCTTGCGCGCTGCCGAGGTGGCGGGGCAGGCGTGTTCTTCCAGGTGAAAGAGACGGGCGGCATTCGCCCACAAGATGGCGTGCTGCTCTGGTGGCGTGAAGGGGAGGCGCCGGAAGGCGGCCAAGGTGGCGGGCGGGTCCTGCCAGGGTGCATCGGAGCCGAACAGGACGCGCGCGCTACTATGCTGGCGCACGAGTCGCACGAACTGATCATCCGGCAGGAAGCCGACGGCGAAAGAGGTGTCGAGATAAAGGGGTAGCCCCACGAGTTCATGCGCGACGGCCTCCCACTGTTCAAAGCCGCCGAAGTGGGCGGCGATGAGTGTGAGCCCGGGCCAGGCGCGCACGACACGGGCAATGGCGGCCGGGTTGGCGCGGCAGGGCGGGGGGAACTGCCAGTCGTTGCCGGCGTGGAGCAGGATGATGAGGCCCAGTTCGCGGCAGGTGCGCCAGATTATATCCAAGCGCGGCTCATCCGGTGCGAAACCCTGGTATTCGGGGTGGAGCTTGATACCCGGCAGGCCGCGGTCCTTGACCCGCCTGAGCTCGGTGGGGATGTCAGGATAGTCGGGGTGCATGGCGCCGAGTGAGAGTATGGGCCAGCGGTTCTGTTCGGCGGCCCAGATGTTGATGGCATCAACCTGATCGGCGCGCGTGGCCACGGGGGCGTTGAGGCTGCCGGCTATGCCGGCTTCGGCGAGCTTACGCAGCAGGCCGTCGCGGGTGCCGTTATAACTGGTGGGGAGCGGCAGCGTGGCGGCAAGTTGCGCCACCACGCGTGGCCCGATGGCGTCCGGAAAGATGTGCGTATGGGCGTCGAATGCCAGAGCGGGCATGTTCATGAACCGGGAAGGGGCTGGGGGTTAGGGTTTCGCTGCGACGGAGCTGGGGCGCGTACCGGTGTTTCGGTGCGAGTCTCCGGCTGGCCGGAGACTTCGGACATGGCGCGTGTTTCCGTCAGGAAGAGGATGTGCTTGTAGCCGTTGCGCAGCAGCACGTCGCGCAGTTGCGCCATCAGGCGCGTCTGGCGCGTGTCTTCCATGTGCAGGCGGATCTCCTGGTCTACGCTGGCGCCGCTTTTGGCCAAGCGGGCGGGGAGTTGATCCGCCTTGAACTGGCTGTCGCGGTAGGTGACCACCCCGGTGGCGGAGAAGGAGACGTGCAAGGGGTGGAGGTCGTCCGCGGGGGGGAGGCGCATCCGGCCAGAAGTAACGCGAGCGGTACGATGCGCAGCAGCGCGCGCGGGAGGGGGTAGCAACGGAAGAAGGTCATGCGTCGTCGGCTCCTGGTAGCGAGATGGCGCACTGGTTCTACAGGTCGTCCGGCAGCTCAATGCGGATGGTACGCCCCTTCATGGCCGCGAGCACGGAGGGATTGAGCTCCACCAGCGGTGTCGCGGCGGTCGTGCGCTCCTGATGCCAGACGGTGCCCGGTTCGGAGACGAAGGGGACGGTCAGGCTTTCCCCGCACGTCGGGCATTCGTTGGGCGAGCCGGCCATTTCGAAGGGGGATTCGATTTCCTGGCGGCATTGTTTGCAGCGGAAGGACAGAAACACCTCATCCTGCGCCGTGGTGGCGGCGGTTGTGGCGGCAGTCGTCTCGGCCACAGGCGCTGGCGCGTTGGCCGGGGCGTCGGTTAGGGGGGCACCCGGCGACGGGGGGGTGGCCGCGGCTAGCTCTGCGACCACCTGGGTAATGGCGCGGGGGGTGGGGGCGATCGCGTCCTTGGCGCGTTTGACCGGGCGTACGCGCAGCGCACGATGCGCGTCGATTTGTAGGGTCTGGTTTGTGCGCGGATTGCGCACCAGGCGCGCCTTGCGTTCCACGACATCCAGACGGCAGATACCGGGTATGGCAAAGCCGTGGGGTGCTTCGCGGTAGGCGATGGTCATCAGGCTTTCTAAGACCCTTTCGGCGCAGCGCTTGCTGATCTGGGCGGCCAGCGCCAGTTCCTTAACCAGATCGGTTTTGGTGTACGCTTCGCTCATGGGCTCTCCCTGCCTGGTTTCCTACATTGTGCGGCAAAAAGGGAAGAGTATCGTGAAATGGCGGGGAGCGCCACTGGAAATATAAAAGCCGGTCTGGGGGCCCTTTGACGTTGCATGTACGGGGGGATTCGATTACAACTATTTGTGCCTTACGCAAGACCTTTTGTATGAAGTTTCTGTTCAAGCGTCCTAGTAGTATCCCAGCCCCGGAAGCGCCCAAACCGGTGCCGGTTGCGCCAGCGCCGGCCCCGGCAGCGCCTGCGCTTGTGCCGCCTGCTGTGGTGCTCCCGGCCCCGGCAGCGCCGAGCGCCGGCAAGGGGACCGGCCCCTACCGGCAGGATCACCGGTCGCTCTACAAACAATTGCTGCGCGGGTTGTATGATGCGGTCCTGGTTACCGATCCCAAGGGACACGTGATTGACAGCAACAGCCGGATGCAGGAGTTCTTTCAGTTCGACCAGAACGATGTTTGGGATATGGAGATCAGCAAGCTGATTCCCGGCATTACCCCGCAACTGCTGGAACGCGTTAGACAGGGGTTGGCGGATAACCGCCATGTGTTGATAGATGCCCGGTGCGTGCGCAAGGATGGCGTGTTTTTTTCGGCGGAAGTGGCCATCAGCTCGATTGACTTGATTAACGATAGCGACATGGTCTTTTCGGTGCGCAATACGGAGCGCCGTAAGCGGCAATCGCAACTGCTGCGCAGTTTGCAGAATGCCCTGACCAATGATCTCGCAGCCGTGGCAGTTTGCGATCGTGACGGCCAGATCATCTTTGCCAACCAGACCATGCGGACCATGTGGGGGTGCGAGCAGGACGAGCAGATCATTGGCAATCTCCTGCCCAGCCTCTGGCCGGACGATCCTCTGGCCGGGGAACCGGCCCGGCACGCCTTGGCTGGCGAACGCTGGATGGGGATGCTGCAGGCTAAGGCGTGCGACGGCAGGTCGTTTCAAGTTGGTGCCGCGATGGACGTGGACCGCGCCATCGAATCTCAGGATGTGGTGGGGTTGGTCTGCTCGTTTGTGGAAGTCCACGAATAATGGCGCTGATCGGCGCGTGCACGGCTCCCGGCGGTCGCCGGCCATGCGGTCGAAATGGAAATACTATGCATGCAGGCAAGAACAACCTGACAACCATGACGGTGGCTGCCGCCGAAGAGGGGCAGACGGTGCAGGCCTTTCTGGCCCGACGGCTCACCCTTTCCCGGCGCGCGGCCAAAAATCTGTTGGATGACCGGCAGGTGTGGGTAAACCGCCAGTTGGTCTGGATGGCGCATCATGTCGTGCGGCGCGGGGATATCTTGCAAGCGCGTGCGGCGGAAATTCAGCCGCCGAAGCCGCAGCATATCCGGGTGTTGGTTGAGGACCCCCACTACCTGGTGGTGGACAAACCGGCCGGCGTGCTCACGGATGGTCCGGATGGCACGGAAGAGCGCCTGCGCACGCAGTTGGGGGCGCTGGAGTTGCGGGTCGTGCACCGCTTGGATCGCGATACCTCCGGCTGCTTGCTGGTGGCGCGTAACGAGGCCGCTTTTCAGGCCGCCGTCGCCGTTTTCAAGACGCGGCGTGTGCTGAAGGTCTATCACGCGATTTGCGTCGGCCAGCTCGTCCGACGCTCCTCAACGATTCGCGAGGAGATCGAGGGGGAGGCGGCGGTGACGCACGTGACGACGCTCTCCTCCACCCGCGATGCCACCTATCTGTCGCTGCGAATCGAGACGGGGCGTACGCATCAGATTCGCCGCCATCTGGCCGGCATCCGCCACCCGGTGATCGGTGATCATCAGTATGGGCTCAAGTCCGCGCGTGATCCGCGTTTACAGGAGGTGGCGCGCCAGATGCTACACGCGACTGACATCGAGTTGCCGCATCCGATGCACCCGGGCAACCTGCGTGCCCATAGTCCGCTGCCGGCCGATTTCCGCCGTTGCCTGCGTCTCTTTGGCCTGTAGCCGCCTTACAGGATTTTTAAGCGCGGTAGGTCCTGAATGTCAATGCAGCCGGCTAGGAGGCCGTGGGCATCCACGACCGGCAGATCGTCAATCTTGCGCTGCTCGAAGATGCGCAGCGCCTCCACCGCGAGCTGGTCCTGGCGCACGGTGGTGGGGGAGGCGGTCATGACTTCGCGCACGGGCGCTGCGAGCAGGTTGCGGTGGGTGGTCAGCAGCCGCCGCAAGTCACCATCCGTAAAGATGCCGGCCAGATGGCCCGCTTGGTCCACCACGCAGGCCGAGCCGGATTTGGCGCCGGTCATGGCCACGATGGCAGCCTGCACGGTGGCGTTTAGCGGCACGGTGGCCATGCGTTCGCCGGTGCGCATGATGTCGCTCACCCGACAGAGCAGGGCGCGGCCGATGGCACCGGCCGGGTGCAGACGGGCATAGTCCTTTTTGTCGAAGCCGCGCGCATCCAGCAGCGTCATGGCCAGGGCATCGCCTACGGCCAGCGTGGCGGTGGTGCTGCTGGTGGGGGCCATGTTGAAGGGGCAGGCCTCGCGCTCAATCGCGATGGGGATGATCACGGTGCTATGCTTGGCGAGGGAGCTGTGCACGCCGCCGGTGAGCGCGATGATCGGGATGCCGCGGCGCTTGATAACCGGCACCAGCGCGAGGAGTTCGTCGGACTCCCCCGAGAAGCTCAGCGCCAGCAGGGCATCGGCATCCGCCAGGATCCCCAGATCGCCATGCATGGCCTGCATGGGGTTGAGCACCACACTGGTGGAGCCGGTGCTCGCTAGCGTCGCAGAGATCTTTTCGGCAATGTGCAGGCTCTTCCCCACGCCTGTGACCACGATGCGCCCGTTGCGGGCCAGTACCTCGAGCAGCAGGGTGACCGCCTGAACAAACCCTTCGCCCAAGGCGTCGCGGGCCGTCTGCATCCCCGCAATCTCAATGTCCATAACCTGCTTGGCGCGTGTGACAAAATCGGTTTCCATGCTTTTGATTGCTTCCCTGGCTGTGGCGCGCTTTCGCTGGTTCCGCCCGCCGGGGTGCTACGATGGCGCAACGGCGCAGCCGGGTCAAGCCAGGAATCTGATGCTCGCAGAACGGGGGCGCCCCCCAAACTGCGAGAGTTCAGCGCGAGGGTCGAAGGACTGCCTCATTTGAGGCGGATAAACCACGTCGAATGCACGAACTGACCCGAAAGAAGGCGCATCGATCGACAATCGGAGGCCCGAGAAGTCCGGCAAG
>CAIOST010000358.1 GCA_903861045.1 uncultured bacterium | reverse complement strand
GCAAAGTTCCGCGAGAGAAAGGAAGCAGCGCAATTTGACAAGCAAAAGGAATGGCGCGAGGTCAGGCCGCAGCGGCCACGCCTCGCGCCGCACTTTTTTCTAGGATTTTCTCGCTATTTCGCTGCTCACGCTGAACTTCCCGTTCCGGCGGCACAAGGCCGCCGGGGACGGCAGCCAGACGCTCACCGGCAGAACGCCTGAAACCGGTAATCATCTGTATGTCCGTGCATCGCGTGCGTAAGGCGCGTTCGTCATAAGTCTAAAGACCGTGCACCAGATCCGCATGGACAGTTCCAAATGGCTTCGCGGTCCCACGTTATAACCAGTGGCCCGTGCGTCCATTGTGGGCATTCTTCTGATCGTGCCATCCTGCCTGCCCATGGGCTCATACGCCCGCAAGTGGTCGGCACGACTGGCCGAGGTCAACAGCCCGCAGCAGGCCAGGGAGCGATATGCCCAGGCTGGCGTCCGGGAATTCACCAACGGGGACTGGCTTGTGTGCGTTTCGGACAACAGCCACGAGAACCCTGGGGCGGGACGGTCGTGACAAGAGAGGCTGGAACTGGTCGGCGAACCCAGGTCTGTAGAGGCGTTCAAGCCGTGACCGACCGCCGGAACCAACGGCAGAACGCCCTTGCGCAGCCACATTCGGCGGGGCTATATTCCTGCCAATGGAAGACGCACTCATCATAATCATTCAAGTCTTGGCTGAGATTGTCCTAGAGTCGCTCGCATGGTGGCCGGTCGATTTGCCATCGCGCGGCCGCCAACGCCCGGAAGCTCCCTCGATCAAAGGATCTTGTGCGATCTGGTTCACGGTGGGGGCGCTGCTGGGAGGGCTTTCGGTGCTCCTCGTAAAGCGGACTTTCCTTACACACCCGGCGTTGCGCCTGACAAACCTGCTGGTAGCACCGCTGGCGTCAGCCTATTTGTCCGAAGCGATCGCCAGGCATCGGCAGCAGGCGAACCACCATATCATCCCGCGCAATCACTTCTGGCGGGCATTCTGGTTCACAACGGGGCTTGTGCTCCTGAGATTTGCTTATGCCGTGCGATCCTAACCAGCGTGTGCCGTAGAGTGACATTGGCAATCAGGCTATGGTTCCTCAAGCGCAGAGAGGTTCAGGCGGCCATTGAAAGCATCGCCCCCTCCAGCGCGTGTTACGCTAAGCAATGAATGACCATCGGCAGCCCTCAAACGCAGGCCATCATGGTCATCATGGCATCGTTGCTAGTTGCCGGCGGCTGCTGGTATTTCGCCAGTCTGCTTGAGCACCCCCTGGCTGGCCGTCCGCCGCACGGGGGCAACCCTTTCATTTCTGAATAAACGGCTCCGCATGGCCCCAAGCGCTATCGTGCTCAATGAAATGGAGCCACTGGGAGCCAGCGCCACAAGCGCTTGAAGTGCCCCCCACCTGTCATGAGCCAAGGGGCGGAGTATGTTTTTGAGGGTGGCGTTGCTTTTCGCCCCCGCAAGTCGTACCATGAAACCGTTTTCCGCTGTGAAAGGGATAGCCGGGTGGCGGGGCGGGCTTGGATGAGCCTGCCCGGAGAACCGAGGGTCGCCGGATGTGTACGGGGGCAGTTGGTATGAATGTGGGAACAATGCCCGAGATATTCCAGTGGATCCAGAGGAGCCGAGATAGCGAACACTTCTTGGTCAACACACTGTTGATATCGCTGATTTCTATGATTGTGGCATGGCATGAACTCAGAAGAGACAAGCCCCAACCAACTTCTCCTGGCGACGTCGCTACCCGCGCCGCGCCAGAGAAGTGACTTTGGACGTGAAAATGAAGACGAAACTGACCATCGCATTCGGAGTCATGGTCGCATCGGCAGCCATCGCTTGCTGGAGCGACCTCTCTCTAGAGAAGGTCATCCAGCAGAGCCATGTGGTCGTCATTGGGGAGATCACACATGTGACGACAGCCGATCTTCCCAAAGACGGGGTCTTGTACCAGTATGATGTCGCAGACATCACTGTGCAGGAAGTGCTTCTCAACACCCTCACAAATCGGGTCGTCGCACCGAAACAGAACCTTCCCCTCTCGATGCCATCGGTCAAGAATAGGGCCCGGAAGTCGACAGACATCCGATACGAGGTCGGGGCAAGAGGAATCTGGATTCTAGAACTCAGAGACATCACGTTCTGGGCAACATACCCCAAAGACTATCAACCCATGTCATCCGAGAAGGAAGTCCGACAGATCGTCCAGAAACTAAGAACAGATTCGTCCAACAATCGGCTGCAAGAACGGCGCAACGCCGTTCTTGAGCCATAACGCCATGATAATGAAAAAAGAAACAAGAACCACCGAGTTATGAAGGCGAGGCCCTTGCCGGTCTTGCGTTTGAGTTCGACTTTTCAGATCATGCGGAATCAGAGCGAAAAATCAAACGCCGCCTCCGAGACAAGAAACTTGGGCCTTACGATCAAAGCAGGATTGCCACTATTCGGGCCTTTAAGGACGATGTTCAGGCTGAACTCGAACGATCTGCAAAGTCCACATTCCATACAGGTTCCCATGGGAAATATGCTGATATGCTGGATTGGAATTTCGATGCCCTATTGGAGCATTTCGCTTCGAGACATCCAGGGGTATCGAAGAAGGCAATTAGCAGCTTCTTGCCGTATGCGATCTATCTCTATTACCTTAGATGAAGAGAATGGCGAACCACCGGATGCAGCCGATGCTAGCCTTGGACGGTAGGGAGCACAGGACAGTACGCCGCATCGGCTGATCCGGAACGTTCGACTTCTTGGAGATGTCAGCCCCTGTCAACTGCTCCGTATTGGTTAAATAGCGTGCCAGGTTGTGGCAGGTGGTTGTGGCGGGTTGCGCGTGGCGGGTGGTGGGTGTCGGGTGGCGCGTGCCGGGTGGCGCGTGCCGGGTGGCTGACCCCGTCCTCAGGGTCAGCCCTAGACTTTCTTGCTGATCCTTGCGGCTGGAGGTGGCCACTCTCCCTTTCTCAGGGCTCCTCGAAGCACTCCGGATTAGTCCGCGTGATCCAGTTCTTTCAGCGGAACGCCTGCGGGCTCCAAAGGGATCTCGTTGGATTTCGGCAGCGCCCACAATTTTTCTGCGGACGGCGGGATTGGCCGGCCTTTGGGCCAGGTCCGTAAGATCTCCTCCCGGAATCGATTGACGTTGGTCGAACGGATAGCACGTACAAGCTGCATTTCCAAGCGGGGGTCGGAACACCTCCCTGTCGTATAACGGCGGTTGTCAAATCACCGACTGGCAGTCCGCCACACGGCAGCCCTTTCATTTCTAATAAACGGCTCCGCATAGGCTCCAGACGCTATCGTGCTCACCTAAATGGAGCCACCCTGCTCACTAAAATGGAGCCACTGAATGTCCGGGGTTGATCAATTAGGCAGTGGAACCCCTATCTGTCATTCTGCCACGGGCGGGGGGGATGGTCGATTTTGCACTGCCGGATCATAATTTACCTGTCGTAACAAATGACTCGCCTGACTACCGCCTGCTTGATGCCCGCAAGCTAACCATTCCGCAGGCGGCACGGCGGCTGGGCATTGGCGAAACCAAAATGCGGCTGATTGTGCGAAACGGCGAGGTGGCGGTGGTGAGGCTGGGGTGCAAGGTCATGCTTACGTCGAAGACCTCTAGGATATTCACCCCTTACGGATTGCGACACACCTTCGCCAGCGGGCAGAGCGTAAGCGTCCGGCGAACCGCATCTAGTTTCTAGCGGCGCTTTGCGCGATCATGATCCGCGAAAGGAACACCGGATCATGGAAACGATACAGACGAGAGACAGCGCGCGGGCTGCGCGG
>CAIOST010000357.1 GCA_903861045.1 uncultured bacterium | reverse complement strand
GTATGCGTGCGCGGGGCGCGAAGGGTGGAGATAGATGCGGGCGCCGGCGGCCATTCAGAGCCAGCCGGCGCCGCCCGCATGCTGGGGAAGGTGGGAGTGTTGCTGGTTCTTGGTGCTTCGTTCTTGGTTCTTGGTTGCTAACGCCAGGTGGACGGGCAGAGGAAGGCACGGGGGTAATGGGGAGGAACCGCGAATGCACGCCAATGGACGCGAAGGGATGTTCTTGGTTCGTGGTGCTTGGTTGCTGACGCCGGGAGGATGGGGGAAGAGAAAGGTGGCAGATCCCCTACCCCACGTGCCAAGCTGGCGGGATGGTCAGGGATGGGTGGCGAGCGTCGGTGGATGCGAGCGGCAAGAGCTCCAGGGTGCGGGAAGGCCGCGGCACGGTAGCGCGGGGCCGGGGAAGTGCGGGGACGATAGGTGGCGTGGGTGGTGCGAGAGGTGGATGGATCCAAGTCATGATGATCGCAACGGCTGACTTACAACCTGATGCCCGTATCTCTATATTGAGATGCTGTGTCTGGCCAGCCAGCGGTCAACATGCTTACAGGTAGCCTTCGCGGGATTCCCATTGGCCTGGATCTTCAATTGCGAGCGCCGCCAGGAGCCATCGGCACCGCAGATAATGGAAAGCGTAGCACGCTCTGGTTTGAGTACGCGGTAGATATAGACCTGCCCCTCCTTGACGTTCAAGCCATATCCGCCGACACAGTTCCCCTGCGCCTTTCCCTCCCGCTTGAGCTCCAACACAGAGGTGATCGGCTCAATGGTGTTGTTCCCGGGTACCGGCGGCTGCGGATACGGCCGGGCCTCAATCTCCATTATGCGCCGTCTTTCGGTGCTGGCCGCAGCCAGGGCGGCGCGCTGCGCCTGCGTTCTGGCTGCCGCTGCCAGGGCGCGCTGCCGGCGTTTTTTTTCCAGCGCCAGCAGACGGGCCCGTTCGTCACGCGTACGGTACGCCTCATCTGCCGCATCCTGCAACAGTTCCACCTGCCGCAGGGAGATCAACGGTTCGGTCGGCAGCTTGCCCTGTGACTCCTGGAGCAAGCGTATGGCCGAGGCCATACGGCCAGGCGTCTGGCCATAAACCAGGTCGTCCTCGTTCTCCGCTATGGCCAGTAGCAGCTTTGGCGCGACTAGATCACGAAGATAGGGGTTTACTACCGTCCAGAGTACGCCGGCGTTGATCTGCGGCAGGTGTGCCAGCATGCCGGGAATACGCTCATCCTCACGTAGCGCATTGCGTAAGTGTCGTAGAACGATCGGGCAGACCGCGGCTGGAGCCATTTTGCGGAAGGTTTTAACCATGGCCTCCGTGGCCGGTAACCCCAGCCAACCCAGAATATCCCGTTGCCGGTCTGTGCAATGTCGGCAGGCATCGCCGGCGGCGAGTTCCTGCCGCGTAAGCCGGAACCCGGCATGGTTGGCCAGGGCATAGGCCAGAACTGGATTATGCGCCACCAACTCCGCCGCCTCCGACCGGTCATGCAACAGGACCAGCAGGGGCCACTGGTACGAGCCGAACGGCTCTACGGCCTTTGCCAGCGGCTCTGGCACCATGGCGCGGAAGGCGGCAAAGGCAGCTTCCTTCTGGTGGTCGGCCAGAACTTCTGTAGAGAGATCCAGTGCAAGCAACTCCTGTT
Organism: uncultured bacterium; assembly: GCA_903861045.1. Taxonomy (GTDB): domain Bacteria; phylum Verrucomicrobiota; class Kiritimatiellia; order RFP12; family CAIWXQ01; genus CAIWXQ01. The sequence goes on along the minus strand of CAIOST010000357.1, from coordinate 2,283 downwards.
CCGGCGATGGTTCAGGCGGACGGACCAGTCGGAACTCCGGGCAGCACGGCCGCCAGGTGGCCGAACCACAGAGCAACTCCTCAGCCGATGGCACGGGATGCCAGCGCAACCGATAGTGAGCCGCGCTGGAATGAATACAGAGCGTACCCTGTTCGATGGAGAAACTGGGGTGTTGGGTGTTATTAGGCATGACGTCTCCTATTATGCCTCCAGATAGGATCGTTTCCATGGCGGGTGTCTGGTGTCGTTTGCGGGTTAGAACAAACCCATCCGGACATAATCCTGCTCATCCGCCGGAATACGGTATGTTGGCTGCCAGCCTTCTCCTTTGAGATCGGCGATCACGTGCAGGCGTGCGGCTTCTGCGGCCCGGTCGCCCCAGCGTTGTCGCACATCTTCGATACCGGCCAGGTGGTGGCGCCTGCGATCCTATTGGTTGCGTGTGAATAACGTACCATCCATAGACTGACACGATGCGTCCATCATGTCATATACTGTAGAAAACACTCTTATGGTGAGCACCTGGCCCCCAGAGCGCCCCCCCCAAGCGGGAGGTGTGGTGTGCGGCGGCCATTCGGCAAGCTCAGTATCCTGCGCGAGGCCGCTTTGCCACCGAGCTCACGCCTCGTCAAATCGGTTCCTGCCACGGCCTGGGAGGTGTTACTATGTGACCATGAAGTGCTTCCTCTGGAACGTCCAATGGGCCACCGCAGCGTCACAACGCGGCAGGCGGATCATAACCCGTATCGCGGACGCCCAGGCGGATGTCATCTGCCTGACCGAGACCACCACCGGCATCCTGCCGGCCACCGCCCAGACCATTACATCCGGGCCGGACTACGGCTACCCCCATAATGGCTCCCGCCGCAAGGTTGCCCTGTGGAGCGCCAGCGGCTGGGAGGCCGTGGATGAGGTTGGCGCCCCCCACCTGCCACCTGGACGGCACCCAAAAGCGGTCCAGCCGGCCACACCGACTCCGATCACATAGGGGTGATTGCAGCTTTGTCACAAAGCTAGCCGATAGCTTTCCTCCTTCCGCCCCCGTACTGATCCCCGCCAGCCAGCGGCTCATTCTTTTTCAGGATGTCTTTGCAAAGCAGTCGCAGTACATCAACCGTCAGTGGTTGTTTAATATTCGAGGATGCCGACTGTACCCGCGCCAAGGCCACTTGGATGCTGCGAACATCGGGCTGGATATTACGCGCAATATTATTCAACAAAGCCTCATTAATTTGCATCTTGCATGCAAGCTGCTTGGCGCGCAGGATCGACAAAAAGGTCTCTAAGTCAGGCGGCTCAATTACCACCACCAGTCCTTGCTTGAACCGACTCACAAGTTTTTGCTCCAACTCAATGAGTCCTTTGGCCGGGTAAATGCTAGCCACGTTGGCCGGATAATCGCTGGCAAAAACGATTTGCGTGCCAGCGTCATAGAGCGCTACGAAAATGTGATAAAACTCCTTTTGAAGCCGTACCTTCTTGGCTAGAAAATGCAAGTCGTCCAATAGCAAGACGTCTACACGACTGTACTTCTTGCGGATTTCTGCAAGTTTGCGGTCCTTCACAGCCTCGGCAATTTCGTTAAGCCAGGCCTTCGCAGTTACGTAGGCCACTGATTTGGCGGATAGCTGTAACACGCGGTGCCCAATCGCCTGCATGAGGTGAGTTTTACCCAACCCTTCCGGGCCGTAGATGAGGAGCGGAGTGTAGGCGACGCCAGGTTGTTGGGATACGGCCAAGGCAGCGGCATGGGCGAAACTGTTGGACGGCCCGATGACGAACTCCTCAAATGTGAACTGCGGATTTAGCGTTGTGCTGTTCTTTCTACGCATGATTATTTGCTTTTCCTGGGATTGTTTCCCCGTTTTCAGCCACCAACCTGCTCAACGGCAGGAACAAATCAAATCCGTTGTCATCCTCCGGATGGCAAATGGACTCGGCGTAGGTGTCACCCGTCTTACGTCGAATGTACCAAAACTTTGAACCATCCCATTGGGCCACCTCGGCATTACGGCAGTGCCCCATGTAGAAGGCGAACTCAACCAACTGGGCCTTGCGTAGCAGTCCCGCCTGATACAATGGTTCCCAAGCCGCCTTGGGCGATCCGGGGTCAGGCACCGAATCACGGTTCCAGAGCAAATCGGACCAACGCCGTAGCTTGTCGATGCTCTTTCTGTTGTAATCCATGAGTTTCTTTCTTGCTGTTGCTTTCATGTTTGTGTCTGACACTGGAACCCCGTCACAATGCCATTCTGTCCACGATAGGCCACTTCCTCGGCTAGT
>CAIOST010000356.1 GCA_903861045.1 uncultured bacterium | reverse complement strand
GCCGTCTGCTCGTTTCCCTTGTTCTTGTCGTTCCGGCTCCGTTTCTCATCCCACTCTTTGCCCCATGGATAGATCAGCCCCTTCGGCCCACGACACGCCTTCTCCCACTGCGCCTCCGTTGGCAAACTCAACCCCGCCCATTTCGCATACGCTGCGCAGTCATCCCAGGAAACATTCACCACCGGATGCTTCGCAAATGCTGCATCCTTCCACTTCTGGTTGTCAGGTTCACGCCCCTTGCCATCCTTCACAAACCGCCCATACTGCCCGTTCGTCACGCAGTACACACCCATCCAGAACCCATCCAGATACACCCGGTACTCCGGACAGTCCGTTTCCATCCCATCCCCTATCTCGAAATCTCCTGCCGGGACCCAAACCAGCAACATCCCGTCCTTCGCGTTGACGACAAGCTTGCCATGCAACGCTCGTGCAAACGCAACGGATACGCTGCCAATTTTATCCTCGTCAGACATACCAACATCTCCCGAACCACCAACTCGTCATCCCCCCCCCTACACCGGCTCGCACACCACGATCTCGATCTCGCCGTTGGCCAGAATCTTCTCTTCCTCGATGATGTACCCCTGCTGCACCACCTGTTGCCGCACGGCCAGGTGGCTGTAGGTGCGATTCACCTGCCGCAGAAAATCGTCCTGCTTGACCTGGCTGTTGCCCTGCACGCCCCACCAGTCGGTGCACACGGAAAACGTGTCGTCGGCCTGTTTCTGAAAGCCGATGTCATACTTGCAACCCGTGTCCACCACCACTTGCCCATACGCCGTATTGTTCTGATAGCCGCGTATCAGCACCTGCTCCCCTTCCTGGAAGCGATAGTGCAGATTCCGCAACGCCTCGGCGAGAATTACTTGTTCCCGAATCACCGTCTTGATCGTCGTGAAGTGTGACATTTTCCCTCTTCCTTTCCTATTGCACATTGAGCGTTGAAAGTTGAACGTTGAACGTTGAGCGTTGAGCGTTGAAAGTTAAGCATCATCATTTCTCTCCCCCTCACGCCGGTCGCGCATTCGCCTGCGCCCAGATCCGCAACCCCGCGATCTCCGCCGCCCGGCTGCGCGACAGCGGCACGATATCCTTCAGTCCGGCGGCGATGTCGGCATCGGTCAAGGTCCGCTGACCCTCCTCGAAGGCGCGATAGAGTCCGTTAACCACTGCATCCTCCAGTTCGGCACCGGAAAAACCATCCGCTAGCTCGGCCAACGCCTTCAGATTATACCCTTCCGCTGCTCGGTTGCTGCGTGCCAAGTGAATGCGCAGGATGGCCTCGCGTTCGGCCATTGCCGGCAAGTCCACAAAGAAGACCGCGTCGAAGCGGCCGGCGCGCGTGAACTCGGGCGGCAATTTCGAGATGTCGTTGGCCGTGGCCACCACGAAGACCGGTGCGTCGTGATCCGAGAGCCAGTTCAGGAAGGTGCCGAAGACGCGTTGCGTGACCCCGCCGTCCATGGCCCGTCCCAGGCCGGCAAAAGCCTTTTCCAGTTCGTCGATCCAAAGCACACAAGGGCTGACGTGTTCCGCCACCTGCAAGGCCTGCCGCAGCCGCGATTCGGACTGCCCCACCAGCGAGCCGTAGATCCGCCCCATGTCCAGCCGCAACAGCGGCACGCACCATTCACCCGCCAGCGCCTTGGCGCTCAGGCTCTTGCCGCACCCCGGCACGCCCACCAGCACCGTGCCCCGCACGCGCCTGAGCCCGTAGCGCCGCCCCTGGGCCGTGAACGCCTCGCGCCGGCCTGCAAACCAAGCCTTGAGATTGCCCAAGCCGCCCACATCCGTGCCCCGCAGACCCGGCACACAATGTTCCAGCACGCCCGATTTACGCACCGCCTGTCGTTTCTCCAGAAAAACGTCCTCGATGCAGGCCCGGTCTGCCTGGCCACGGCGCAAGAGCGCCCGCCGCACCGTGCGTTGTGCCTCGGACCGCGTCAGACCCAGCACCGCCGCCGCCATGTTGTCGCGCCACTCGCCTTCCGGCGCCCCGGCCTGCGCGCCGAGCACATCGGCCGCCTCGTTCTCGATCAACCCCTTGAGCGCTTCCAGTTCGGGTGGGTCGAAGAAGAACAGCGTGGTTTCGCCCTGTAACTCTGGCGGCAGCCCCACCACCGGCGAAACGATCAGCAGACTCTTGCGCTGACGCTTGACCACGGACACAGCATCGCGCACCAGCCGCACCGTTACTGGCGTGTAGTGGCGGTGGAGGTCGAGAAAGACATAGAGCCCCTCCTGCGCCGACTCCACCACGTGCCGCAGCGCCACCACCGGATCGCCAGTCGTGCCTACGCCTACGGGGCGGCCGTCAGCGTCGCGCAGCCCCCGCGTTTCGCTCCAGATGTGGAGCGCTTCCGGCGTCTTCCCGTAGATGGCATCGCGCACCTTGCGCAGCGACTCCAGCACGCGTTCCTCCTCGTGGCTGCAAATAGCCACCAGCGGAAAGTGCGCCCGCAACAGCGATTCAAGGCGGCTTTCGGCCTGCGAGAGCACCGTGGCGCGCCGGGCAATGGCTTCCAGATCGGCAATGAACGCGGCAGCCCGTTGATAGCGTTTGGCCGGATCCTTCTGAAGCGCCTTGCGCAGCACGCCCACCAGTCGCGGATCGAAGGAACCGTGCTCGATGGCGGTCAAATCCGGCGCTTCGTAGAGAATGCGACGCATCAGGCTCGCTTCTTCACGCGAAGCGAAGGGATGGGTGTTGGTTAGCAACTGACAAAAAGTCAGCCCCAGCGACCAGAGATCGCTGTTGAGCCCGGTGCTGCCTTCAAACTGCTCCGGCGCCATGAAGGCCATGGTGCCCACGCACGAGACCGCATGGTACTGCGAATGGGCCATCAGCCGCGCCAACCCGAAGTCCAGCACCTTCACGCTGCCGTCGGGGCGCAGCATAATGTTGGCCGGCTTGATGTCGCGGTGGATGGCCAGCGCGTCATGGGCGAAGTCGAGCGCCTCGCCCACCTGCCGCGCGATGGCCAAGGTGCGCTCGAAGGGTTGCGGCCCCTCCCGCTCCAACAACGCCGCCAGCGTCTCGCCTTCGATCAGTTCCATCGCCGCAACCATCATGCCGTCCGCTTCCTCAACGGCGTACATCTCGACAATGGCCGGGTGACGCAGCGCCTGGATGATCTTGAGTTCGTTGGCGAGCAGGCGGCGCGCTTCCGCGTCCTGGGCATGGGGGACGCACAACGCCACGTGCGCCGGCAACCCATTACGGGCTGCCGCCGTATTGGTCGCCGCATAGACCTTCTTGAATGCGCCGCCACCGAGCAAGCGCTCGATACGAAACGCGCCAATGTGTTTGCCAGCCAAGGGGTCGCTCATGGGTCAAATCCTATGGGAAGAGGGGGAAAAGGGCAAGGGTTCATGGGTTCAAGGGTTCAACGGTTCAACTTTCAACGCTCAACGTTCATTGAGATGTCGGATCCAGGGTTGTTGATCCTTCTCTTCTTTTCGTCGATGCGCGTGTCACACGCCGCTGTTCATCCAGCCAGGCATCAATCTCGACGCGGCGAAAGCGCCACGCCGAGCCGATCTTAATGCCAGGTATTTTGCCATTCTGAGCGTACAGGTAGACCGTACGCTCCGCTAGTTTCAAATAGGCTGCGACCTCTTTTAGTGTCAGGATCGCGTCGGGTGTCTCGGGATTGGTTAACTCGTCCATTTTTGCATCTTTCCTTTCTTAAATCGCGCCGGCCGCTTCGCGGCCTTTCTTTCGCACCGCACACCGCGCGCCCCTGCCCGCTTCCGCGGGGCTGGGGGCGCGCTTCCGTTTGGTGCTACCGCACAGCATTCTCTCCCCTCTCCCCCTGGGAGAGGGGCCGGGGGTGAGGTTGACGGCTACCGCCGCCTTGTTTCCGAAGGCAAGGTTCATGAAGCCATCCTCACGAGGCGGAAGCCCAGATCGCCGAAGCGGTAGGCGGGGTCGTAGTCGTTGCGGCGCGCCCCCCGGAAGCTCGACGCGCCGCCGTTCCACCAACAGCCGCCGCGGCGGACGCGGCGCGAGCCTGTAGCAGGCCCCGTCGGGTTCTTCGCCACGCCCTGTTCGGTGTAGTACTTGTCGCCATACCAATCCACGCACCACTCCCACACGTTGCCGCTCTGTTGGTACGTGCCGTAGCCGGAAACTCCGGCGGCATACGCGCCCACCGTCGCTGTCTGTTCGCTCCCTTTGTTCTTGTCATTCCGGCACTTCTGCTCGTCCCATTCGTTCCCCCACGGATAGATCAACCCTTTCGGCCCACGACACGCCTTCTCCCACTGCGCCTCCGTCGGCAAACTCAACCCCGCCCATTTCGCATACGCCACGCAGTCATCCCACGAAACATCCACCACCGGATGTTTCGCAAATGCTGCATCCTTCCACTCCTGGTTGTCCGGTTCACGCCCCTTGCCTTCCTTCACAAACCGCCCATACTGCCGGTTTGTCACGCAGTACACCCCCATCCAGTACCCATCCAGATACACCTTGTGCTTCGGACAGTTGTCGCCTTGCCCGTCCCCCATCTCGAACTCGCCCGACGGCACCCACACCAAGAGCGTCCCGTCCTTGCGGTTCACGGCCAGGCGCCGCTTGAGTGACGCCGTCCAGGCGCTATTGATGTCTTGGGCATTCATTCGTTGTCTCCCTTTCTCGACTTGAGCGTTGAACGTTGAACGTTGAGCGTTCGACTCCAAAATGCAACAGCCAAATCTCAACGTTCAACTCTCAACTTTCAAAACTCAACGTTCAACTCTCAGCGTACCCCTCACACATCCAGCAGCCGTCCTCCCCGGATCTTCTCGCACGCCACCGCCTCCTGGATCTTGGCGCGCGAGGCGTTGCGCGCCAGGCCGTCGGACACCAGACTCCGCAGCGCCTCAACCTGTTTGGCGTGCGACTTGGCCAGCGGTACCATCTGGCCCGCGGACTTCACCAGGTCGGCGGTCTCCAGTTCGCGCTGTTTGTCCATGAAGGCCGGGAACATGGCGTCCTTGACTACGGCTTCGAGTTCCGCACCTACAAAACCTTCGGTGGCTTTAGCAACTGCGGCCAGATCGAACTTTCGCTCGATCATCTGGTAGCCGCGCTTGCGCAGATGCACGGCCAGAATGGCGCGCCGCTCTTCCTCAGTCGGCAGGTCGAGGAAGAAGACCTCGTCAAAGCGCCCTTTGCGGGTGAACTCCGTGGGTAGACGGAAGACGTCGTTGGCCGTGGCAAAGACAAAGACCGGGTGGGTCTTCTCGGCCATCCACGTCAGGAAGGTGGCCAGCACGCGCCGCGAGGTGCCGCCGTCGGTCGAGCCCTCGCCGCCGCCAAAGGCCTTTTCAATCTCATCCACCCAGAGGATGCACGGCGCGATCAACTCCGAGATGGCAATGGCCTCGCGGATGTTCTTCTCAGACGATCCCAGGATACCGGCAAAGACGGCGCCCATGTCCAGGCGCAGCAACGGCAGTTTCCAAGCGCTGGCCGTCACCTTGGCGCAGAGACTCTTGCCGGTGCCCGGAATCCCCACCAGCATCAGGCCGGACGGCAGGTCCAGTCCGTACTCCCGCGCTGCTTCGCCATACGCCTCCTTGCGTTGGTGCAACCAGAGCTTGAGCACTTCCAGACCGCCCACGCTGTCCTGCGTCTCGGCATAGCTGCAAAGTTCCAACGCGCCGCTTTCGCGGATGATGGCGCGCTTCTCTTCGCGGATGGAGTCCAGGCAGCCTTCGTCCAGTTTGCCGCTTTTGCCGCCCATAATGGCCTTGCGGAAGACCCGCTCGGCCTGCACGGCGGAAAGTCCCAGCGCTGACTCACGCACCATGGCGCGCAACTCCGGGCGCACGCCCATCAGCGCACCGGACTGCCCGGATACACGCGCCAGGATGGCATCCAGCTCCTCCTTGTCCGGCTTGGGGCATTCGACACTGACGATGTCGTGCCGCAGTTCCGCGGGCAGGGCGAACTCGCTCCCCCAGTCGGGCGTGGTGAGAATCAGAAACTTTTGGGGCGAGGTTGATGACCAGCGCTGCGCCAGATTGCGCAGTTTGCGCACGAAGCTCTTCTTCTGCGACCAGAACATGTGCGCGTCCTTCAGCACAAACGCGGCGCTCCCCTTGAAGTCGTCGAGCATGGTCAGCAGGTTGTCCGGCGAGGCTTTCTGGGAAACGTCGAAGTGCACCTTTGCCTCCGTCACGCCGACAAACTGATCGCCAGCATCCCAGGTATAGAGCCCCATGTCCTGCGGCCAGCCGGGGCGCTTGGTCATGGCCGAAAGCTCCCGTATCAAATGCCCCTCGTCATACCCCACGACATGCACCACGGCGATGCGCGCCATGAACGTGTTCCAGAGTGTGTCGCCGATCTTCATTTCGTCACCTGTTCCTTCGCTTCCACGCGGGGGAAGCCTGTTACGGTTACGCGCCCATCCGGCGCAATACGGTACTCGGCCCGGCGTCCTGTCCGGGCCTGAAAATCCTCGATCCGATAGCGATCCGTCAGCAGCACAATCCGCTGGTTGCCGCTACCGAGTAGCGGGTGCCGCGACGGCACTTCTTGCCGGTACGGCCCCGCGATCAGCGCGTCACATTGTGCGATCAGCGCCCTCCTCGCATCCACTTCTTCACATAAACATTGCGCGTTGAGCGTTGAAAGTTGAACGTTGGGCGTTGGACGTTGGGCGTTGGGCGTTTCGCATTGCGTTTCTCCCATTTCCCATTTCTGCCCTTCCAGCTTCTCATCCCCACACTCATACCCCGTAAACACCACCACGCTTTTCCTTGCCTGCTGCACCCCCCGCGCCACTTCCGTCAAGGCAGCAGCCTGCGCGAACGGCTCGCCGCCGCTGAAGGTCACGCCTTCCGTCGCATCGTCCTTCACGATCCAGTCCACCACTTCGGCCACCGCCCGCGCCTCACCGCCTTCAAAAGGCTGAAAATCCGGATTGAAACAGCCGACGCACCGCATCGGGCACCCCTGCACCCAAAGCACAGCCCGCACGCCCGGGCCATTGACCCGCGAACGCGGCAGATAGGCGGCTATTTGCACAGTTGTCATCGTCAGTTCCTGAACGCCCAACGCTCAACGTTTAACTTTCAACGTTCATGCAGACGCACATGTCCTGCAACTCATCGACCCAACGCACCCAACACAGCCTCGTTTCCGTTGCATTCCTCTCCACTTGAAAGTTGAGCGTTGAGAGTTGAACGTTGAGCGTTCGGTATTCAAATTCAAACGCTCAACGCTCAACGTTCAACTCTCAACTTTCAACTCTCATCGTTCTCCAAATCGACCCGCGCGCCCCTGCCCGCTACCGCGGGGCTGGGG